>JAZUMP010000001.1:0-8934 GCA_045603725.1 Christensenellaceae bacterium
CATACAAAAACTACACGAATACATTAACTATTACAACAATGAAAGAATATCTTTAAAATTGAAAATGAGTCCAGTTAAATACCGAACTCAATTCCAATATATTTAATTTAATTTTTTGTCTAAACTTTTGGGTTCACATCAGTTTGCAACGCATTATTCATTTTATCTATCTTCTTCTTTTACTTCAACTTGAACGTCTTTCGGTTTAATTGTAAGCAATAAAATAATAGCAACTAAACAAACAAATGAAACGCAAAGGAGAATAAATGGAATTAAGTTAACGGCAATCCAATCTTTAAAACTTGCTTTGTAAGGAACGGATTCAATCGCTTTAGAAACTTTAATAATTTCAGTATGGTCATCTACTTTACCGTTAACGCCAAACACTGTAATTTTAAGTCTATATTCACCTATTTTTTCAGGAGTAAACTTTAATGAAGTAGACTTTAACTCGTCAATAACTTCCCAGCCTGCTTCATTATTTTCCCAACCTTCTTTCTTATACTCTCTATATTCTAATTCATACTTTTCACTTAAAACGTCGCCATAAAGTTCGATTGTAGGTAAAGAATATTCAAGGTTAACAAAGCCGTTTTCTTGAAATTTAGAAGCGATTTTAATAGTAGGGTTTTTACTTGGAATAGTAAATTCAAATACGGGAACTTTTAAAGTTTTACTCATTAAACTATCGTCTATTTCACAAACGTCACCATATCCGTTAGATTTAGTTTCGTCAACGTAATAATATTTATCGTCGTTTTTATTGTAGTAAAGGTCTTTACCATCGTAAGCGTATCTATAAAAACCATGTTTCTCTTCTTTAAGACCGTTTACGTTAATAGATTTACCACCGTCAATATTTAAATTACTTTTTTCAATATCTAAAGTAACGTAAAATCTATAAGTACCATAACTTTCGATAGTAATTTTAAGGTCTGCTTTTGAAGCAGTATTACTACTAGTCGCAGTATCGCCAACCGCATAATAATAAACGGTTTTTTTAATACTTTCATACGGGAAGTTAGTGTCAATAAGGCTAGTTAACTCAGGAACTAAAAAACTACTTGTGCCCGCAGTAAAATCTTCTTTAGCGTTTTTAGAAACTTCTAATTCATACGCGTCAATTTTATCATCGTCGAAAGCGTATTCAAGCGTAAGAAATTCTTCAGTATCGCCAACTTTAAAACTTTCTACGTAAGATGCAGTATCGCCCTTTTTTGAAATAGTAACTTTATAAGTACCATTATTGAAAAAATTTATTTTAGCAGTATCATCAGCAGGAGAGAAACTTGCAGTATATCCGTCAACGTTTTTTGCTTCGCCGTCAAAAATAACGACTGGGGCGCCACCGTCTTTTTCTACTTTTATTTCAACGTCTGCCATAGACGCATCTTTAAGTTCGCTAACATGTTCAACAGAAATTACGTAATCTGTTCCCTTAAAGACTTTTTTGAGTTCGTCAGCTTTTACGTTATTTGCCTTAAAACTTATAAAAGGCAATACTAAAATAGCGCATAATGCAAATAAAACTAGTTTTTTAACGCTGTTTTTAATCATTTTATACTCCTAAATACACTGGGCATTACATTTTTATATACTAATACCCATAATAAATCATTATACTTTTTATATTTTACTTTAAAATACCCTTTTTGTCAATAACATTAATTAAAATACTATTATATTATTGAAATTTTTTTAACCTAAATATGCAATTTAGAATAAAATAGTTAGTGTAACACTATTTTACTATGGATGCGTTGATATTAATTACGACTGCACTCTCCGTCAGTTTAGACTCCTTTTTCTGCGGAATATCTATGTCAGTCAAAACAAAAGAAAATTTTAAATTTTTAATTGGAATTTCACTAACGGTTTTACTTCTTTGCCTGCTAGGAAGTGGGCTTGGACTAAAAGCGTATAACGCGCTATCGGGCTTTTCGGAAATAATCGGTGGAAGTATACTTATTATTATTGCAATTTGGGGATTTTTTGATAGCAAAAATAAAAAAGTTCCAAATGCTAAAAACGATAATATTTTTTTAGAAAGCATAATTATCGGCTTTGCGATAGGACTTGACGGCGCCGTAGGTTCTTTATCTCTATCATTAATGGGTTATAATTCAATTTTAGTTCCCATTTTAATTACAGTTATACACGTAATTTTAATGCATATTGCGATATTAATATCTAAAAGCAAGGCGTCTAAAATTTTAAAAAAATTTGAAAATACGCCACAAATAATACTACTGCTTTTAGGGACTTATAAACTAATTACGGGAATTTAAAAACACTTGTGCAACTGCACAAGTGTTGTTTTTTTGGCTATATCGCAATATAGTGATAGAGACATTTTATTAAATAGTAGGTTTTAGGGTTACTGAAGTATCAAAAATCTTCCACGGAGCGTGGTCTTTCGGTGGCTCGGCTTTAAACGTTAACCTCTCTTTAGTTATCGGATGAGTAAAGGAAAGAGAAGTAGCCCAAAGTGCTAAATTTCCCTTAACTGCATTTTCGCCACCGTAACGCATATCGCCGTAAACAGGATAGCCTAAATGCGAAGTTTGAACTCTGATTTGGTGAGTTCTTCCCGTGTGAAGTTTGATTTCAACAAAAGATAAATTACGGCTTTCTTCTAAAACCTTATATTCAAGTTCGGCAAACTTTGCGCCCTTTACCGTTTGACCACAAACGTAAACCATATTGTTTATAGGGTTTTTCTTTAAGTAATTAGTAAGCGTTTGCTCTTTAATAGGTAGCGTACCGACTAATACTGCATAGTAAATCTTTTGAAAATCGCCGTTTTTCATTTGCTCAGAAAGTCTTGAAGCAGCCTTTGACGTTTTGGCAAAAACCATAACGCCACCGGTTGGTCTATCAAGCCTATGAACTAAGCCTAAATAAACGTTACCCGGCTTATTATCTCTAACTTTTATGTAATTTTTAATAATCGTGAGCATATCTAAATCTTTCGATTCGTCTTCGCAAGACGGTACGCTTTGTGGTTTTAAAACTACGATTACGTGATTATCTTCATATAAAATTATAGGTTCTTCCATAAAATTCACCCTTTTATTAATTTTCCGTCCAAATACCAGAGCATCCACAAGGAAGAGCAATTCCTTCGTTTGTTGGAAGCCCGACTTCGTACGCGTCAATTTTACCGCCGTAATCTTTCATATTAAGCGTTAAAATATTTTTAATAACCTGTGGTTGAAGCCCAGTCGTATAACTATTAATTAAGAAAAATAACGGATTATCCGATAAAACTTGCGTGCAAGTTTTAACAAGGTTAAAAAGTTCGTGTTCTATCTTCCAAGTTTCGCCGTTTGGACCTCTTCCAAATGACGGAGGGTCCATAATTATTGCGTCGTACTTTTTCCCACGCCTAATTTCGCGTTGAACGAATTTTAAACAGTCGTCTATTATAAACCTAACCTTTCCATCGCCTACTTTTGATAGCCTACAATTCTCGCCTGCCCTTTCAACCATGCCTTTAGCAGCGTCAACGTGGCAAACGGAAGCACCTGCTTTTAAGCAAGCAACGGTAGCGCCACCAGTATAAGCAAACAAGTTAAGTACGTTTATAGGTCTATTTGCATTTTTGATAAGTTCGGTCATTTTATCCCAATTCGCGGCCTGCTCGGGAAAAAGTCCAGTATGTTTAAAGCCCATAGGCTTTATTAAAAACTTAAGGTCTTTATAAGATATAACCCAACTCTCTTTAAAGTCTTTTAACTTTTCCCATCTACCGCCACCGGTTTCACTGCGAACGTATCTTGCGTTTAAACCTTTATAATTATTAAGTTTTTCCTGCTGGGGCCAAATTACTTGCGGGTCGGGGCGAAGAAGAACAACGTCAAGCCATCTTTCTAGTTTATATCCGTCGCCCGTCGCTATAATTTCGTAATCTTCCCAATTATTAGCAAGAACCATATTAACTCCTATTATTTAGATATAACTTCTACGCCTAAAGTTACCTTATCGCCCATTATATCCCATTCTTTAGTAAAGCCTTTAACTTCGCCCGAAATAACGTTCGATGCTAAAACTGCTTCTTTTAATTCTTCTTTTGAAGCGTTTAATACCTTTTCAGCGTTGCCTGAAGCCACGTAGTAAAGATTAATTCTATCAGTTACTTCAAAGTCTGCTTCTTTACGCATAGTTTGGATTTTAGAAACTATTTCACGAAGCACGCCTTCAAGTAAGAGTTCTTCAGTAATATTAGTATCTAATACCACGGTTACACCATTATCGCTTGAAGAAACGTAGCCTTGCATTGACTCTGACGAAATAAGTAAATCGTCTAAAGTAAACTCAACGTCGCTACCACCAAGGTTTACAACGTAAGATTTTCCAGATTTAACCGTTTCAACAACTTCGCTTGCGTTACAAGTTTCTAAAAAGTTTCTAATAAGACCGAGTTTAGCACCGTATTTAGGCCCTAAAGTTTTAAGTTGTGGTTTTAATTTGTATGAAATAAATCCACCAGCGTCTTTTAAAAGTTCAATTTCTTTAACGTTGAGTTCATCTCTAGCGATTGATAAAAGTTCACCTGTAAAATCCGCCTTTCTTTCGGTTGCTACGAACACTTTAGAAAGTGGTTGACGGTTTTTAATATTAGAAGTATTTCTGCACGCTCTACCTAAAACTACTATATCTAATACGATAGCCATACCGTCTTCAAGATCTTTGTCAATCATACTTTCGTCAGAAACTGGGAAAGAACAAAGGTGAACGGATTTTGGCGCGCCCAAATAGAAGTTTGGAACTAAGTTGAGATACATACTTTCTGCCATAAACGGAACGTAAGGCGCTGAAAGTTTAGCAAGTGTTAATAAAATAGTGTAAA
The DNA here is from genome assembly GCA_045603725.1 of Christensenellaceae bacterium. Lineage (GTDB taxonomy): Bacteria > Bacillota > Clostridia > Christensenellales > Borkfalkiaceae > HGM11412. Next base: position 4,853 of record JAZUMP010000001.1, read on the forward strand.
GAGTCGTGTAAGCCGAAACTTTATCTTCCGTCATATCTTTACCCCAATACCTTTCTCTTCCACGGCGAATATACCAATTAGATAAATCGTCAACGTAGTCTTGAAGCATTCTTGAAGTTTCAAAAATTTGATAGTTTTCTAGACCGTTATCAATATTTTTAATTAAAGTATTAAGTTTTGAAAGCGCCCACTTATCCATAAGCGAAAGTTTGCAAGACTTAATATCGTATTTAGATGGGTCGTACCCGTCGATTTCAGCGTATAAAACGAAGAAAGCGTAAGCGTTCCAAAGCGTACCCATAAATTTACGTTGTGCTTCAGAAACTGCTTCAGGATAGAATCTTGACGGAAGCCATGGAGCAGAGCCAGTGTAAAAATACCATCTAACGGCGTCGGCACCTTGTTTGTCAAGAACCGTCCAAGGGTCTACTACGTTACCGATATGTTTAGACATTTTAAGTCCGTTTTTATCGTTAACGTGACCTAAAACTATACAGTTTTTGAACGGCGATTTATCGAATAATAAAGTAGAAATTACAAGTAAAGTATAGAACCAACCACGAGTTTGGTCGATGGCTTCACTTATAAAGTCTGCTGGGAATTGCGTTTCAAAAAGTTCTTTATTTTCAAACGGATAGTGAAGTTGAGCAAAAGGCATCGAGCCAGAGTCAAACCAACAGTCGATAACGTCTTTAACCCTAGTCATAGTGCCACCACACTCACATGCAAAACTTGGCTCGTCAATGTAAGGACGGTGAAGTTCAATATCTTCTTTTAAACCACAAAGTTCTTTAAGTTCTTGCTTTGAGCCGATAACGTGAACTTTACCACACTTATCACAAGTCCAAACAGGGAGTGGAGTTCCCCAATATCTTTCTCTAGATAAACCCCAGTCGATAACGTTTTCAAGGAAGTTGCCCATTCTACCCGTTTTGATAGTTTCTGGCATCCAGTTTACCGAATAGTTGGAATTTAAAAGCCTATCTTTAATAGCAGTAGTTTTAACGAACCAACTACTTCTAGCGTAGTAAATAAGCGGAGTATTACAACGCCAGCAGAAAGGATAACTGTGCGTAAACTCTTGAACTTTGAACATTAAACCACGCTTATCTAAGTCTTCAATAATAAGTTTATCAGCGTCTTTAACAAAAACTCCTGCAAAATCACCGCAGTCTTCAGTCATTTTACCGCGAGCGTCTACAAGGTTAATAAAGGAAACGTCGTATTTATTACATACCCTACTATCGTCTTCACCAAACGCAGGAGCGTTGTGAACGATACCAGTACCGTCGTCCATAGTAACGTAATCGTCAAGAACACAAATATACGCTTTTTTGTTAGGCTCTAACTTGCCGAACGCATAGAGTGGCTCGTATTCTGCGTATTCGTATTTGCTACCTAAGTTAACTTCTAAAACTTCGTAATTTTCAAAGAGTTTTGGAGCGAGTTTTTCGGCTAAAATATAAATCGAGCCGTCTTCAACTTTGATTTTAGCATAGTTTTCTTTAGCGTTAAAGCAAAGCGCTACGTTAGATGGCAAAGTCCAAGGAGTAGTCGTCCACGCTAAGAAATATTCGTTTTTGGTGCCCTTTACTTTAAATTTAACGAATACTGATTTTTCAGTAACGTCTTTATAGCCTTGCGCTACTTCGTGAGAAGAAAGTGCAGTTCCACATCTTGGGCAGTACGGAACGATTTTATGACCTTTGTAAAGTAAACCTTTCTTCCAAATTTCTTTAAGCGCCCACCATTCAGACTCAATATAATCGTCGTGATAAGTAACGTAAGGGTTATCCATATCACACCAGTATCCTAAACGGTCGCTCATTTCTTTCCATTCGGTAGTATATTTAAAAACTGAACTTTTGCATTGTTTAATGAAAGGCTCAATACCGTATTTTTCAATATCTTGCTTACCGTCAAGCCCAAGTTTCTTTTCAATTTCAAGTTCAACTGGAAGACCGTGAGTATCCCAGCCCGCTTTTCTTAAAACGTGCTTGCCTTTCATAGTTTGGTATCTAGGAATAATATCTTTCATAACGCGCGTTAAAACGTGGCCGATATGAGGTTTGCCGTTAGCAGTCGGTGGACCATCGTAAAAACAGAATTCTTCGTTACCTTCGTTTTTCTTAATACTTTCTTCAAAAATTTTGTTTTCTTCCCAAAATTTTATAATTTCTTTTTCCCTATCAAGAAAGTTAAGATTAGTTTCAACTTTTTTATACATAAAGTTCTCCTTATAAACGCTAAACTTTTAACAAAAAAAATAAAAAAGCCTAATCGCTATTTTTGCGTAAACTTTTTTAAAATGTTAATGATTTTTGACAATACTTATCACTTTTTAATATATTTTAACAAATAATTTACTTTAAGTAAAGTAAATAAAAGGATTTTCTTTTTTAAATGCTTGATAATTTTTAATTTTTGGTATACAATAATATCACTGTGATAGACGGGGAGTTAGCGGTGCCCTGTAACTTGCAATCCGCTATAGCAAGGTTGAACACCCTTCGAGGTATGGTTTATGGAAGGCAGTCGGTAACAAGTGGCGTTGATGGCAAGGTCTTATGCAACGCTAAACTGTGAACCGTGTCAGGATAGGAATATAGCAGCACTAAGCGGACCTTGGCGTGTGCCATAAGGTAGCTTTGGCGGAGTTAACTATTACCATAACGCTTCGGTAATCCTTATCGGAAAGGGCTCACGGTATTTCAAAAAGGCAGGTTTTAGATGCACTCTAAAACCTATTTTTATAACTATGATTATTAAAAATTTACAAAGCATTTTAAACGAAATAAAAAACGGCAATAATTTAGGCGAAAAGGTAACCTTAGTTGGCGCAACTAAGTTCGTTTCGGTTGAAAATATTAATATTGCAATAAGTAACGGTCTACGTGATATCGGCGAAAATAAAGCGCAAGAGTTTAGAGATAAATTCGATTTGGTTTTAAAGCCAATAAACTACCACTTTTTCGGCAGGCTCCAATCAAATAAAATTAAATATTTAATAGGAAAAGTTTACTTAATACATAGCGTTGATAGTTTAAGTTTACTTGCCGAAATTAATAAGCAAAGCGAACAAAAAGGCGCTCAAACAAGCGTTCTTCTTGAACTTAATTTAGGCGAAGAACAAAAAGGCGGTTTTTTGTTTAGCGAAGTTGAAAATGCGCTTAAATTTAGCGAAAGTTTAACTAGCGTTAAAGTTTTAGGTTTTATGGCAATGCTTCCCGATATATCTGACGAAATTTTGCTTAATAGTAAAGCGCAGTCCGTTCGCAAAATTTACGATAATTACAAAGAAAAATACGATTTTAAGTATCTTTCAATGGGCATGAGTAACGACTATAAAATAGCAATACAAAACGGCTCTAATATGATAAGAGTGGGAAGTAAAATTTTTGGTAAAAGGTAAAGTGCAAGAAGTTTTTAATAGTTTAGGCACGAAAGATATTAGGGTGTTTACTCCACTATCACTAAATGAAGTTGAAGAGATAATTTCTTACTTAAAATTTAGCCCCTTAATACTAAACACTTCTAAAATTAAAGAAAATAAAAAGCAACGATTATTAGACTTAATGACAGGCGCTATCTGCGCCCTAGATAAAAATATCTGCGTACTTGATAAAGATAATTATTTGTTTATGAAAAAATAAAACTTCGCTAGTTCTAGCGAAGTTTTAATTTATTTATTTTTTATATTGATAAACTTTTTAAAACCATCATAATCGTTTCCAAGATTTTCTTTAGCCCATTTATTTATTTGCAAATCTATATCTTTCTTTCGCTTAGCTAAAACGATATCAGAAATAAATGCAATAATTAAGCCAACAACAATTAACCATATTCCTGTAATTTGAGAAAATTCAAATGGCGTTTGTTTATGTAAATAGTGTTGCATAATAGTTTCAATAAATTTAATAAAAAAGGAATAGATTAAACACACCGAAACAATAGATAACATCACTGGTACAATAAGACTATTTCTACTTTTTTCTTTTTCTAATAAATTTTTTTCTAAAACTTTCCCATATATAGCAGTTTCTATCATGGGTTGGGCGGCGAGTAGAGATGGAGTGGTGGTT
>JAZUMP010000002.1:0-24026 GCA_045603725.1 Christensenellaceae bacterium
CTGTATATGTTAAATGGTTTTCTCGCATATCTAGTATAACGGATAATTTGAATTCTGGCGAGTATTTTTTAAATACTTGTCCTTTTTTTGCCATTAAAAATGCACCTCCTAAAGTGTCTAACTTTTGGGGTGCATTTCAAACAGCAACGCATTTTTTGTTTTACTCGCATTTATGATAATAGTATAGTAAAAATATATTTTTACTAGTTTTTTAAATTATAACTTTTTTGTACCTTTAAGTCGTTGACAAAATATGTAATTAATGTTAAAATTAAACTAACTTAAAAATGTCCTTTGCGACTGACGGAACAAGTGGAGTACCACGATGGAACTAAGGATAATATTGCCGACCGTCTGGGCACACTTCCTAATTATAGGTTTAGTGTGCCTTTTTTGTTTTTATTTACGCGCGATATGGTTCGCAATTAAATTCTAAACGGCTTATCTACTTCGTAATCCGTAATTTATTATAATTAAGAAAATCAATTTTTTAATTTTAGGAGATATATATGAAAAAAGTTGCAATTATTATGGGTAGTGATAGTGATTTACCCGTTGTAGAAAAAGCAGTTAATACTTTAAAGAGTTTTAACGTTGAGTATGAGGTGCACGTTTATTCTGCACACCGCACACCAACTGAAACTGCTAATTTTACTAAAAATGCAAGAGAAAACGGGTTTGGTGTAATTATTGCCGCTGCAGGTATGGCTGCTCATTTAGCAGGGGCGATTGCCGCTCAAACAACTCTTCCCGTTATTGGTATTCCAATCGAGTCGGGTAATTTAGGTGGGATTGACGCGGTTTTATCAACGCTTCAAATGCCGTCAGGGATACCCGTTGCAACGGTTGCTGTAAACGGTGCAACTAACGCGGCACTTTTAGCAATAGAAATGCTTGCTATTACCGATAGTGAACTTGCTAGCGCTTTAAACTCAAAACGTGAAAAAGATAGAAAAACTGTTCTTGAAAAAAACCAAGCAGTAGAAAATAAATTTAATAATTAAGGAGAAATATTATGGAAAAGAAACTTGTTTACAAAGGCAAAACTAAAGACGTATACGCGCTTGAAAATGGAAATTATCTTTTAAAATTTAAAGATGATTGCACAGGGAAAGACGGCAAATTCGACCCAGGTGAAAACTCAGTAGGTTTAACTATTGACGGTGTTGGCGACGTTAACTTAAGAATGACCGTATATTTCTTTGAAAAATTAAAAGAAGCAGGTATCAAAACTCATTACGTATCTAGCGACCTTAAAGATACTACTATGGAAGTATTACCTGCAAAAGTTTTTGGTAAAGGTTTAGAAGTTATTTGTAGAAATAAAGCAGTAGGTAGTTTTATTAGACGTTACGGTGCGTATATGGAAGAGGGAACTGACCTTCCATCTTACGTTGAAATGACTTTTAAAGATGACGCTAAAGGGGACCCACTCGTAACTAAAGACGGTTTAGTAGTTTTAGGCGTTATGACTGAAAAACAATATGACGAAACTAAAGACATGACTCAAAAGATTACTAAAATTGTTTCTGATGAACTTGCTAAAAAGGGCTTAGTATTATACGATATTAAATTTGAGTTTGGATACTCGGGTGAAGAAGTAATTTTAATTGATGAAATTTCATCTGGCAATATGCGTGTTTATAAAGACGGTAAATACGTTGACCCAATGACGTTATCTAAACTTTTCTTTGCTTAAAATTTTGCGGGGTATATAATGGGCGGTTTTTTTGGAATTACAAGTAAAAAACAATGCGTAGGGGACGTGTTTTTTGGGGTTGATTATCATTCGCATTTAGGTAATTCAAGGGCAGGTATGGCTGCTGTGAATTCTATAGACGGATTTCAAAGAGAAATTCACAACGTTGAAAACTCTCCCTTTAGAACTAAGTTTGATAATATAACTTCAAGAATTAAAGGCAAGGCATGTATTGGCTGTATAAGTGATTTAGACCCACAACCTTTACTTATTAAATCAAAATTTGGAACTTATGCAATCTCTATGGTTGGATACGTTGCAAATATTGAAAAACTAGTAAAAGAATATCTTAGTGGAAACTACGGCATTTTCCAAGCAGTTTCGGGAAATAGAGTAAACTCGCTAGAACTTATCGCGGCACTTATTGAAGAGAAAGATAGTTTATGTGAAGGTATAAAACATGCTCAAGACTTAATTGAAGGCTCTTTATCTCTATTGATTTTACTTGAAAATAGACATTTAATCGTTGCAAGAGATAAAGTTGGTAGGCTTCCAATAGCAATTGGTAAAAATAGCGATGGATTTGCCGTAAGTTTTGAAGCGTTCGCATACGAAAAACTTGGTTATGAAACTTACAAAGAATTAAAATCGGGCGAAATAGTTGATATATCGCCAGACGGCGTTGAAGTTTTATACGAAGGCAATAAAGAAATGAAGATTTGTGCGTTTTTATGGGCGTATTACGGTTATCCTAACGCAACGTACGAAGGTAAAAACGTAGAAGTCTTTAGAATGGAAAACGGCAAAATAATGGCTGAAAACGAAATAAAAAAGGGAACTTTACCAAAAGTTGATTACGTTAGTGGTGTTCCTGATTCGGGTACTCCCCACGCGATAGGGTATTCGCATAGCAGTAATATTCCGTTTGCTCGTCCTTTTATTAAATATACGCCTGCATGGGCAAGAAGTTTTATTCCTTCTAACCAAGAAGAAAGAAAAAAAGTTGCTAAAATGAAGCAAGTGCCAATCGTAGAACTTATAAAAGATAAAGACTTGCTTTTCGTTGACGATAGTATCGTTCGTGGTACTCAACTTAGCGAAACTGTTGATTTTTTATTTAACAACGGAGCAAAATCAGTACATATGCGTTCGGCTTGTCCACCGATAATGCACGTATGTAAATATATAAATTTCTCAAGAAGTTCTTCTGCTACCGATTTATTAAGTAGAAAGATTATATTAGAACTTGAAGGAGAAGAAGGCTTAAAGTATATTGACGAGTATAGCGATGGAAATACCGAAAGGGGTAAAGCCTTTAGAGAAGCAATTTGCAAAAAAATGAATTTCGATTCACTTGAATATCAAACCTTAGAAGGTATGATTAAAGCGATAGGTATTGACCCGTGTAAAGTTTGTACTTATTGTTGGAACGGAAAAGAAAATTAGGAGTAATTATGAAAAATTCTAAATCGGAAAGTTACGCACAAGCGGGCGTAGATATTACTGCAGGTTATAAAGCAGTAGAACTTATGAAAAAACACATCGCAAAAACTATGACTAGTGGCGTTTGTTCTGACGTTGGTGGTTTCGGCGGTCTTTTTGAACTTGACGTTCAAGGTATGGAAAAACCCGTACTCGTTAGTGGTACTGACGGCGTTGGTACTAAACTTAAAATTGCTTTTCTTCAAGATAAGCATGATACCATTGGTATTGACTGTGTTGCAATGTGTGTAAACGACGTTATTTGTTGTGGTGCTAAACCATTATTTTTCTTAGACTATATTGCTTGTGGTAAAAACGTACCTGAAAAAATTGCTTCTATCGTATCGGGCGTATGTGAAGGCTGCGTACAAAGCGGTGCGGCGTTAATCGGTGGCGAAACTGCCGAAATGCCAGGCTTTTACCCAATCGACGAATACGATTTAGCAGGCTTTGCAGTGGGCGTAGTTGATAAAAAGAAAATTTTAAATCCAAAGTCAATGGAGGTTGGCGACGTTATTATTGCGCTTCCATCAAGTGGCGTACACTCTAACGGTTTCTCTTTAGTTAGAAAGGTATTTGGTGTAGGCGAAAAAGATATTTCAACTCCACTTGAAGAATTGGGTGGCAAATCTATTGGTGAAACGCTACTTACTCCAACTAAAATTTACGTTAAACCAATACTTGCGCTTTTAGAACAAGTAACAGTTAGAGCAATATCTCATATAACAGGTGGTGGATTTTATGAAAATATTCCAAGAAGTTTACCTGAAGGTATGGGCGCTAAAATCGATAAGAGCGCACTTAAAATTTTACCTATCTTTGACCTAATTCAAAAGGTTGGCAATATTCCTGAAAGAGATATGTTCAACACCTTTAATATGGGCGTTGGTATGAGTGTTATCGTTAAAAAGGAAGATGCAATTAAAGCAGTTGAAATTTTAAAAGCAAATGGTGAAGACGCGTATATTATGGGCGAAATCGTAAATGGCGACGGCGTCATTTTAGAGTGAGGATAAACTTTTGGTTAAAATAGCAGTTTTAGTTTCGGGTGGTGGAACAAATTTACAAGCACTTATAAACGCTCAAAAAAGTGGCGTTATAAAAAGCGGTGAAATTTCACTTGTCATCTCTAATAAAAAAGATGCTTATGCAATAACAAGGGCGCAAAACGCAGGTATAAAAACTCAAGTAGTTTTAAAAAAAGAGTGCCGTGATAGCGTAGAGTTTGAAGATAAAATTATTGCGCTTTTGAAAGAAAATCAAATTAATTTAATAGTACTTGCAGGGTTTATGTGCATTTTGTCTAAAAAGTTTACCGATGCTTTTAGTGGTAGAATATTAAACGTTCACCCATCACTTATTCCATCTTTTTGTGGAGAGGGCTTTTACGGTTTAAAAGTACACGAAAAGGCTTTGGAATACGGTGTTAAGGTTACGGGTGCAACCGTGCATTTCGTTAACGAAATTCCTGACGGTGGTAAAATTATTGCGCAAAAAGCCGTTTATATAAAGGACGGCGATACCCCTGAAATTTTACAAAAAAGGGTTATGGAAGAAGCCGAGTGGATTATACTTCCTAAGGCTGTTGAAGAAGTTTGTTCAAAATTACTATAGTATAAGGAGAATAAAATGAATATATATGAAATTTTACCTATGGGCGAAAGGATTAAAGGTAATCCTTACGTTGGAAGAGGTATTGTTATAGGAAAGACCGAAAACGGCAAAAAGGCGGCTATAGCCTACTTTATTATGGGTAGAAGTGAGAATAGTAGAAATAGAGTGTTTACGATAAAAGACGGAAACGTTTATACCGAGCCGTTTGACGTTTCTAAAGTAGAAGACCCGTCGCTTATAATTTATTCGGCTGTAAAGAGCATTGATAATAAACTTATCGTAACTAACGGCGACCAAACGGATACGATTTACGATTTTATAAAAGACGGTAAATGCTTTACATCTGCTTTAAAGTCTAGAGAGTTCGAGCCTGATGCTCCAAACTTTACTCCTAGAATTAGCGGTATGTTAACTTTTGGAAATAACGATTTTACTTATAAAATGAGTATTTTAAAATCGATTGACGAAGTTGGAAGTGATACGCAAAGATTTACTTTTGACTATCCTACTAAAAACGGTCTTGGTCATTTTATTCATACATACGTAACTGACGGCAACCCTATTCCAACTTTCCAAGGCGAGCCTGAAAGAGTTAAAATTTTAGACGATATTGACGCTTTTACAAACGATATTTGGAATAATTTAGACGAAAACAACAAAATTTCTTTATACGTTAGATACGTAGATTTAGATACTAACGAATATGAAGATAGGTTAATTAATAAAAATAAGGTGTAAAATGAAAGAATTTGAATTAAAGTACGGCTGTAACCCAAATCAAAAGCCGTCTAAAATATTTATGGAGTCGGGCGAACTTCCTATTAAAATTTTAAACGGAAGACCAGGTTATATCAACTTTTTAGACGCCTTTAACGCGTGGCAACTTGTAAAAGAATTAAAAGAAGCGTTAGGTAAACCTGCGGCAACGTCGTTTAAACACGTTAGCCCAACATCTGCAGCAATCGGAAAAAAACTTCCAGAAAAATTAAAAAAGGCTTGTTTTGTTGACGATATTAAGGGGCTTGATGATTCTATGCTCGCTTGCGCATATGCTAGAGCAAGGGGAACTGATAGGCAATGCTCGTTTGGCGACTTTATTGCTTTATCTGACGTTTGCGACGTAACTACTGCAAACATCATTAAAAGAGAAGTTTCCGATGGTGTTATTGCTCCAGGTTACGAGCCTGAAGCGCTTGAAATTTTAATGAAAAAGCGTAACGGCACTTATAACGTTATTGAAATCGACCCAAATTACGTTCCGGAAGTGGTTGAAAGAAAACAAGTATTTGGAATTACTTTCGAGCAAGGCAGAAACAATTTTAAAATTGACGAAGAATTACTTAAAAATATTGTAACTCAAAATAAAACGTTGTCTAGCGAAGCAAAAGAAGACCTTATTATTTCGCTTATAACTTTAAAATATACACAATCAAACTCAGTTTGCTATGCGTATGATGGACAGGCTATTGGCGTAGGTGCAGGTCAACAATCGAGAATTCACTGTACTAGATTAGCAGGTGGTAAGGCAGATACTTGGTTTTTACGTCAACACGATAAAGTATTAAATCTTCCTTTCTTAAAAACGCTTGGTCGTCCTGAAAGAGATAACGTTATTGACGGCTACATAAATAAAACTGAAGAAGACGTTTGCGCCGATGGTATTTGGCAAAAATACTTTGAATATAAACCAGAACCTTTAACTCAAAAGGAAATTAGAGAGTATTTAGACTCAATTTCCGGTGTTGCATTAGGCTCAGACGCGTTCTTCCCGTTTAGTGATAATATAGAAAGGGCAAAACTAAGTGGCGTTTCTTACGTTGCAGAACCAGGTGGCTCTGTAAGGGACGACTTAGTAATTAATGCTTGTGATAAATACAATATGGTAATGTGCTTTACTGGGATGAGGCTTTTCCACCATTAATTTTAAAACTATATTCATCACTTTTAACTGCGTTTACTTTGAATTTTAACGACTTCGATGACCGAAAAGGTCTATCTCAATCGTTAAAAGTCAAGAGCCTTGTTAAAAGCGCGACTATGGTTTTAAAAGGCTAAAGTGAGTAGTATTTTAACTGTGTTTACTGTGCAATTTAACGGATTCGATGACCGAAAAGGTCTATCTCAATCGTTAAAAGTCAAGAGCCTTGTCTAACAAGCGTCTAGTCCGTTTTAAGAAAAGGCGACTATAGTTTTAAAAATCAAATATTATATTTAAAGGTTTTAACCACGATAGATTTTATAATAGATTAGGAGTTTACTAAAATGTTTTTTGATAAATTAAAAGAATTTGATAGTGAAGTTTTTGAGTCTTGCAATAGGGAACTTGCAAGGCAAAGGCACAATATAGAGCTTATTGCTTCTGAAAATATCGTTTCACCAGCGGTATTACTTGCAGCGGGTTCGGTTTTAACTAATAAATACGCTGAAGGTTACCCAGGTAAAAGGTATTACGGTGGTTGCGTATACGTTGACGAAGTTGAAGAAATTGCAAGGGAAAGGGCTAAAAAACTTTTTGGCGCAGAACACGCTAACGTTCAACCACATAGTGGTGCTAACGCTAACCTTGCCGTATTTTTTGCACTTTTATCTCCAGGAGATACCGTACTTTCTATGAGCCTTGCTCACGGTGGACACTTATCACACGGTTCTCCCGTTAATATTTCGGGTAAATATTTTAATATAGTACCATATTCTGTTAGCGATGAAACTCAAACTATTGATTATGAAGCAATTAGAAAACTTGCTTTAGAAAATAAGCCTAAACTCATTTTAGCGGGTGCGTCTGCTTACGCTAGAAAGATTGACTTTAAGAAGTTTAGAGAAATTGCCGATGAAGTAGGCGCGTATTTAATGGTAGATATGGCGCACATTGCAGGCTTAGTTGCTGCAGGTTTACACGAAAGTCCTGTTCCTTATGCTGACGTTGTAACTACTACTACACATAAAACTTTACGAGGCCCAAGAGGCGGACTTATCTTATGTAAAGAACAATACGCTAAAGCGATAGATAAAGCCGTATTCCCAGGAACTCAAGGTGGTCCACTTATGCACGTTATTGCTGCAAAAGCAGTAGCATTTGGGGAAGCGTTAACTGAAGAATTTAAAGAGTATCAAAAAAGCATTATTAAAAACGCACAAGTTTTGGCAAATAAATTAATGGAAAAGGGTGTAAAACTCGTATCTAACGGTACTGATAACCACCTTATGCTTTTAGATTTAAGAGATACGGGTATTACTGGTAAAGAACTTGAAAAGCGTTTAGACGAAGTTCATATTACTGCAAACAAAAACGCTATTCCTAACGACCCACAAAGTCCGTTTATAACAAGTGGTGTAAGACTTGGAACTCCAGCAGTTACTTCAAGGGGCTTTGGCGAAAAGGAAATGGAATTAATTGCAGGATTTATTGCTGATATTATTTTTGATTACGAAAACAGTAAAGATAGAATTTTAAACGAAGTAATTGCGCTTTGTGAAAAATTCCCAATATATAATAAGGAAATTTAAATGAATATTTTAGTTGTTGGTGGCGGTGGCAGAGAACACGCTATAATTAAGAAAATTAAAGAAAACAAAAACGTAAAAAATATATATGCGCTTCCAGGTAACGGTGGCATTGCACTCGATGCTACTTGTGTTAATATTGGGGCAAAAGATATAGATAAAATCGTAGAATTTGCAACTTTAAACAAAATTGATTACGCAGTAGTTGCGCCTGACGACCCACTTGTTTTAGGCGCAGTTGACGCTTTAAATAAGGTAGGTATTCCTTGTTTTGGGCCAAATAAAGACGCTGCAATTATTGAAGGAAGTAAGGTTTTTTCTAAAAACTTAATGAAAAAATACGGTATTCCTACCGCTAAATACGAAACTTTTAATAACGTTGACGACGCTCTCAATTATCTTGAAACTTCTTCAATTCCGGTAGTCGTTAAGGCAGACGGACTTGCGCTTGGCAAAGGTGTAATTATTGCAATGACTCTTGAAGAAGCGAAAGACGCCGTTAAGTCTATTATGGAAGATAAAATTTTCGGCGCTAGTGGTAATAACGTAGTAATTGAAGAATTTTTAGAAGGTCCTGAAGTTTCCGTTCTTTCCTTTACAGATGGCGAAACGGTTATTCCTATGATTTCGTCAATGGACCACAAGCGTTCAGGCGATAACGATACGGGTTTAAATACGGGTGGTATGGGCACTATTGCTCCAAACCCATTTTATACCGAAAAACTTCAAAAAGAGTGTATGGAAACCATCTTTTTACCTACGATAAAAGCGATGAAGGAAGAAGGTAGGACTTTTAAAGGATGCTTATATTTTGGGTTGATGCTCACTAAAAACGGCCCTAAGGTTATAGAATATAACTGTCGATTCGGCGACCCTGAAACTCAAGTAGTTTTACCACTTTTAGAGTCGGATTTACTTGAAGTTATGATGGCAACTACAAACGGCACTTTAAAAGATATGGAAGTTAAATTTTCTAGTAAAAGTGCGTGTTGCGTAGTTTTAGCATCAAACGGCTATCCACAAAAATATCAAACGGGCTATGAAATTACGCTTCCTAAAACCTATAACGGTGAAATTTACGTTGCAGGCGCTAAATTAGATGACGGCGTTTTAAAAACTTCTGGTGGTAGAGTTTTAGGAGCAACTTCGGTTGGCGAAGACTTATCTAAGGCGATTGAAAACGCATATAAGTTAGCAGATTTAATTACTTTTGAAAATAAATATTTTAGGAAAGATATAGGCAAAAAGGCTTTAAGCGTAAAAGGAGTATAAATAATGGTATATCGCTTATTTGTAGAAAAAAAGCAAGGCTTTTTACACGAAGCAAACGGATTATATAGTGATATTATTACCTTTTTGGGAATAAAAGGTTTAAATAAAGTTAGGGTAATTAATAGGTATGACGTTGAAAATATTGACGTGGACCTTTTTAACTACGCTAAAACTACGGTGTTTTCCGAGCCACAAGTAGATAATTGTTACGATGCGTTAGATACTCAAGGTGGAATTGTTTTTGCAGTTGAATATTTACCAGGTCAGTTTGACCAAAGAGCAGATTCTTGTTCTCAATGTTTACAAATCATTGCTAAAATTGAAAGACCACTCGTTAGAACGGCTAAGGTATATATTTTATACGGCGATTTATCTAAAGAAGATATTTCGGCAATCAAAAAATACGTTATTAACCCGGTTGAATCGCGTGAAGCCTCGCTTGAAACTTTTAAAACGTTAAAAGTAGAATACGACCTTCCAACAACGGTTAAAACTTTAAACGGCTTTAACGAACTTGATAAAAGTGGTCTTAAACAGTTTATTAAAACTTACGGGCTTGCAATGGATGAAGATGATATTGCATTTTGTCAAGAATACTTTAAAAAAGAAAATAGAAATCCGACTATAACCGAAATTAGAATGATTGATACGTATTGGTCGGACCACTGCCGTCATACTACCTTCTTAACTACGATTGACGACGTAGAGTTTGAAGACGAACTCTTACAAAAAACTTACGAAGATTATATTAAAACTAGAGAGTTTTTAAATAGAACTAAGCCTATAAACTTAATGGATATTGGAACTTTAGCGGGTAAATATCTTAAAAAGACGGGTAAACTCGATAAACTCGACGAATCGGAAGAAATTAATGCTTGTACTGTTAAAATTAACGTTACAATCGATGGCAAGAAAGAGCCTTGGCTTTTACTATTTAAGAACGAAACGCACAATCACCCAACGGAAATCGAGCCGTTTGGTGGCGCTGCTACTTGTATAGGTGGCGCGATAAGAGACCCACTTTCGGGTAGGAGTTACGTTTACGGCGCAATGCGCGTAACGGGTGCAGGTAATCCTTTAAAACCGTTAAGTGAAACTTTAGAAGGTAAACTTCCACAAAGAAAAATAGTAACTACAGCCGCTCAAGGTTATTCTTCATACGGTAACCAAATTGGTCTTGCAACGGGTATAGTTGATGAGATTTATCACGACGGATATCAAGCAAAAAGAATGGAAATAGGCGCTGTTATTGCTGCTGCTCCTGAAAAGAACGTTAGAAGAGAATGTCCTATGCCGGGCGACGTAGTTATTCTACTTGGTGGTAGAACGGGTAGAGACGGTTGCGGTGGTGCAACGGGCTCTTCTAAATCGCATACTATAGAATCTCTTGAAAGTTGCGGAGCTGAAGTTCAAAAGGGTAACGCACCTGAAGAAAGAAAACTTCAAAGGTTGTTTAGAAACGAAACTGCAAGCAGAATGATTAAGCGTTGTAACGACTTCGGTGCAGGTGGCGTTTCGGTTGCTATCGGTGAACTTGCAGACGGGCTTCACATCAATCTTGATAAAGTTCCTAAAAAATACGAAGGTCTTGACGGAACTGAACTTGCAATAAGCGAATCGCAAGAGCGTATGGCAGTTGTTGTTGAGAGTAAAGACGTTGATAAGTTTATTGAACTTGCTAGTAGTGAAAACTTAGAAGCAACGGTAGTTGCAACCGTAAAAGAAGAAAAGCGCCTTACTATGGAATGGAAAGGGAATATAATCGTAGACGTTTCTAGAGATTTCTTAAATTCTAACGGTGCAGAAAAACATATTTCGGTAAAGGTTAAAAAACCACAAAGTTATGATAAAGCGTATGCAACTAACTTTACTTCAAATTATAAAAAATTAGTTGGAGATTTAAACGTTTGCTCTAAGCGTGGACTTTCCGAAAGATTTGACTCTACTATCGGTGCAGGCACGGTACTTATGCCATTTGGTGGTAATAGGCAACTTACTCCAATTCAAGCAATGGTACAAAAGATATCGGTTGAAAACGGCAGTACTGACGATTGTTCGCTTATGAGTTACGGTTACAATCCGTTTATTTCTGAAAAGAGCCCTTATCACGGTGCTTATCTTGCAGTAGTTGAATCGGTTTCAAAACTTATAGCAACGGGTGCAGAATTTAAAGATACTTACCTTACTTTCCAAGAATATTTTGAACGCCCGTCTAAAGACGCTAAGCGTTGGGGCAAGCCTATGGCTGCGCTTCTCGGCGCGTTTAGAGCACAAAAAGATTTAGGCGTTGCGGCTATCGGCGGTAAAGACTCGATGAGTGGTAGTTTTGAAAATTTAGACGTTCCACCAACGCTCGTATCTTTTGCGGTAACAACTTCAAAAGTTCAAAATATTATTTCCCCAGAATTTAAAAAGGCGGGAAGTAAAGTAGTTTTAATTGAAACTAAATATAATAAAGACGGATTGCCTAATATTGAAAGCCTTATTGAGAATTATAATTTACTTAGCGAACTCAATAAAAAAGGTGAAATATTATCTTCGTATACGCCTTGCTACGGTGGTGTTGCCGAAGCAGTATACAAAATGTGTATTGGTAACGGCTTAGGCTTCAAATATGATAGTAATATTGATTTAGTTGATATTTTTAAATATAACTACGGCGCGTTTATCGTTGAACTCAATAGCGATATAGAAGTCGGTAAACTTTTAGGTTATACTACTTGCGAAAAGTCTATTGAGTATAAAGACGAAGTAATTAATTTAAGCGAACTTGAAAACGTTTATGAAAACGTTTTAGAAAGCGTTTATCCAATGAACGCTACTGAAAGTAAAGGAAAGATAGAAAATTATTCGTTTAACACTAATAAAATATTAGTACCTAACATTAAAGTTGCAAAACCTAAAGTTTTAATTCCTGCTTTCCCAGGAACTAACTGTGAATACGATTCTAAAAAAGCAGTTGAAGAAGCAGGTGCAGAAGCGGAAATTTTCGTTATTAACAACTTAACTGCAGACGGCGTTCAAAGAAGCGTTGAAGCCTTTGCTAAGAAGATTGACGAGTCGCAAATTATATTTATTCCAGGAGGATTTTCAGGGGGGGACGAGCCAGACGGTTCGGGTAAATTTATAACCGCGTTCTTTAGGAATAAAGAGATTAAAGAAAAAGTTACCACGTTACTCGAAAAGCGCGACGGTTTAATGTGTGGTATTTGTAACGGTTTCCAAGCCCTTATTAAACTCGGTTTAGTTCCTTACGGTAAGATTGTTGACGTCGATGAAAATTCACCAACTCTTACGTTTAACTCTATTGGTCGCCACCAATCTAAAATCGTGTCAACAAGGGTAGTTTCAAACAACTCGCCTTGGCTTAGACTCGTAAACGTTGGCGACATTATAAAAGTTCCTATCTCTCACGGTGAAGGAAGGTTCGTTGCAAGTGATGACGTTATTAAAACTTTAATCAAAAACGGTCAAATTGCAACTCAATACGTTGATGACTGTGGTCTTGCTACTAGCGATATTCAATTTAACCCAAATAATTCTAATATGGCTATTGAAGGTATTCTTTCTCCAGACGGTAGAGTTATAGGTAAAATGGGGCATTCTGAAAGATACAATAACGGATTATATAAAAACGTTTACGGCAACTACGATATGAAATTATTTAAGTCGGCAGTAAAATATTTTAAATAATAGGTGGATTATGGCATTTTTGACTGATATAGAAATTGCGCATAGCGTTAAAATGGACGATATTTCGTCAATTGCTAAATCAATAGGAATTGATGATAAATACGTTGAATGCTACGGAAAATATAAGGCAAAAATTAACCTTTCTTACTTAAAGGAAAGTGATAAAAAGGACGGTAAACTCGTTTTAGTTACCGCAATTACTCCAACCCCTGCGGGCGAAGGAAAAACTACTACGACTATTGGTCTTGCCGACGGTCTTAAAAAGATAGGTAAAAGCGTTGCAGTTGCTCTTCGCGAGCCGTCTTTAGGTCCGGTATTTGGTGTTAAAGGTGGTGCGGCAGGCGGTGGATATGCTCAAGTCGTTCCAATGGAAGATATAAATCTTCACTTTACCGGTGATTTTCACGCAATAGGCGCTGCAAATAACCTTTTATGCGCTATGATAGATAATCATATCCATCAAGGAAACAGTTTGGGTATTGACGTGAGAAAAATTACCTTTAAAAGATGCATAGATATGAACGATAGGCAACTTAGAAGCATCGTAAACGGTCTTGGGGGAAAAGCGAACGGCGTTCCAAGGGAAGACGGTTTTGATATAACTGTTGCAAGTGAAATTATGGCTATACTTTGCTTGTCTACTTCAATTAACGACCTTAAACAAAGGATTTCTAACATTATAATTGGCTATAACTATAACGACGAGCCTATTTACTGTAAAGACTTAAAGGCTCAAGGCGCAATGACTGCGCTTTTAGTAGATGCTTTAAAGCCAAACCTCGTTCAAACCCTAGAGCATACTCCTGCGTTCGTTCACGGTGGACCTTTTGCAAATATTGCGCACGGTTGTAACTCTTGTTTAGCAACGAAAATGGCTTTAAAATCAGCAGATTATGCTATTACTGAAGCAGGTTTCGGCGCAGATTTAGGAGCAGAAAAATTCTTAGATATTAAATGTAGAAAAGCAGGACTTAAACCGTCGGCCGTCGTTATCGTTGCTACGGTTAGAGCACTTAAAATGCACGGTGGAGTATTAAAGGCAGATTTATCTAAAGAAAATATCGAAGCGCTTGAAAAGGGTATTCCAAATCTTCTTCGCCACGTTTCTAATATTAAAAACGTTTATAAACTTCCGTCAGTCGTTGCAATTAATAAATTCCCAACCGATACCGATAGCGAAATTGAGTTTATTATTTCGGCTTGCAAAAAACTCGGCGTAAACGTTATTTTATCAGACGTTTGGGCAAAAGGTGGAGAAGGTGGCGTTGAACTTGCAAAAGAAGTAGTTAATTTATGCGAAATGCCAAACGAATTTACTTTTGCTTACGATGATAATCAAACTATTAAAGAAAAAATTGAAAGTTTAGTAACTAAAATTTACGGCGGTAAAGGCGTGGTTATAACTCCTACTGCTAAAAAGCAAATAGATAAACTTACTGAACTTGGTTACGAGAATTTACCTATATGCGTTGCTAAAACTCAATACAGTTTCTCTGACGATGCTAAAAAATTAGGCGCTCCCGAAAACTTTGAAATTACCGTTAAAAACGTTAAAGTTTCGGCTGGCGCAGGATTTATTGTAGTTTTAACGGGCGATATTATGACAATGCCGGGGCTTCCTAAAATTCCTGCCGCTGAGAATATCGACGTCAACGAGAACGGAGAAATTTCAGGATTATTTTAATTTAATTAAATGGTTATTTTAATTGACTAATTAATATTAATGTGTTATTATAATAAAAATAGTCTTTAAGTGCGATACTGTGATATCGGCAAGATAAAATAACCGTAACTATAAAAATAGTATTTTTTGTCTGCCGATTTTCTACGGCAGGCAATTTTTTTTAAGGTGATTATGGAAATTTTAAAGGTTAACGAATTAAATAGTGAAATTAAAAGTCAACTTTTAAACGGGGGAATTTTTTCCCTTGAAGATATTAATAATTGTGTTATTTTACCCGGTTTTTGTGATGTGCACGTGCATTTCAGAGAGCCGGGTTTTGAATATAAAGAAACTATTGAGTCGGGCGTAGCGTCTGCAATAAACGGTGGATATACTACCGTAGTTACGATGCCTAATTTAAAGCCCGTTCCCGATAATTTAGACAATTTAAAATTACAACTTGACGCCATTAAAAAAGTAGGCAAAATTGAAGTTTTGCCATACGGCTCTATAACTAAATGTCAAATGGGTGAAGAATTATCTAAAATGGAAGAATTATCGCCTTACGTTTGCGCTTTTTCTGACGATGGTAGGGGCGTTCAAAGAGATGATATGATGGAAAGCGCAATGCTTAAGGCAAAGCGTTTAAACAAAATAATCGTCGCGCATTGTGAAGACAATTCTCTTTTGAACGGTGGATATATTCACGATGGAACATATGCTAAATTAAACGGTCATAAAGGAATTCCGTCTGAAAGTGAATATAAGCAAATTGAAAGAGATATAGAACTTGTAAAAAAGACGGGTGTTAGGTATCACGTTTGCCACGTTTCAACTAAGGAAAGCGTTGAAATTATAAGAAAAGCAAAAAGTGAAGGCGTTGATATCACTTGCGAAACTGCACCACACTATTTAGTATTTAACGATATGATGCTAAGTGATGATGGCAAATATAAAATGAACCCACCAATAAGAAGTGAAGAAGATAGGCTTAGTTTAATTGAGGGTATAATAGACGGGACTATCGATATGATAGCAACCGACCACGCTCCCCACTCTAAAGAAGAAAAATCTAAAGGGTTAAAGGGCAGTTTAAACGGAATAGTCGGACTAGAAACGGCTTTTCCAATTTTATATACGAATCTTGTAAAAACTGGTATTATAACGCTAGAAAAATTAATTGAACTTATGTCAATTAACCCAAGAAAGCGCTTTAATATACCTTTAAAAGAAGATTATTCGGTGTGGAATTTAGAAAGCGAATACGTGATTGATAGTAAAGACTTTAAGTCAAAGGGTAAAAGTTCTCCTTTTGAAGGCTTAAAGGTTTATGGAAAGAGAATAGCAACGATAGTTGATAATAAGATTTTAGAATTATAAGGAGTAGTTAAAATGGCAAAGAGAAAGGATATTAAAAAGATTTTAATTATAGGTTCTGGCCCAATCGTGATTGGTCAAGCGGCGGAGTTTGACTATGCTGGTACTCAAGCGTGCTTGGCGCTTAAAGAAGAAGGTTATGAAGTAATACTCGTTAACTCTAACCCTGCAACGATTATGACTGATACTACGATTGCAGATAAAGTTTATATGGAGCCTTTAACTTTAGAGTACGTTGCTAAAATTTTAAGATATGAAAGACCAGATGCAATACTTCCGGGTATCGGTGGTCAAACGGGTTTAAATCTCGCAATGCAACTTGATAAAAAGGGCGTACTTCAAGAATGTGGCGTTGAACTTTTAGGAACCAAGGTAGAAAGTATTGAAAGGGCTGAAGATAGGGAAATGTTCAAAGAACTTTGCCAAAGTATCGGCGAGCCTGTAATCCCATCTGAAATTACTTACTCAATAGAAGAAGCAAAAGAAGCCGCTAAAAAAATAGGTTATCCTGTAGTATTGCGCCCTGCGTTTACTTTAGGTGGTACCGGTGGTGGCTTTGCTGATAACGAAGAAGAACTTGTAGAAATTGGTTTAAACGCGTTTAAACTCTCTCCTGTTCATCAAGTATTAGTTGAAAAGAGCGTAAAGGGGTATAAGGAAATAGAGTTTGAAGTTATGCGCGACTCTACTGGTAAAGCAATAACTATTTGTGGAATGGAAAACTTAGACCCTGTTGGCGTACATACGGGTGATTCTATCGTAGTTGCTCCTATTTTATCTTTAAATTCAAAAGATTTAAAAATGCTTAACGATAGTGCCATTAAACTTATAAAAGAACTTAAAATCGAGGGTGGTTGTAACGTTCAGTTCGCTTTAAATCCAACTTCAAGCGAATACTACCTAATCGAAGTAAACCCAAGGGTATCGCGTTCATCGGCACTTGCTTCTAAAGCGAGTGGATATCCTATTGCAAGGGTAACTGCTAAAATTGCAGTAGGTATGGCGCTTAGCGAAATAACTATTGCTAATACCACTGCAGAATTTGAGCCAAGGCTTGACTACATAGTTGCTAAATTCCCACGCTTCCCATTTGATAAATTCACTAACGCTTCTAATAAACTCGGAACTCAAATGAAAGCGACGGGTGAAGTTATGGGAATAGGAAGTTCATTAACCGAGTGTATGTTAAAGTCGATAAGGTCGCTTGAAATTGGCGTTTGCCATATTTATATGCCTAAGTTCGACGGTAAAACGACTGAAGAACTTTACGATTATATTAGCGAATTTAGAGATGATAATATTTACGCAATAGCAGAACTTTTAAGGCGTAAAGAAAGCGTAGAAAAACTTCACGAAGTAACGAAAATCACAAATCTTTTCTTAGAAGCAATAGCAAGCATTATAGAAATGGAAGAACTTTTAAAGGAAAAGAAAGGTGACGTTAAAGCGTTAAAAGGCGCTAAAATGATGGGCTTTTCTGATAAGTATATTGCAAAGTTATGGAATACTACCGAACTTAAAGTTTACGAACTTAGAAAGTCTGAAGGTTTATTGCCTTACTATAGAATGGTTGACACGTGCCATACTAATGCGTATATTCCTTATTTTTACTCTTCTTATTACGGTAAAACAGAAGCCAAACTAGAGAGTAAGAAAAAGATTATCGTTTTAGGTGCAGGCCCAATAAGAATTGGTCAAGGCGTAGAATTTGACTATTCTACCGTTCACGCCGTTTCAACTATTAAAAAAGCAGGCTATGAAGCAATTATTATCAATAATAACCCTGAAACCGTATCGACGGATTACACTACGTCGGATAAACTTTATTTCGAGCCATTAACTTGTGAAGACGTAATGAATATTATTGATTTTGAAAAGCCACTTGGCGTCGTTGCTTCGCTTGGTGGTCAAACGGCTATAAACCTTGCCGAACCTTTGAGACAGCGCGGTGTTAAAATTATAGGTACCGATTGCGATGCGATTGAAAAAGCCGAGAATAGAGATTCTTTTGAAAAGATTTTACGTGAGCTTAATATCCCACAACCAAAGGGTAAAGCAGTAACAAAGATTGAAGACGGCGTTAAGGCAGCGGAAGAAATTGGGTATCCGGTACTCGTTAGACCAAGTTTTGTGTTGGGTGGTAGAGCGATGCAAATCGTCTCTAACGAAAAGCAACTTATAAGATATTTAAAAACTGCCGTTGAAATTGATGAGGACAAGCCTGTTTTAGTAGATAAATATATCGTTGGTAAAGAAGTTGAAGTTGACGCTATTTGCGATGGTAGAAACGTATTTGTTCCAGGTATTATGGAACTCGTTGAAAGAACGGGTATTCACTCTGGCGACTCTATAAGCGTTTATCCAACTTTCTCTATATCTAATAAGGTAAAGGGCATTATTTTAGACTACGCTAAAAAATTGGGCTTGGGTATTGGAATTGTGGGCTTATATAATATTCAATTTATCGTTGATAAAGATGAAAACGTATTTATAATTGAAGTTAACCCACGTTCATCAAGAACCGTTCCTTTCTTATCTAAAGCAACTGGCTATAGTCTAGCAGATATAGCAACTGAAGTTATTTTAGGTAAGAGTTTAAAAGAACAAGGCATTTTCGATATTTACCCAGAAGAAAAGAAGAGATGGTACGTTAAAGTTCCCGTATTCTCATTTAATAAAATTAGAGGGTTAGACGCTTATCTTTCTCCTGAAATGAAATCTACGGGCGAAGCAATAGGTTACGACGATAAACTTTACCGTGCATTTTATAAAGCGCTTCAAGCATCGGGCTTAAAAGTGCAAAATTACGGAACGGTATTCGTAACGGTTGCCGATAATGATAAAGATGAAGTTTTACCTTTAATTAGAAGATTTTACAACTTAGGATTTAATATTCAAGCAACTAAAGGTACGGCGGAATTTTTAAAGAAAAACGCTATTAGAACTCACGTTTTAGGTAAAATTAGCGAAGGCTCTGATGAAATTCCAAGCGCTATTAGGCAAGGTCATTTAGCGTACATTATAAATACTAGTGATATAGGTAGTAGCGAATCAACTTCTCACGACGGCCACGAAATAAGAAAACTTGCAACGGAAAACAACGTAAACATTTTCACTTCGCTCGATACGGTTGCAACGCTTTTAGACGTACTTGAAGAAACTACGATTTGTATTTCTACAATCGACGCGTAGGAGAATTATGAAACAAGGTTTTTATTCTATTTTGTCAAATGATAAAATAGCCGAAAACGTTTATAAAATGAAACTTGTTGGCGACGTTTCAAGCATTGTAAATGCAGGCGAATTTATCAATATTAAAATTGACGGTTTATATCTAAGAAGACCAATTTCCGTTTTTGATAAAGACGAGACTTCAGTTACTATCGTTTATAAAGTAGTTGGTAAAGGAACGGAAATTATGTCTACCTTAAAAAGTGCAAGGTTAGACGTTTTAACAGGGCTTGGCAACGGATATAACTTAAACGCTTCGGGAGATAATCCACTTTTAATAGGTGGGGGTGTTGGCGTTCCACCACTCTATTTACTTGCTAAAAAACTTATTGCGCAAAACAAAAAAGTTACGGTAATTTTAGGTTTTAATACTAAAGATGAAATAATTTTGAAAGAAGACTTTGAAAAGTTGGGCGCAAAAGTAATAGTTACAACCGTTGACGGAAGTTACGGCACTCAAGGTTTTGTAACCGACGCAATAAACGGCTTAGATTATACCTACGTTTATACTTGTGGACCACTACCTATGTTAAAAGCAGTATATAATAATACCGTAACTAGTGGCGAATACAGTTTTGAAGAGCGTATGGGCTGTGGTTTTGGCGCATGTATGGGTTGTTCTTGTAAAACCTTATATGGTAATAAGCGCATATGTAAAGACGGCCCCGTTCTTAAAAAGGAGGAAATTATATGGGAGAAATGAAGGTAAACCTTTGTGGAATTGAAATTGATAACCCTATAATTCCCGCAAGTGGAACTTTTGGTTACGGCTATGAGTTTAACGAGTTTTACGATATAAATATTTTAGGTACGTTTTCTTTTAAAGGAACGACTAAAGACGCTAGATTTGGTAATCCCACCCCTAGAATAGCCGAGTGCGAAAGAGGGCTTATAAATGCAGTAGGGCTACAAAACCCCGGCGTTGATAAAGTCATTAGCGAAGAACTTCCAAAACTTAGAAAATGCTTTAATAAAAAAGTAATGGCAAACATTAGTGGGTTTTCGGTTGACGATTACGTTTACACTTCAAGTAGACTTGATAAATGCGAAGAAGTAGGTTGGCTTGAAATTAACGTAAGTTGCCCGAACGTACACGGTGGTGGTATGAGTTTTGGTACTGACGTTAAAAACGTTTACGAAGTAACTAAAGCCGTAAAGAGCGCAACTACAAAACCCGTAATTATAAAACTTTCGCCAAACGTAACGGATATAGTTTCTATTGCAAAAGCGTGTGAAGACGGTGGTGCAGACGGTGTAAGTTTAATAAATACGCTTCTTGGTATGAGAATAGATTTAAAGTCTAAAAGACCTGTTATTGCAAACAAAATGGGTGGGTTTTCGGGCCCTGCTATTTTCCCGGTTGCAGTTAGAATGGTTTACCAAGTTGCTAACGCCGTTAAAATTCCAGTAATTGGGATAGGTGGCATTGAAAGCGCAGAAAACGTTATTGAAATGATGATGGCGGGAGCAACTGCAGTAGAAGTAGGCGCGGCAAATTTAATAAATCCGTACGCTTGCCGTGATATTATAAGCGACTTGCCAAAAGTTATGGAAAAGTATAAAATAAATTCATTAAAAGAAATTATAGGAGTGGTAAAATAATGGCTAAAGACGTAATTATTGCTTGTGATTTTGATAGTAAAGAAAAAGTATTATCTTTTTTAGATAAGTTTACTGACGTAAAACCTTTCGTTAAAATAGGTATGGAACTTTACTATGCTGAAGGCCCGGAAATCGTTAAAGAAATCAAGAAAAGAGGGCATAAAATCTTTTTAGATTTAAAACTTCACGATATTCCCAATACCGTTAAAAAATCAATGGCAGTTTTATCAAGGCTTGACGTAGATATGTGTAACCTTCATGCAGGTGGAACTATAAATATGATGAAAGCCGCGTTAGAAGGTCTCACTCGTCCTGACGGAAGTAGACCAATACTTATTGCCGTAACGCAACTTACTTCAACCGATGAAGAAAGTATGAGAAAGGACCTTTTAATTGATAAGCCTATCGACGAAGTCGTTATGCACTACGCTAAAAATAGTAAAATTGCAGGGCTTGACGGTGTTGTTTGTTCTCCACTTGAAGCAGGCAAAGTGCACGATGTTTGTGGTCAAGAATTTTTAACAATAACGCCAGGCGTAAGGTTTGCAGACGGTGAAGTAGGCGATCAAAAACGCGTTACTACTCCAAAAAAAGCAAAAGAATTAGGTTCTGACTATATAGTTGTTGGTAGACCAATTACTGCAAGTGAAAACCCTGTTGAAGCATACAAGCGCTGTGTAAACGAATTTTTAAACTAAAAAGACAACTTTATTTAAGGAGTAATTATGGAAAATATAGAAAAACTTATTGCAAAAGATTTACTTAAAATTAAAGCGGTTTTCTTCCGTCCAAACGAGCCTTTTACTTGGGCAAGTGGTATTAAAAGCCCGGTTTATTGTGATAACCGTTTAACTTTAACTTCAGTAGAAGTTAGAGATGACGTTGAAAACGCTCTTGCAAAAACTATTAAAGAAAACTACCCTGAAGTAGAAGTGTTAATGGGTACTTCAACTGCAGGCATTGCGCACGCAGCAATTACCGGCCACCTTTTAAATCTCCCTATGGGTTACGTTCGCTCAGGCGCAAAAGACCATGGTAGACAAAACCAAATTGAAGGTAAACTTGAAAAAGGTCAAAAGGTAGTAGTCGTTGAAGATTTAATTTCAACTGGTGGTAGCGTTATTGAAGTAGTTAACGTTTTAAGGGAAGCAGGCGCAGAAGTTTTAGGCGTTGTAAGTATTTTCACTTACGGCATGAAAAAAGGTCTTGATAGGCTTAGCGAAGCAAACGTTAAAAATATATCGTTAACTAATTTTGACGTAATTGCCGAAACTGCTGCTGAAGAAGGATATATTGAGAAAGAAGACGTTGAAAGGCTTATTAAGTTTAGGAACAATCCGTCTGACGAATCTTGGATTAAATAAGGGGACATATGAGAAGTATAATTGACGTTGTAGATTTATCCGTTGAAGAGATTGACGGATTATTAAAAACTGCAAGCGATATAATAAAGCATCCTAAAAAATACTCAAAAAAATGCAAAGGTAAAAAACTTGCAACGCTATTTTTCGAGCCGTCAACGAGAACTAGGCTTTCATTTGAGTCGGCTATGCTTGAACTTGGTGGAAGCGTTATAGGATTTTCTTCGGCTTCTAGTTCTTCTGCATCAAAGGGAGAAAGCGTAAGTGATACTACTAGAGTTATTAGTAAATACGCTAATATTATTGCTATGCGCCACCCAAAAGAAGGCGCGCCGCTCGTTTCAGCGTTGAGTGGGAATATTCCCGTTATTAACGCAGGAGACGGTGGGCATTGTCATCCAACTCAAACCCTTGCCGATTTACTTACAATAAAGCGTGAAAAGGGCACTTTTGATAATTTAACCGTAGGCTTTTGTGGCGACTTAAAGTACGGTAGAACGGTACACTCTTTAATAGGTGCGCTTGCAAGATATAACAACGTAAAAATAGTATTAATTTCGCCAAACGAACTTAAAATTCCTTCGTACGTAAAAGAAGACGTTTTAGATAAGTTTAATATGAATTACGTTGAAACTGATAGCCTTGAAGATTCGCTCCCATCGCTTGACGTACTCTATATGACTAGAGTTCAAGAAGAACGCTTTACCGATAGAAGTGAGTACGAGCGTTTAAAAGATAGTTACGTTCTTAGTAGAGAAAAACTTGATAAAGCCAAAGAAGATACGATAGTTCTTCATCCACTTCCAAGGGTAAATGAAATTTCCGTTGACGTAGACGATGATAAGAGAGCCTGCTACTTTAAGCAAGTGGAAAACGGCAAAATTATGCGTATGGCTCTTATTTTAATGCTTCTTAATATCGCTAAAAAAGATAAAAGTAAGTTTACTTTAAACGATAGTAAAATAGTATATAATAAATTTAAATGCTCTAATCCCGTTTGCATCTCTCAAACCGAACAAGAATTAAAAGGCATGGCAAGACCAGTTGAAAACGGTAAATATCGTTGCGTTTATTGTGATAAGGATTTTTAAAAGAATTGTCTTTTCCGTAAAACTTATTAATATCAAAAAAGCACCTACTACTTCGTAAAATTAGCCTTAACCTTTTGTTAATACGGCAAGTATTAACTGCAAGGCGTAAGTCTAATTTAACTCGCATTATGCACTTTTTGATTATTAAACGTTTTACTTCAAAGACTTTTAAAAGAACACTAATAAAGTTGGCATTATTTAAGGAGTAAGTATCCGATATGTCATTCTCCGTTTTGCTTGCAACGACGGACTAACGGAGAATCTATTAATAATCTATTAATGAAAACAAAATTAAACGTAGGGGAGAGCATTGCTCTCCCGATTTTTATATATAATAAATGAATAGACAAATAAATTGTCATGAATTGGCTAAAGCCATGAATTCTCGCTACGCTCCATGAATTGAATTGCCTTTTAATGCACTTTAGTGCAATTCA
>JAZUMP010000003.1:0-22634 GCA_045603725.1 Christensenellaceae bacterium
ATCGTTATGTTCATTCGCTTATGGAACACAAGAAGGAAATGATGAACAAACTGGGAAAACTTTTATAAAAAAAATAAAGGCATCTACTATTGCAATAGGTGAACTTTTTTTGCTTGAAGTTCATAATATAGATTTATTATGAATTGTTTATCAAAATCTCTTTTCAAAAAACCACTGTTTACTTGACTTTTTGGTAATTATTTGATATATTATTAATATATTTAGGCATCTATTGCAATAGTAGATGCCTTTATTTTTTTTATAAAAGTTTTCCCAGTTTGTTCATCATTTCCTTCTTGTGTTCCATAAGCGAATGAACATAACGATTAAGCGTTATTGTTGGTGACTTATGACCTAGTATTTCTGAAAGAGTTTTTACATCCATTCCACATTCTAAAGCACGAGTAGCAAACGTGTGACGTAGCGCATGAAATCCTCTATGCTTTATTTTTAAGCGATTCAATAAAGATGAAAACGTTTTCTGATACGACCTTACAGATATAATTTTATCCCCATTGTTTACGACATAATTACTTAAACTATTCTTTTTTGCTTCTTTTAAATATGGCATTAACTGTTTTGGTATAGGGATAACCCTATGCGAAGAAGCTGTTTTAGGCGTATCAATTATTCTAGCAAAGTTGCCCTTTGCATCTTTTCCGTCGTAACAACTTTTATTAACGTTTAACTCTAACTTTAAAAAATCAACATCTTTCCATTCAAGTGCTAAAACCTCTCCTACTCTCAAGCCAGAATATAGGCACAGCAATATTCCTATCATTTTTCTTTTTTTACTGTTGATTACTGCTTGCTCGATTTGCTTTTGTTCTATAGGGGTAAAACAAGAAATTTCTTTTTCAGTAATTTTAGGTCTCTTAATTTTGTCTGCAACATATTCATCTGATAAACCTATTCTGTTTGCCGTTTCAAGAGATACTTGAATTACCGTGATAATAGAATTTACCGAGTTTGGGGATAGCCCTGCACCCGTTTTCAAATTCCCACATTGGGAAAGTTGCGTAACGAATTTTTGAATAATAATAGGACGCAATTCGTTAAGCTCATAATCTCCAAGATGTGGAATAATGTGTTGGTACACAATTTCACGATACCTTGCGTGTGTCCTTTCTTTTGCTGTTGGTTTGATATAGTTATCAAGCCATTCTTTCAACCACTCTTCGTATTTCATAAAAATCTCCTTAAATAAATTTTGAAAGAGAGTCCTTTCACTATTATTGGAAAGTTTACTTCAATTTTTCGGGGTGACTCTCTTTACAATTTTACTATTAAAGCAAGTCTTAAGGAAATGTATTTAGTATTAACACGAAAAACATTAATTATAAAATTTAAATCAAATGCAAAAAAAAGTTGCCCAAATGGGCAACTTTTTTGGCCTTTCCGGCGGGAATTGAACCCACAGTCTATCGCTTAGGAGGCGATTGCGTTATCCGATTACGCTACGGAAAGATTTTAACGTTTTGAAAGTTATTTAACGATACAAAAATTAAAAATTTTATACCAATTTTTATACCGATTTGTTTTTTTGTGTTGACAAAACACAATATATGGTGTATATTTACTTCATTACGCACCATATTTAGTGATATATGGCGGATAAGCGATTTCCTTAGGAGGGGCTTGTTATATCCATTTAACTATAGAGGCAAATATTTAGTTGTAAGTTTAATTAAATGGAGATAACAAGCATTGTTGAGCCGAGCGATTTTAATCGCGAACGCCTTGGGCGTTAGCCCAAATCTCCATTTAACTACGGAAGCAAATAATTTAATTATATCTATTTGACTCGTACAGTTTAACATATTTTTATATAAATATCAAACGAATTTAACAAAAAATCATTTAAAAAAATAGTTGGTGATAATTTATGAAAACTTTAGACGAAATTTTACTAGAAGTAGAAAAGCCATCAAGGTACATTGGTGGGGAATTTGGCGAGCCTGACATTTCTTTAGGTGATTTTAATTATTGCATATGTTTTCCCGACGTTTACGAAGTTGGAATGAGTAATTTAGGTATACGAATCGTAAACGAAGTTATAAATAGCGTTAAGGGTGCCTCAGCCGATAGATGCTACGCTCCTTGGCCGGATTTTGGTGGTAAAATTAAAGAAAACAATATTCCACTTTACTCTTTAGGTCTTAAAAAACCCTTAAAAGAGTTTGATATGATAGGCTTTTCACTTCAATACGAAATGAGTTATACAACCATTTTATATATGTTAGATTTAGCAGGCATTCCACTTCTTGCTAAAGATAGGGGAAACGAGTATCCGATTATTCAAGGTGGTGGACCTTGTGCTTGCAACCCTGAACCACTTGCCGACTTTTTTGATTTATTCGTTATTGGCGACGGCGAAGATTCTATGCGTGAACTAACTGAACTTGGCATTAAAGTTAAAGATAAAAAGCAGTTTTTAAAAGAGGCGTCTAAAATCAAAGGCGTTTACGTTCCGTCGATTACCTATCCAGAATATAAAGATGGTAAAATTTCGAAGTTTATCGGCGAAAAGGTAGAAAAAGCGTTTTGTTTAGACCTTGAAAACGCAGTATTCCCGCATACTCAAATCGTGGGGAATATTGAAGCAGTTCACGATAGGGCTGTTATTGAAGTTATGCGTGGTTGCTATCGTGGTTGCAGGTTCTGTCAGGCAGGGTTTTTATATAGACCGGTTAGAAAAAGAAGCGTTGAAAATCTTACGAAAACTGCTTGCGATTTAATACTTAATACCGGCTTTGAAACGGTTAGTATGAATAGTTTATCAACGGGCGATTATAGTGAATTAAAGCCACTTCTTAAAAGTTTAAAAGAGAATTTGCCGGAGAATACTAACGTTTCACTTCCGTCGCTTAGAATTGATAGTTTTGAAGAATACTACGCTGAAAGCGCTAAAAAAAGCAGTTTAACTTTTGCTCCTGAAGCGGGAACTCAAAGGTTAAGAGACGTTATTAATAAAGACATAACCGAAGAAGAAATTGAAAGGGGCGTTTTAAAAGCGTTTAATTTAGGTTACTCGGCAATAAAACTCTACTTTATGATGGGGCTTCCAACGGAAACCGACGAAGATATAGAAGGCATAGCAAAAATCGTTGAAAAAATAAGGGAAATTTACTCTCAAAACCCTAAACAATTAAGGGGGCTTAGAATAAACGTAAGTTTATCTACCTTTATTCCAAAGCCGTTCACTCCGTTTGAGTGGGAAGCGTTCGTAACAAGAGAAGAAGTTCAAAGAAAACTTGATATAGTAAAAAAGAAATTGTTTATAAAAGGCGTTTCCGTTAATTGGAACGACTACGATTTATCTTTAATGGAAGCGGTTTTAGCGCGTGGAGATAGAAGAGTAGGCAAAGTTATTTTAAACGCGTATAAAAACGGTGCGATATTCGATAGTTGGTCGGAATATTTCAAGTTTGAAAATTGGGATAAAGCGTTTAAAGAATCGGGCGTTTTACCCGAATCTTACACTAAAGAAATTCACGAAGAAGACGTTTTATGTTGGGACTTTATCGATATAGGCGTAACTAAGAAATTTTTACTTTCAGAAAGGCATAAAGCGTACGAAAATAAATGCTCGGGTGGTTGCCAAAACGGGTGTAAAGGATGTGGACTTCAAGGAAGGTGTAATATAAAATGATACTTATAAGATATTCTAAACTAAAAGGCGCAGAGTTTATACCACATCTTGATACTTTAAAACATTTAACCAAAATTTTAAGGCGCGCCCAAATAAAAGTTAATTATTCTAAAGGTTTTAGCCCGCATATTTTAATGTTTATGAGTTCGCCTATTGCCTTAGGTCTTAAAAGTGAGAGCGAATATTTATTTATAGATACTAGCGAAAGTGCGATAGGTTTTAAAGAAAAATTTAACAAATATTCCCCTAAAGGAATAAAATGCGAAGAAGTTTTTGAAACTGATAAAAAAGTTGGCGTCGCTTCCGATATTATTTACGCTGATTACGAAATTACTGGGCTAGAGTTTTTTGACGTAAACGAAATTCTTTCAAAATCACAGTTTTATATAATCGATAAAAAGGGAATAGAAAAAGAAGTTAGAGATAAAATTATATCTTTAAAATTTGATAAAAACAAACTTATAGCGCGATTAAAGTTCGGTAACGACACTTTGCGCCCTGATTATTTAGCAGTAAAATTACAAGAAATTTACGGTGGCGAGCATATAGATATTTTGAAAAAAAGCGTTGGCTTTAAAGGTGATACTAACGATAAAACTTATTTGGAGAATTTACAATGTCGATAAATTTGTATTTAGATAATATAGGTGGGAATACTATTGCAGCGCTTGCCGATGGCAAACGCCTTTTAGAATACCACATTGAAAGGTCGAGTGCTAATCAAATTGTCGGCAATATTTACAAGGGAAAGGTAGAAGCGGTACTAAGCGGTATGCAAGCGGCGTTTGTAAACGTAGGGCTTCAAAAGAACGGATATTTATTCGTTGGAGACACTTTAATTGATAAAAGTTTATTATCTCAAAGCAATTTACCTGATACTTTAGATATTAAAGAAGGCGATGAAATTATGGTTCAAGCGGTAAAAGACCCGTCGGGAACTAAAGGAGCAAGATTAACTACTCATTTATCGCTTGCAGGTAAGTACGTAGTTTACGTTCCTTCGCTAAAGTTTTGTAGTATATCGCGTAAGATTACCGATGAAAAGATAAAAACTAAACTATTAAAAATTGTAGAGGGAATAAAGCGTAAAAGTGGTGGGTTTATTTTAAGAACTACTTCGGAATACGCGAAATCTAGCGATATTAAAACTGAAGCGAAAAGTTTATTATCGCAATATGAAGATATATTAAAAAATTATAAAAATGCAAGCGTGGGAGACGAAGTCTACTCGGAAAGCGACCTTGTTATGCGCATGGTTAGAGACGTCGTTACGACCGACGTCGAAAAAATAATCGTAGCCGACAAATCAATTTACGAAAGGCTAAAAAAACTACCTAAAACAAGGGAAAAAATAATAAAAAATAAACTGGTTTTATATAAGGGTAAAGACGATTTATTCAAGGCTTATGGCTTAGACGAAGACGTAGACTCCTTACTCCGTAATAGAGTTAATCTTTCATCTGGCGCTTACTTAATTATTGATAAAACCGAAGCGTTAACGGTTATTGACGTAAATACGGGAAGTTTTATTGGTGAAGAAAAACTTGAAGATACGGTATTTGCAACAAATTTACTCGCATCGGAAGAAATTGCAAGGCAAGTAAGGCTTAGAAATATTGGTGGAATAGTTATAGTTGACTTTATTGATATGGAAAGTGAAGAGCACCGTGAAAAACTAATTGAAGCACTCACCGAAGCCCTTAAAAAAGATAGGCTTAAATGTAACGTTATCGGTATGACGGGGCTTGGCATCGTTCAGTTTACAAGAAGAAAAAAACGCAAGGAATTATCGGCAATTTTAAATCAACCTTGCCCGTACTGTAAAGGGGAAGGGAATATTCTTTCAAACGATTATATCGTTATGAAAATTAGAACTTCTTTGCTTGATTTATTCGTTAACGACTTTAAGTCTGCAATAATAGATTTAAACGTAGATATTTTAGAGCATATCTTAAATAAAGGCGCTCTTAAAAAGGATATAGAAAAATATTTTACAGGCAAAAGAATTTATCTCGTACCACACAAAACCTATCATCAAGAGTATTTTAAAATTAGGGGCGATAACGAAGATATATTGAGTTTACCTGATAATGCCGTTATGTTGTATTAAAAACAGTTAAAAAATCGTTGACAAAATTAAATTATTTATATATAATTACTTTAATCGCGTGATAGCGATATAGCGACCTAGTCGCCAAACCTTGAATACGGGTTAGTCGTATTCCAATAAGTCCAGGAGGTTAAAAAATATGAAGAAGTATGAAATGCTCTACATTTTATCTACTAAACTTACAGAAGAAGCAAGAGATGCAGTTATTGCAAAATTCGAAGCAGTTGTAAGTGAAAATGGTGGTAGCGTTGAAAAGGTAGATAAGCAAGGTATTAAAAAACTTGCATACCCAATCAACTATGAAGCAGAAGGCTTTTACGTTCTCATGACTTTCGAATGTAACGTTGATTTAATTGACGAACTTAAGAGAGTTGCTCGTATTACTGACGGCATTTTGAGAAGATTGATTACAAAAGCGTAATCGGAGGAAATTATGAATAAGGTTTATTTAATAGGAAATCTCACGAGAGACCCTGAATTATCTGAAACGTCTAGTGGCGTTGCATTTTGTCGTTTTGCAATAGCGGTTAACCGTGCATTTGCAGGAAATGACGGAGTTCGTGAAGCAGACTTTTTTAATATCACCGTTTGGAGAAATCAAGCGGAAAACTGCGGTAAATACTTAAAGAAAGGTAGCAAAATTGCTATAGTTGGTAGTTTACAAAACCGTACTTATGAAGATAAAGAAGGCGTTAAAAGAACGGTTACAGATATCGTGGCAAGTGAAGTAGAATTCTTGTCATCGGGTAATCGCGGCGAAAGTGGTGAGATGGCTCCCGTTAAAAAGGAACAACTTCAATTAGAAGAAGTTGACAATGATGACAATTTACCATTTTAAAAAGGAGATAAAATAATGGAAGAAAAGACTGTTGTTGCTAAAAAGCCAATCAGAAAAGCGCCAAGAAGAAAAGTTTGTACTTTCTGCGTTGATAAGATTGACGTTATAGATTATAAAGATATAGCAAAATTAAAAAAATATATTACAGAAAAGGGTAAAATCCTTCCAAGAAGAATGACAGGTGTTTGCGCTCAACATCAAAGAACGCTTGCAAGCGCTATTAAAAGAGCAAGAATTGCAGCACTTTTACCATTCAAAGGCGAATAAGATTAAAATTAACGCACGAGATAATCTCGTGCGTTTTTTATTCATTTAAAATATTAATTTTTTTAAAATGTTTAATTATTTAACTATTTTTAAAAATGCTAAAATTACAACAATAATACCTACAACTTTAAAATATAGTTATATAGTGTTTTCAACATAATACGTTGTTATTTTAATTATTTATATAAATAATCAAAAAATATTGACAAATTAATATTATAATAATATAATAAAATTACTTTTATATAAAAAGGAGAAAATTTATGAAAAAATTAAGTTTATTTATTGCGCTTATTTTATGCGTTACTATTGGTGGTGTTTACGCTACTTGGTATTACGCTAACAGCCAAAACGAAATCGCACACGACGTTACTTTAGCAGTTGGTATTGATTATTCGTTTACGGGTACTTCTGGTACTTTAAGAATCGTTGTTGAAGACTCTTTAACACCATTTAAAGTTGAACCTATTGACGAAGATAACTACAAAGCACAACTCGTTAACAATAAAGAGGTTAAACTTGTATTCACACCATACACAAACGCTTCTAACGATATTAAGAATAACGGTATTGACGTTTATTGGTACTTTAATAATGCCGATGCTCTTACTGCTTGCACTTTCGATACTGACGACGACACTGAAACGA
Source organism: Christensenellaceae bacterium (assembly GCA_045603725.1). Lineage (GTDB taxonomy): Bacteria > Bacillota > Clostridia > Christensenellales > Borkfalkiaceae > HGM11412. Next base: position 7,516 of record JAZUMP010000003.1, read on the forward strand.
CTGAAGAACAAGTATTTAAATATAAAGATGCAAATGGCAAGGCAAATAGACAAGTTATTGCTAAAGGTGATTTCACACCACAAAGTGACGGTACTTTCGTTTACGATATGTCTGCTGATTTATTAGGGTCAATCACTATGGCTGACTTTACTTTAGTAAACTACGACCGTTATGCAGCGTTTAGTGAAAAAATTAAAACTGTAGTATTCGGCATTTCTCTTACGAGCATTGACCCTGATACTGCACCTGCTGCTTAATTTGCGATTTAATAACTTAAGAAAATAAACTAGTTTAAGGAAGACTTTGAAGTGTCAAGTTATGATATTTACGTCTTCCTTCTCTGCTTTATAGTATTTATTTTACTCGCCGGCTTGTCGACGATGTTTTTAACTACTATTATTAAACTTACTTTAAAACTTATCCGAAGCGGAGTGGAAGACGAAGAACTTAAAAATGAATATATAAAAACAAAAGACGACAAAAAATGCGCTTTAGGAAAGAAATTGGATTTAATTTTTTCTACTTTATTATGCGTAATATTGTGCGTCGTTTTTGCCTTTTCGTTATATATTAACGTATCGGGTAATGAATATTCATATAACTTTCCAACTTTAAAGACGGTTAATAGTGCTTCAATGAGTAAAAAGCACGAAAAAAATACTTGGCTTTTTGAAAACGAATTAAACGACCAAATTCAAACCTTTGACCTTATTTTAACTTATAAAGTTCCTGATGAATACGAACTTCAACTCTACGATATCGTCGTATACGAAGTAGACGAAACCTTTATCGTGCATAGAATAGTGGGAATTGAAGAGCCTAACGACGCTCACCCTAACGAGCGTTGGTTCTTATGTCAAGGTGACAACGTTGAAACGCCCGACCGTTTCCCAGTACACTATAATCAAATTAAAGGTATTTATCGCGGGGAAAGAATTCCATTTATTGGCAGTTTTATAACCTTTATGCAATCTCCTGCAGGTTGGCTTTGTATTTTACTAGTTATAGCGTTTATGATATTAACGCCTATTATTGACAAAAAGTTTAGCAAGGTAAAACTAGAAAGACTTGAAGAAATCGGCTTTATTAAACCGTCAAATATTGAAGTGCAAGAAACTTCAAAAGGCGGTGAATAATGGGGTTTAAAAGGTTTTCTTTTTCTAAGATATTACTTTTATTTATTTCGGCTATTTTCTTATTTTCAATCGGTGGAGTTGTTGCTACTTGGAAATACGCATTACCCGTTGAAGATACGGACTCTTCAGTAGGAATAACGGGTTTAACTTATAAAACCGTTTATATCACTCAGGCAGAAGCGAGTGAGGGAACGGGTTCAGTTAAAATCGACGGCTATTTGGCTACCAATTTAGATACTACGGTAACTTTAACTAGTGTTAGAGACTCTTACGTAACGGTAACTGTAACGGTTTATAATAGTACGAACGAAATTTATGCCTATAACGCCGTAAAATATCAACAAGGCAACTACGATAACGCAAATATAAGCCATACGGTTTCGGCTAAACATGGTGACCAAGTTGCAGTAGGGGGATATTTTACTTTTACCGTAAAATATGGATATTCGGGAACGAACACGTCTAAAAGAGTATTAAATTCTATTTTAACGTTTGAATTTTTACCACTTGACGAATTGCCTGAAAAGGAAGACGCTATCGCCGTATCGGGTGCACTTCAAAAATTCCAAAATATTATTAACGACGTTGATAATACCGGCTCGTTTACTAAACTTCTAAACCAAATGAGTGATAACGACGATAACGATAGGCATGATGATAGTTATATCGGTAACGTAAACGGTGCATCTAACTCTGATATTGCGCTTCTAGATGATTTATTCCAAGGCAATTTAACGCTTAACATCAACGGCACTGATACCGAAGTTACTATTCTTATCAAGCGTGAAAACGTAGACGGCAATACTACCACAGGCGACGCTGGTGGCAATGAATTTACGATATATATGACGACTAGCGCGCTTACTAAACAATGGTACGAAACTAGTAAAACTGCAACCGTTTATGCGGCAGTATTTACGTCGAACGATGACGGTGATAATTGGTATAAACTCGGCGAAATGTACGAAGGTAAAGCAACTATAAAGGGTTATGACGGAAATATTTTCAGTTCTGGTTCGTTCGATACGGATAGTTGGGTTTCTACTGATAGAAAGTCTATTGAGACTATTATTTCAGCATTACGATAGGTTAAATTAAACAATAAAAACTGCACTTTTTATAAGGTGCAGTTTTGTTTTTTAGTAATGCCGATTATAAGCGTATAAAAACTTTTTAGTTAGAAATACTAGATATAACCCCAAAAAGTTTTTACATAGGGGGATAATATGGTAAACAAAGTTGTAATATGCGGTGTAGATACGTCTAAATTACCGCACATAACTAAAGAAGAAAGCGAAGAACTGCTTTTAATGGACCAAATTTCAGACGAAGGGCAAAACGATGAAAAATGGGCGGAAAACGTCGCATTAAAAAACGCTGTTAAAAGATTAGGAGAAAGAGAAAAGAAAATACTATATATGCGCTACTATGAAGGGAAAACTCAAACGGAAATTTCTACTGCAATAGGCTTATCGCAAGCGCAAGTTAGTAGGCTAGAAAAAACGCACTTTCATCAATAAAACTTAAAATGAGTTAAAATTTAAAATCAAAAACTTTATATAATAAAATAATAATATATATTTTTTAACTTATAAAAAACGAGTTCGACTTTAATCGAACTCGTTTTAAAATATTTGTTTTAATTTATTATTTAACTATTTTTAAAAACGCTAAAATTAAAATGATAATACCAATAAGAACGTATAAATCAACGATAATACCTACAATTCTTAAAACCCAGCCTAAAATTGTGCCAATAACAGGAATCCAACCGCCAATTGTGCCAGCAAGAGCAATAAGAAGACCTGCAATAACACCGATTACAAGGTATATAATTATACCTATAATCATATTAAGTAAACCTTTTGAATATTTAAAAGATAATGGGAAATAGTTTTTCATAATTTTTACTCCTTCATTTTAAAATATGTTATTTAACCTATATTTAGTATAACTTAAAAAAAATTCCTTGTCAATATAGGTTTAAAAAATTCCTTTATTATATTTGTTTATAGCGTATAAAGTAATTACTAAACCCAAAACTAATCCAACGAATAAAACTATATGTCTAATGATAAAAATTATATTATTTTGAGTGGCTTTTTCTATAAAACCTAAAACGCCAAATATAATAAGGCTACCACCAATAATTAACATTCCTAGTCCAACTAATTTGCCAAGTGGTAATTTATCTTCTTCAGATACTCTTTTTCTGTGATAAGAGTGAAGAAGTGAAATATTTCCCGTTCTATTTATAATTCCAATAATTATAAACACAACGCCTATTATAATTATAAAAATGTTTTCCATAATTTCTCCTTTAATCAAACGCTTTAGTAGATAGATATCTATCGCCCGTATCTGGTAAAATAACCACTATATTTTTATTAGCGTTTTTGTCTAAACTTGCTATTTTTATTGCAGAACAAAGCGCTGCACCAGAACTTATTCCAACTAAAACGCCTTCAGTTTTTGCTAAAAGTTGCATTGCATAGTAGCACTCTTCTTCGTTAACCGTTAAAATTTCGTCGTAAACAGTCGTATCTAAAATTTGGGGAATAAAGTTAGCGCCAATGCCTTGAATTCCGTGTGCGCCCGATTTGCCTTTTGATAAAAGTGGAGAACTATAAGGCTCAACTGCAACGACTTTTATATTAGAGTTTTTTTCTTTTAGAAATTTACCAACGCCCGTAATAGTTCCACCCGTTCCAACGCCTGCAACTAAAACATCTACTTCGCCGTCTAAATCGTTATAAATTTCGGGCCCCGTTGTTTCATAGTGAGCCTTTGGGTTAGACGGATTAGTAAATTGACCGACTATTATTGCGCTTTTATAAGTTGATTTTAACTCTTCTGCTTTATCTATTGCGCCTTGCATACCTAAACTTCCGTCGGTTAAAACCACTTCTGCGCCGTACGCTTTTAAAAGTTTAATTCGCTCGACCGACATACTGTTTGGCATAACTATAACGGTTTTATAACCACGCGTTGCAGATACTAAGGCAAGCCCGATTCCGGTATTTCCTGAAGTTGGCTCGATAATTACAGTATCTTTAGATATTATGCCTTGATTTTCATAATCTTCAAGCATTGCTTTAGCAACCCTATCTTTAATAGAGCCTGCTGGGTTTAAAAACTCTAGTTTAGCATAAATATTCGCTTTAAATCCGAGTATTTTTTTAAGATTACTAAGTTGAAGTAGTGGAGTGTTACCTATAAGCTCGGTAACGGAATTATAAATTTTACTCATAAATTAAGTATATCATAATAAACTGCATTTGTTAACGCTTTTAATTTAAAAAGTTAATAGTTATTGACAAAAAGAAGTTAATATTGTAAAATTAAATTAAGAAATTAAGGAGACTAAACTTATGAAAGTAATATTATTAAAAGACGTAAAAGGGCTTGGCAAGGCTCGTGATATAAAAGAAGTAAGCGATGGTTACGCTAGGAACTGTTTAATTAAGCAAGGCTTAGCCGAAGAAGCAACGGCAGTTAAAGTAAATAGTTTAAATATTAAAAAAGGCGCTGAAGAATATCATCGTCAAGAAGAAATAAAGGCACTTAAAGAACAAGCAAGTAAACTTAACGGAAGTAGCGTTACTTTAAAAATTAAGTGTGGTGAAAACGGTAAAATTTTCGGCTCAGTTACGACTAAAGAAATTGCCGACGCTATTAACGAATTAGGCTTTAACGTAGATAAAAAGAAAATCCTACTTAAAGACGCTATTAAAAATATCGGCGAATACACGGTAGAAGTTAAATTCTTACCAGAAGTTTTAGCAAAAGTAAAAGTAATAGTTATTGGAGAGTAAAATAAAATCCATAGGTTAATTCAAAAACCTATGGATTTTTTGTATTTTATTAAAGTTTAATAACTTCTTGACCGCCCATAAATGGTCTTAAAACTTCTGGAACTGTAATAGAGCCGTCTGCATTTTGATATTGCTCAATAATTGCAGGGAACACTCTTGAAGTTGCAAGTCCAGAGCCGTTTAAGGTGTGAACGAAGTTTGTCTTTTTAGTTTCTTTATCACGATATCTCGTTGCGTTTCTTCTCGCTTGATAATCCCTTGCGTTAGAAACCGAAGATACTTCTTTATAAATACCCATTGATGGAATCCAAACTTCAATATCGTAAGTTCTTGCCATAGAAGCCGAGCAATCTCCCGCAGCAAGTTTAGAAAGCCTAAAGTGAAGCCCTAATTTATCCATAAGCGAGCAAGCCTTGTTAACGAGTTCATCAAAAGCCTTATCAGAAGTTTCAGGAGTAGTAATTTGTACCATTTCAACTTTATTGAATTGGTGGCCTCTTATCATACCGCGTTCTTCAGCCCTTGCAGAGCCTGCTTCTTTACGATAGCAAGGAGTGTAAGCAAAGAACTTAAACGGTAACTTTTCTTCATCTATAATTTCGTTGGCGTATAAGTTAACGAGTGCAGTTTCAGCAGTTGGAAGCATAAATCTGTTTTTCTTTTTATCTTCATCAACGTCAAGCCAGTAAACTTCATCGCTAAATTTAGGGAATTGACCAGCGCCGAAACCACAGTTATATGAAAGTTGGTGTGGTGGCAAAATAAATTCGTAACCGTCGTTTAAATGTTCTTGAACAAAGAAGTTAAGAAGTGCCCATTCAAGCCTTGCACCGTCGCCACGGTAAGCCCAAAAGCCGTTACCCGAAAGTTTAACACCGCGTTCATAATCGATAATACCTAAGTTAGTGCATAAATCAACGTGATTTTTTGCTTCAAAGTCAAATTTAGGGGCTTCGTTATAAACTTTAACAACCTTGTTATTTTCCTTTTCGCCTGGAAGTAAATCATCGTCCGGCAAATTTGGAAGCATTGCTACAAAATCAAAAATTTCATTAGAAAGTTGGTTAATTTTAGCATCGCCTTTAGAAATTTCTTCGCCAATATCACGCATTTCTTTAAAAATATGTTCAACCGGTTGACCTTGTTTTTTAAGCGCTGGAATTTCCGAAGAAACCTTATTTCTTTTAGCCTTTAAACTTTCAATTTCAAATTGTAAGGCGCGTTTTTCTTGGTCTTTTTTAATAATTTCGTCAAAATTAACGTCGTAACCTTTCTTTAATAATTTTTCTTTAATTAAAACAGGATTTTCGATAATAAGTTTAATATCAAGCATAATTACTCCTAAAATTTCACTTTTTGCATATATTTATAATATATCAAGTATATACCATAAAAAAAGTTTTTGCAAGATTTTTTCGCTCAAAAAATCATAATATAAATAAATTACTTAATTTGATTGCAAAAAAATTAAATGTATGTTACTATATTAATAATATTAAACCGTTTTGGGGAAGAGTAGTTTTTTGTTGTATTTTAGAGAGTGGTACTTGGTGAAAATCCATATAAAACAAAAAGCGAAAGTGCGCCCTAATGTTAAGGGAGAGTAATTATCTACGGGTTGCTCCGTTATAGGCAATTTGAGTGAATTAAACCTTGTTTAATTTTGATTAAAGTGGAAACACGCCCGAAAAAGCGCCTTTATGTTTTTTCGGGCGTAATCTTTTTCGCGTAACTTATTGATATCAAAAGCCCCTAATACTTCGTTATGAAGGTTTTAACCCCTTGAAAATACAGCAAGTATTATCTTCGGGGTGTAATCCCATCCTAACTCGTATTAATTGCTTTTGATTTTATCAAACGTTACGCTACAAAGATTTAATCGCGTAACTTATTGATATTAAAAACGCCTAATACTTCGATATATGCACCTTATCATTTTAGCAATACGGCTAGTATTGCCTGCAACGATAAGGTACGCCTAACTCGCATTATAAAGTTTTTAATTTATTAAACGTTATACTACAAAGATTAAAATTATATTGGAGAAATTATGTTTTTTTCTAAAAGTTTAAAAAAGGATATTGACGTTGCTATGGCTAACGACCCTGCTGCAAGAAGCCGTCTTGAAGTAAGGCTAACCTATCACGGCATAAAAGCGTTAATAGCATATAGGCGTGCAAATTTTTTCTATAGGCATAATATGAAACTTATAGCAAGAATTATTAGCCAAAACGCAAAAAGGCGCACGGGGATTGAAATTCACCCCGCGGCAACTATTGCTCCAGGCGTATTTATCGACCACGGAATGGGCGTTGTTATAGGTGAAACGGCGGTTATTGAAACGGGTTGCGTTATTTATCAAGGCGTAACCTTAGGTGGCACGGGTAAAGATAAAGGTAAAAAGCGCCACCCAACTATAAAGCACGACTGCGTTATTAGTGCAGGCGCTAAAGTTTTAGGTGGAATAACTGTAAACGAAAACTGTAAAATTGGTGCAGGTAGCGTTGTTCTTTCCGACGTTCCAGCAAATTCAACGGTTGTTGGAATACCTGGTAGGGTAGTAAAGAGGAACGGTCAAAACGTTCACGACTTAGAGCAAGAAAAACGCGCGCCCGTTTGGGAAGAGATTACTTCGTTAAAAGAAAAAATTGAAAAACTTGAAAGGGAACTTTCTAAAAAGGAGAAAGAATAATGAAATTATATAATACTTTAACTAGGAAAAAAGAAGAATTTAAACCGATAAACGGAAACACTGTTAGAATGTATTCTTGTGGTCCTACAGTATATAATTACGCGCATATAGGTAACTTAAGAACGTACGTGTTTATGGACCTTTTGAGAAGAGTATTAAAATATGAAGGTTACAAACTTAAAGGAGTTATGAATATAACCGACGTTGGTCATTTAATGGCAGATTCCGACGATGGTGAAGATAAAATGGCAAAATCTGCAAGGGAACAAAATAAAGACCCTTATGAAATTGCTGAATTTTACACTAGCGTTTTCTTTAAAGACTTTGAAAAGTTAAATATTGGCAAACCAGAAGTCGTATGTAAAGCGACAGACCACATAAATGAAATGATTGATTACGTAGTTGGTCTTTGTGAAAAGGGTTACGGCTATGAAACGAGCGACGGTATTTATTACGATATTGAAAAGTTTTCTGATTACGGCTGTCTTTCTGGAAACTCGCTTGACGATTTAAAGGCAGGCGCAAGAATAGAAGTTAACGATGAAAAACGTTCGCCTTACGACTTTGCTATTTGGAAAAAAGCGCCGAAAGAACACCTAATGCAATGGCCTAGCCCTTGGGGTCAAGGATATCCAGGTTGGCATATTGAATGTTCGGCAATGAGTAAAAAATATTTAGGCGAAGAATTTGATATTCACACGGGCGGAGTTGACCATATTCCTATCCACCACGAAAACGAAATCGCTCAAAGTAAGGGCTTAACTGGTAAAAACCCTGCTAAGTTCTGGATTCACGGCGAGTTTATGCTCGTTGACGGTGGCAAAATGAGTAAATCGCTTGGGAATACTTATACAATAGAACAACTTGAAAAAATGGGTTACTCACCAATGGTGTTTAGATATTTTTGCTTAAACGCTCATTATAGGAAAAAACTCAACTTCACTTTTGAAACGATGGACGCTAGTAAAATTTCTTACGAAAGATTATGCCAAGCACTTTTAAAACACAAAAATGCAAGCGAAAACTTAAGTGAAGAAAAGTTAAAAAAATATATTGAAGAGTTTAATAGCGATATTTCTGACGATCTTAATATTCCATCTGCTCTCGGCGTACTTTGGACTATGCTTAAAGAACCTGCTTCTAAAAATATCTACGAAACGGCACTTCAATTTGATAAGGTATTTGGCTTAAGTTTAGATAAAGTCAAAGAAGAAAAGGCTGAAATTCCTGCTGAAATTATCGAAAAAGCCGAAAAAATGCAACAAGCAAGAAAGGAAAAGGACTACGCTACTGCAGACGCTATTCGTAACGAACTTGCAACTTTAGGTTATATCGTAAAGAATACAAAAGACGGTTATGAGATTGATATTAAGGCTTAAAAATTACTCGTTTAATTAAAGTAATCGTGAAATACATCGCAATTCGCGATTTTACCCACTTGACAATACGGCAAGTATTGCCTTCGGGGTATAAATCACGCCTTGCTTGTATTTGACGCTTACTTTTAAAAATTAAACTATATAATTTTTGCGCCTTGCTTAAAAATTACCTAGATTAATAAACAAAGCAAGAAACACTTTTCAACTTCCAATTTTACCCGCTTGACAATACGGCTAGTATTGCCTTCGGGGTATAAATCACGCCTTGCTTGTATTTGACGCTTCCTTTTAAAAATTAAACTATATAATTTTTGCGCCTGGCTTAAAAATTACCTAGATTAATAAACAAAGCAAAAATACTTTTAAAAAACATCTCATTTCTCCCCAATATTTAACGGGGAGAAATTTTTTTATTTTTTTAATAAAATACTTGATTTTTGTTAAATATAGATATATAATAAATTAGCACTCTTAAGTTTAGAGTGCTAAAATTACTAAAGATTACTATACTATATATAAATGGAGAATTATTATGAAAAAATTTAAAACCGAATCTCAAAAAGTGTTAGATTTAATGATAAACTCTATCTACACTAATAAAGAAATCTTTTTAAGGGAACTTTTATCAAACGCTTCTGACGCGATAGATAAACTTTACTTTAAATCTTTAACCGACGGCATTTCAGGGCTTTCGCGTGGGGATTTTCACATTGATATCAAAATAGATAAGGATAATAAAATTTTAACAATTTCCGATAACGGCATTGGTATGACGGCGGAAGAACTTGAAAGCAATCTTGGAACTATTGCGCACTCAGGCTCGCTTGAATTTAAAAACAACGATAAGTTAAAGGAAGAAGATATTAATATTATCGGTCAATTCGGCGTAGGGTTTTACTCAGCGTTTATGGTGGCTAAAAAGGTTGAAGTTATATCTAAAGCGTACGGTAGCGATACGGCAAATATTTGGGTTTCTTCAGGCGCTACGGGTTACGATATTAAACCTTGCGAAAAAGACGGGCACGGCACGGATATTATTCTATATATAAAAGATAATACTGAAAACGATACTTTTGATAGTTATTTAGAAGAATACAAAATTAAAACTCTCGTTAAAAAGTATTCCGATTATATTCGCTATCCTATTCAAATGCAAGTTACTAAATATAAAACAAGCGAAACGGAAGACGGCAAGCAAGAAAGTTATTTAGAAAAAGATACTTTAAACGCAATCGTTCCTATTTGGAAAAAGAATAAAAGTGAAGTTACAAAAGAAGAGTACGATACTTTCTATAAAGAAAACTTTTTTGATATGAACGCGCCTATTAAAACTATTCATATGTCGATAGAAGGCGTTGTGGATTTTAAAGCACTTTTATTTATTCCTGAAACCGTTCCATATAACTATTACAGCAAAAATTATGAAAAAGGTTTAAAACTTTACACTAACGGCGTAATGATTATGGATAAATGCAGTGATTTATTGCCCGATTACTTTAGTTTCGTAAAAGGATTAGTAGATAGTGAAGTTACGCTTAACATCTCGCGTGAAACGGTGCAACAAACCCGTCAACTTACGCAAATTGGCGCAAGTATAGAAAAAAAGATTAAATCAGAACTTGAAAGTTTACTTAAAAACGATAGAGAAAGTTATGAAAAATTCTTCAAGGCTTTCGGCTTGCAAATTAAGTTTGGAATTTATCAATCTTTCGGTGCAAAAGCAGAACTTTTAAAAGACCTTGTTTTATTCTATTCTTTAAAGCAAGATAAACTTATTACTTTAAAAGAATATACTCAAAATATGGGCGTAGATAAAGATAGTATTTACTACGCAAGTGGCAAAACTATTAGTGCCGTTAAATCATTACCAAAAGTAGAAAAACTTTTATCTGACGGCATTGACGTACTTGCAATGGTTGACGAAGTTGATGAATTTGCCATTAAATTTATGGGCGAATACGACAAAAAGCCTTTTAAAAATGCAACGCAAGAAGTAACTGCAAACGATAGCGATATAAAAGAAGAAGATAAACCTATTTTAGAAGCAATTAAAGAAGCGCTTTCAGGTAAAGTAGAAAAAGTAGTAACAACGAGTTCACTTGTAAATCACGCAGTATGCTTATCTAGTGAAGGCGAAGTTTCTCTTGAAATGGAAAAGGTTATGGCTTCAATGCCAAACGCTGAAAATGCAATTAAGGCTAAAAAAGTTTTAGAGATTAACGAAAACCACGCAATATTTAATAAACTTAAAACGCTTTATAATGAAGATAAAGGGAAGTTTAATAGTTACGCTGAAGTATTGTATACTCAAGCCGCACTCGTTGCAGGTGTAGAAGTAGAAAACGTTAGCGAAATGGCAGACTTAATTATTAATTTAATAGTATAAACGAGTTAAACGCTTGTTCATACGTTGCGTATGAACAAGCGTTTTTTATTTACGTTTTAAACGTATGCACACCTATTTTATATGTTTGTATATAAAATCGTTATAATTTAATAAAATTTTTTAAAATTATTTTATAGTAAAATTTGCGATAAAATCTTAAAATTTACGCTTTAAAGAAAAAATTAAAAAAATTTTTTGAAAAAGCAGTGAAAAATACTTTACAACTTTAGTGCAATGAAGTATAATAGGTGCATAAGATAACTTTAGCACGTTAAAGTGTTAAAGTAAAATAAAATTTTAGGAGAAAAATCATGAAAAAATTATTAACACTTGTTTTAACGTTAGCACTTGGATTAACGGCATGTTTAGGTTTAACGGCTTGTAAAGAAGATAAGATTGTTGACGTAACACCAAATCAAATTACAGTAGGTTACACGGTTTATTCACCAATGAACTACACTGATGACAACGGTGTTTTTTGTGGATTTGATACAGAATTAGCATTAAGAGTATTCGGTGCTTTAGGTTATGACGTTAAGTTTAGAGAAATTGACTGGGCTAACAAATACGTAGAATTAAATAATGACACTGTTGATTGCGTATGGAACGGCTTTACAAGAAACTCTACTGATAAGGATAAAGACGGTAACGTAGTAGCAAGAGAAGACCTTTGCGATTTCTCTATCGACTATATGGTTAACGGTCAAGTTTTAATTGCAAAAACAGCAAACGTAATTGATGATTTATCTAAACTTGAAGGTAAGTCATTAGCATATGAAACTAATTCTGCTGCAGATTCTTTAATTAACGGTGATGAGTCTAAGTTTAAAGGCATTAACGTAAATAAAGCAAATTTACCTTATCAAATTAATGCTGCAGAACAAGTTATGAACGGTAGCAAAGATTATGCAGTTATCGATATTATTTTAGCAAAAGACCTTATTGCTAACAACCCATCGTATAGCGACGTTAAAATTTGCGACGTTGATTTAGGTGTTGAATACTATGCAATCGCATTTAAAACTGATAGTGAATTAACTGCAAAAGTAAATACGATGTTAAAAGCATTTGCTGAAACTGGTTATCTTACTGAATTGGCTAAAAAATACGGTGTAGAAAGTTCGTTAATTACAAATTGGGACTAATATTTTATGGATTTTGGATACGTAACACAGACATTGCTTGAAGGCTTTGGAACAACCTGTTTACTATTTATAATAACGTTAGTTTTAGCGTTACCTTTAGGTCTGCTCATCTCGTTTTGTACGATGAGCAGATTTAAACCGTTAAAGTACTTATTTAAGGTTATTGTTTGGATAGTTAGAGGCGTTCCTTTAATGCTACAATTATTCGTAGTATTCTATTTGCCAGGCAAATATTGGAATGAATTAGACAACGTGTTTTACTTTGAATACGGTGTAAAAAACGTAGGTCCGTTTATAGCAGCGTCTATAGCGTTTGTTATTAATTATGCTTGTTATTTTTCTGAAATATATCGTGGTGGTATTGAAAGTATACCTAAAGGTCAATATGAGGCAAGTGAAGTTTTAGGATTAACTAGAAAACAAACCTTTAAAAACGTTATTTTATTACAAGTAATTAAAAGAACGTTAGCACCTTTTTCAAACGAAATAATTACTCTTGTAAAAGATACGGCGCTTGCTAATACCATTGGCGTAATAGAAATAATTATTTTAGCCAAAGGATTTACGTTTAAAGCAATATGGCCACTTTTCTATTCTGCAGTATTTTATTTAATTTTCGTAGGGGCTTTAACTTTATTATTCGGCTATTTAGAAAAGAAACTCGGATATTTTAAGGAGTAAATTATGGCGTATTTAGAAGTGAAAAATTTTAATAAAGTTTTCGGTGATAAAGTAGTTGCTTTAAAAGACGTAAATTTTACCCTTGAAAAAGGTAAAGTTTTATCTATAATAGGTCATTCGGGTAGTGGTAAAACTACTCTTCTTCGCTGTATTAACTTCTTAACTGAAGTCGATAGTGGCGAAATGACTCTTGATGATGCAATTTTACTTAAAGCACCAAGCGACAAGAGTATAAAAGAATCGGAAATTCGTGAAAAACGCCTTAATTTCGGGCTTGTATTTCAATCGTTTAACCTTTTTCCGCAATATAACGTGTTAGATAACGTTACTCTTGCTCCTAATATGCTACTTCTTGACGATATTAAAGAGTATAAGAAAAGTTTAAAGGCGCAAAAAGTTTCTTTTATAGAAAGAAAAGCAAAAGTAAAAGCGTATATTAAAGAAAAAAAAGCTCAAATTGAAAAAAATGCTTTAGAAATTATTGAAAAAGTAGGGCTTTTAGATAAAATTAAATCTTATCCTTGCGAACTTTCGGGTGGTCAATGCCAACGCGTTGCAATAGCAAGAGCGCTTGCACTCAATCCTAAAATACTTTGTTTTGACGAGCCTACTTCTGCTCTCGACCCTGAACTTACGGGCGAAGTTTTAAAGGTTATAAAATCGTTAAAACAAAAAGATAGAACAATGATAATAGTTACTCACGAAATGAGTTTTGCTAAAAACGTTTCTGACAAGGTGATTTTTATGGCAGACGGGGAAATTGTAGAGCAAGGCAAACCTAAAGACTTGTTTGAAAATCCTAAAACCGAGCAACTTAAAATGTTTTTAGATAGCGCAAATAATAAAGAATAAAAATGTTATAGGTAAAGATATGGGAATAGAAGAAAAGCACTTGCTTGATTTTTATAACACTATATTAAAATTAAAAACGGTAGAAGATTGTAAAATCTTCTTTAACGACTTATGTACCTATAAAGAAGTGGAAAATATGACGCAAAGAATAATTTCCGCTAAACTTTTAATAGAAGGTAAGACGTATGAAGAAATAATAAAGGAAACTGATATTTCTTCGGCAACTTTATCGCGCGTTTCAAAATGTGTTAAATATGGAGAAGGCTACAATAAAATTTTAAAAAATGAATAATATTAATTACGATAAAATTCAAAATCAAATAATAAAAGATTTAAAAGGGGACGCTAAACTATTAATTCACAGTTGTTGCGCCCCTTGTTCTTCATATTGCTTAGAAAAAATTTCTCCTTATTTTAAAACTGACGTTTTTTATTACAACCCCAACATTACGAGCAGTGAAGAGTATTTGAAGCGACTAGAAGAACAAATCAATTTTGTAAAAAGTGTATACGGCGATACTATTAGAGTGATAAACGGTGATTATAATCCGAGCGATTTTTATACTGCTGTAAAGGGCTTAGAAAACCAAGTGGAAGGTGGTAAAAGGTGTAGAATTTGCTATCAACTTCGACTTGAAGAAACTGCAAAAAAGGCAAGAGAGTTAGGGTATAATTATTTTACTACAACCTTATCCGTAAGTCCTTATAAAAACGCAAAATGGCTAAATGAAATCGGTGAAGAACTATCTATTAAATACGGTGTTAACTACTTGTATGCTGATTTTAAAAAGAACGGTGGTTATTTAAGGAGTATAGAACTATCTAAAAAGTACAATCTTTATAGGCAAGATTACTGTGGGTGTGAATTTGGGCGTTTTCATAAGCCTTATTGATATTAAAAAAGTCCTATTACTGCGTTATATCTGTCTTAACCCCTTGACAATACGGCTAGTATTGCCTGCGAGATTAAGCCAAATCTAACTTGTAATAATCCCTTTTTAATTTATCAAACGGCTTATTCAATCGCCCTGGC
>JAZUMP010000004.1:0-2156 GCA_045603725.1 Christensenellaceae bacterium
GAACAATAACATACTAAAAACACTTAACACACCGTTAGGTGTTTTTTTATTTAAAAGGAAACTGCAATGAGTTTCCCTATGTTATAATGCTATCGTAAAAAAGTATAAGGCGATAGCAAAATTCTATTTTATTTGCCACCCCTTTGGCAAAGTATTAGGTTAAAATGGAACTGTTATCGCCTTTACTATTGACATTAAATAACATTGGTGGTAGAATTATGGCAAATAAAGATTTTCAATATGACCCAGAAGCAGAAGAAAACTCTAAAAAGTATAGACTTCCATATGCATTATGCAAGGCAAAAGGTATAAAAGTTGAAGAATGGTGGAAGCCTAGTGACTGTTGGAGAGCTCTTAAAAATGGTGGATATATAAAAAGTGTTCCTCAAGCATATAAAGATTATTATATCCAACTTAGAAAAGAAAGACAAAAAGAGTATAATGCAAGAGCAACTAAAAAAAGGCAACAATTAAAAAGTGGTGAGCATAACCCAACAAAAGATTATATTCACAAAAATAATCATATAGATGGAGCTATTAAGTCGTCCCCTATGGATTTTAAAGAAGCTGATAGTGGAAATTGCAATCCGTTTTATCAAGAAAGTGTTAAAGGTTCCTTATTAGGTGGAGCTAATGGGTTGATTGGTTATAGGCATAATTGTCAAACTTGTGTAGCAACATATGTTGCGAGAAGAAAAGGTTATAATGTTAGGGCTTTACCTAATTTAAACAATAAAGCAATATATCAATTAAGTTATAAAACAAATTTAGCTTATTTAGACTCTAACAATAAACACCCTAATTATATTTCAGTTAAAAATCTTGATAATATTTCAAATATTGTTAAACAAAATGAAATATACACTCTTGAATTTGATTGGAAAGGGAAAAATAGTGGACATATAATTATCGCTGAAAGAAACAATCAAGGAAATTTGTTTTTATATGACCCACAAACAAATGAGCAATATTTTAACGATGATATGTATAATAAAATATTAAAAAGAGCACATCATTTTACTATGTTAAGAGTAGATAATTGCAATTTAGATGAAAATTTTTGCGATAAAATAATGAAAGGAAATAAAAAATGAAATTAGATATTAACGAAATAAAGGAAAGTATAAATGCTAAAAGATTAACTAAAGGCTTTAATTGGAATGGATATGAAGTTTATGAGCCTGATTTTGGATTTGGCGATGGGGCAAAAGTGGGTTTTCCTTTGGTTGTGTTAATTAAGGGAGAAGAAGCAAGAATGTCTACAAATGAAGAATCTTTAGATTATTTAGAATATTCAAATAAAATGAAAAATCAACAACAAAACGAACTAAAAAACAAATTTGAACAATAACATATCAAAAAACACTTAACACACCGTTAGGTGTTTTTTTATTTAAAAGGAACTGCAATGAGTAATTATAAAATAAGCGATAAACAAAAACTGAATATCATTGCGGAAAGGCAAAACGGAAAGAGCATTAAAGAACTTGCCAAAACTTACAAAGTAAGTAGGCAAACAATATCTGCGATATTGAACGATGCTCAAACTTTACAAAATTTAACACAAACTTTTGTTTGCTAAAGACGTAAAATTAGTGACTGCAAGCACTCACGCCGATTGTAGTGAAAGGTGTAGGCAATGGCAAGGTAAAACATATAGCCTTGATGGGACTTCGGGCGTGACTGATGACGGACGCTCTTATCAACCAATAGAAAATGCAATAAACGTACCTTATATAACTAAAGCGGGCAAAGTATATATGAACGGTTTACTTGGTTTTAATTGTAGGCATTATGTTGAGCCTTACAAAAAGAACGTTAAATTTCCTAAAGTATCTGAAGCGTTAGAGCGTCAAGAATATGAGATAACCGAAAAGCAACGCTATATGGAAAAGCAAATTAGGAATTGGAGAACTAAGGCGCTATATTTTAAAGGCGTTGATAAAAACGCTTATAAAAATGCTAAAGCCAAAGTTAATGATTGGTACGATAAGTATATGGCGTTTTCAAAAGAGCACGAAAGGGCGTATTACCCGGCGAGAAATAAAATATCAATTAATGAAAAGGATTATATTGAATATAACAAATTTGTTAATATTTTAGGAAAAAACAATGTCCCAGATAATATTGACAAATTTAAAGAAATAAAATATAAT
>JAZUMP010000005.1:0-6476 GCA_045603725.1 Christensenellaceae bacterium
TTTCAAGATACTTACTTTGTCAAAGAGAAATTTCACTTACTAACTTAGTTAAGATAGCCGATTATTTTGATGAAGATATTGACGTATTAATAGGCAGAAAAGATTATTAAACATACTAAAAGCACCTTGCTTATTTGCAAGGTGATTTTTTTATTTCTTTTCCATATATATAATAATATTAACGATTTTTATACACTTCTTTAGCAATATCTATAAACGCCTTCATTGCTTTAGATAAATACCTATTCTTTTTATAGCCGATTGACATGGTTCTATAAGCCGACCTACCACTTATTTTATAATATACGCAACCGGTTTGAGTAGAACTTTTAACTAAAACGTCGTTTACTATACCAACTCCAAGCCCAAAGCATACCATATTATATGAAGTAATAAGTTGGTCAAGGTAAATTTTAACGTTAGATAAACTAGTTCCTTCTTCTTCTAATATAAGATTTGCCCTACGCCTAGTATCGTTACCCTTTTTAAGAAGAATAAATGGAGAATCCTTAAACTCCCTTAAATTAATTTTAGGGCAATCTTCTTTTAAATGCTTATTATTTATTATGTCTTCTCTTGTTAAAAGATAATCTTTGAGCCTTTCGTTCTCACTAAAATTTTCGGGCACGGCAAGAAGTAAAGCTTCTTCAAAAATACTTTCGTTTGTATATAAATTTTTATCAAAATCGTGAGCTATAAGTAAGTCTACGGAATCAGAAAGTAAAAGTTGACGCAAATCGGGAGCGTTAGACTCAACGAGCTCTACTTTAATTCCCGGATATTTTTCAGTAAAAGCCATTATGATTTTAGGCATAATAAATGATGAAACGAAATTTTCGCCACTAACTCTTATCGTGCCCGATTTAAGCTCATTCATATCAGAAAGCCTAATTTTAGTTTCGTCCATAATATTTTTTAACTTTTCAACCGCTTCAATATAAACTTTACCTTCTTCGGTTAAAGTTATAGGGGAAGTCGACCTATCAAATATTGTTATACCTAGCTCCTTTTCTACCTTCTTAACTGACGCCGATAATGCAGGCTGAGATAAAAACAAGTTTTTAGCAGCTACTGAAAAGCTTTTTTCTTTATAGACTTCGTAAACGTAATCTTTTTCGTTCATAATTCACCATATTAATTATTTTAATTTTTTATTAATATTTATAATAGATTATACCATAATCCAATACCAATAATCAACTTTTTATTTGGTAGTTATAAATTTTTTTTATAAGTATTATATAATTATTTATAATTGATTATATTGCAACTAAATGATATAATACTTTTATAAATAATAAAATATGTTAAGGAGGGATATTATGATTACTTTATCTCCACATACTAACTTACTAGAAAATCACTCTTACAAATATGAACTTCAAGACGTAAAAGAACCTAATTTGTATAGAGAAATATATTCTTATGACGAAGTTCCAAAACTTGCGTTTAACCATCGTAGAGTTCCTGTTAATATGCCAAGTGAAATATTTATTACCGACACGTCTTTTAGAGACGGTATGCAATCTTTAGCGCCATACAAACCTGAACAAATAGTTCACTTGTATAAGCTTTTATCTAAACTTGGTGGCGAAAAAGGTATTATTAGGCAATCGGAATTTTTCGTGTATAGCGACAATGATAGAAAAGCGCTTGAAAAATGTCAAGACTTAGGGCTTAAATTCCCTGAAATAACTACTTGGATTAGAGCTTCACTTAAAGACTTTCAATTAGTTAAAGACCTAAACATTAAAGAAACGGGAATACTAGTTAGCTGTTCGGATTATCACATTTTCAAAAAGATGGGTATGACGAGAAGACAAGCTCTTGATTTTTATAAAAAGACGGTAGAAGCAGCGCTTTCTATGGGAATTACGCCTAGATGTCACTTAGAAGATATCACGAGAGCCGATTTTTACGGATTCGTTTTACCTTTCGTTACTGAACTTCAAGAAATGGCTACCGAAGCTAAATCTAATATTAAATTTAGAGCGTGCGACACTATGGGTTACGGCGTACCTTTCTCTGAGTCGGCACTTCCAAGAAGCGTCCCTGGTATTATTTACGGTCTTCACCACTATGCTGATATTCCACACGAAATGATTGAGTGGCACGGTCATAACGATTTCTATAAAGGTGTTGCTAACGCTTCGTGTGCTTGGCTTTACGGCGCTTCAGCTGTTAACTGTTCAATGCTTGGCATTGGCGAAAGAACGGGAAATGTTCCCCTTGAAGCAATGGTTATGGAATACGCATCGTTTAGGGGTAGCTTAGACGGTATGGACACTACCGTAATTACTGAAATTGCCGAATATTTTGAAAAAGAAATTGGTTATAAAATACCACCTTCTACTCCTTTTATCGGTGAAAACTTTAACTCAACTAGAGCTGGTATTCACGCTGACGGTCTTATGAAAGACGAAGAAATTTATAACATTTTCGATACTAATAAACTTTTAAACCGCCCTGCTTCAGTTTCTATTTCTAACACTTCAGGTTTAGCGGGTATTGCTTATTGGCTTAACAACACTTATAGACTTTTAGATAGTGAAAATAAAATTACTAAGCAAGACCCGATAACTCTTCACCTTAAAGCGTGGGTTGATAAAGAATACGAAAACGGTAGACAAACGATTATTAGCACTAAAGAGCTTAAAACAGCCGTTGAAGAATATCTTAAAAACAATAAAGTAAAAGGACTTAATTAATATGGGTTTAACGATAGCGCAAAAAATTATTAAAGCACATTTAGTTGAAGGCGAAATGAAAGTCGGCAGTGAAATCGCCCTTAAAATAGACCAAACTTTAACTCAAGACGCAACGGGAACTATGGCGTATTTAGAGTTTGAAACGATGGGAATTCCACGCGTTAAAACGGAATTATCGGTAGCTTATATCGACCATAACACTTTGCAATCGGGTTTTGAAAACGCTGACGACCATTTATATATTCAAAGCGTCGCTAAAAAACACGGTTTAAGATTTTCTAGACCTGGTAACGGAATTTGCCACCAAGTTCATCTTGAAAGATTTGGAAAACCTGGAAAAACGCTTATAGGCTCTGATAGCCATACCCCAACGGGTGGTGGTATCGGTATGCTCGCTATGGGTGCAGGTGGGCTTGATGTTGCAGTTGCTATGGGTGGTGGCGCTTATTATATCACTATGCCTAAAATGTATAAAGTTAACCTTATAGGTAAACTCAACCCTTACGTTTCAGCAAAAGATATAAGTTTAGAAATATTACGTATTTTATCCGTTAAAGGTGGCGTTGGGGCTATTATTGAATGGGGTGGCGAAGGCATTAAAAACTTAACCGTTCCTCAAAGAGCAACAATTACTAATATGGGAACTGAACTTGGCGCAACAACTTCTATTTTCCCATCAGACGAAATAACTTACGAATTTTTAAAAGCTCAAGGAAGAGAAGAAGACTATATCCCACTAGTTAGTGATGACGATGCCGTTTACGATAAAATTATCGATATTGATTTATCTAAACTTGAACCTATGATTGCTTGTCCACACTCTCCTGATAACGTAAAGAAGGTTTCAGAAATTAAAGGAACTAAAGTTAATCAAGTTTGTATAGGTTCTTGCACTAACTCTTCACTTGCCGATATGCTTATGGTTGCAAGTATTTTAAAAGGAAAAACCATTGCTGACGGAGTATCTCTTTCCGTTTCTCCTGGTTCTAAACAAGTTTTATCAATGCTTGCCGAGTGTGGAGCGTTAACGGATATTATAGCTTCCGGCGCAAGAATTTTAGAGTGTGCTTGTGGACCTTGTATCGGTATGGGCTTCTCTCCTAACAGCGAAGGCGTTTCACTTAGAACTTTTAATAGAAACTTTGAAGGAAGAAGTGGAACTAAAAATGGTCAAGTTTATCTAGTTTCTCCTGAACTTGCGGCAGCTTCGGCTTTAACGGGCGTTATTACCGACCCAAGAGATTTAGGAAATTACCCTACGATTTCTATGCCTGAAAAGTTCTTAATAAACGATAACGGCATTATTTTACCAGCTAGCGAAGAAGAAGCTAAAGATATTGAAATTATTCGTGGACCAAACATTAAACCTTTCCCAAAAACAAGTAAACTTGAAAATCAAATTACTGCAACCGTTGGTTTAAAAGTTGGTGACAATATCACAACCGACCATATTATGCCAGCTGGCGCTAAGATTTTACCTTATAGAAGCAATATTCCGTATTTATCTAAATTCTGCTTCTCGGTAGTTGATGAAAATTATGCTGAAAGAGCACTTAGTTTAAAACAATCTATTATCGTGGGTGGTATTAACTACGGTCAAGGCTCTTCACGTGAGCACGCTGCGCTCGTTCCACTTTATCTTGGAGTTAAAGCAGTTATCGCTAAAAGCTTTGCAAGAATTCACTCGGCAAACCTTATAAATGCAGGTATTTTGCCTTTTGAGTTTGAAAATGAAAGCGATTACGATAAAATTAGCCAAAACGACAGTTTATCTCTTAGCGATATATACTCTTCTATTGAAAGTGGTAAGGCAATTTTAATAAATAATACTACGGGCGAAAACATTCCACTTAAATGTAATTTTTCTAAACGCCAAATAGCTATAATTAAAGCTGGTGGACTTCTTGCTTACACTAAAGGAGAATAATATGGATAAAATTAAAATGAAAACACCTCTTGTCGAAATGGACGGAGATGAAATGACTAGAGTTTTATGGAAAATTATAAAAGACGAGCTTATTCTTCCTTTTGTTGACCTTAAAACCGAATATTACGATTTAGGACTTATCGAAAGAGAAAAAACTAAAGACCAAGTGACTATTGATAGCGCTTTAGCCACTAAAAAATACGGCGTTGCCGTTAAATGTGCTACGATAACCCCTAATAAGCAAAGAGTTGAAGAATATAACCTTAGTGAAATGTGGAAAAGCCCAAACGGCACGATTAGAGCTATGCTTGACGGAACGGTTTTCCGTGCGCCTATTATAATAGATTCTATAAAACCTGCCGTTAAAACTTGGGAAAAGCCTATAACTATTGCTCGTCACGCTTACGGTGACGTTTATAAAGCAACGGAATATAGAGTGCCATCTAAAGGAAAAGCCGAACTCGTTTTTACTAGCGAAAACGGTGAAACCTTTAGACAAACTATTTACGATTACGAATGCCCTGGCGTACTTCAAGGTCAATTTAACAAAGATAGTTCTATTTATTCGTTTGCACACTCTTGCTTTAAATACGCAATCTCTACAAAGCAAGATTTATGGTTTTCAACTAAAGATACCATTTCAAAACAGTACGACCAAACTTTTAAATTTATCTTTAACGAACTTTACGAAACGACTTATAAAGAACAATTTGAAAAACTTGGTATTACTTATTTCTACACGTTAATAGACGATGCAGTAGCTAGAGTAATAAGAAGCAAAGGTGGCTTTATTTGGGCTCTTAAAAACTATGACGGTGACGTTATGAGTGATATGGTGTCAACTGCTTTTGGAAGTTTAGCTATGATGACTTCCGTTCTCGTTTCTCCTGACGGAAATTACGAATACGAAGCTGCTCACGGCACGGTGACTAGACACTACTACCGTTATTTAAAAGGCGAAGAAACGTCAACCAACCCAATGGCAACGATTTTTGCTTGGAGTGGAGCTTTTAAAAAGCGTGGAGAACTCGACTTATTACCTGAGCTTGTATCTTACGGCGAAAAGCTTGAAAAAGCTTGCATTGAAACTTTAAACGACAATATCGTGACTAAAGATTTAGCGTCACTTATCGAAAGCGAAAAACCTATTAAGGTAGTTAACTCCGTTGAGTTTATTAAAGAAATTAGAACTAGATTGGAAAACTTATTAAATTAATGCAAAAATGACTGACAAAATTACGTCAGTCATTTTCAATTTCTTTAAAAATTTGTTTTTCTCTTTCAAATTTTTCTTTAGTTGCTAACCCACCACGAATATGCCTTTCATCTAAATTTATATTTAATATCTTTCTTACTTCGTTATAAAGTTCTAAGTCTAAATGCTTTAGCCTTTTAGTAACGTCTTTATGTACGGTGGATTTACCAAGTTTAAAAAATTTAGCGGTCGCTCTTATGGTTGACTTGGTTTTTACAATAAATTCCCCTTCTAAAATTACTCTGTTATCTAGATAACTATGCAAAGTTTATTTCTCCTTAATTAAACTTATGCACCGTATCTTACAATTATACTTTTACACCCTTAATTTTTTGGTTTATTTTAATCTTTTTAGTCCTACTCATAAAAAATACGTTTAAAATTATTCCCTTAAACATACCGCTTATCATTAAGTATAACCAAGATAAAAATACTATAACTATTGCAATTTTACCATATATTTCGTTAAAATTAGAAAAATTTCTTATATAAATTAAAAAGAAATAAGTTGCTATAAAACTAAAAACCGTTGAATATATTGCCCCCTTATACACTTCATAAAATTTAAGTTTATACGGGCATACGT
>JAZUMP010000006.1:0-7314 GCA_045603725.1 Christensenellaceae bacterium
ATTACGATAATGTAACTATTCTTTACACTATGAAAAGACAATATAACGTAGTGTTAAATATTGGATTGAAATACAATAATTATTCACTTGTAAAGATATGTTTACATACTGTAATCTAATAATAGAGAAAGGAGGTAAACAGTTACGAAAAATACACAATTAACACATGTTGTTGAATCGATATTATTAGTATCCGGAACGGTAATCTCTGTTGAACTAATCGAATCTATTATTGGAATCGTTATCGCTTGTATTCAAGTATTATGGATTCTTTATACTGTCGTGCGTGCTATTATTGATAAAATTAAAAAAGGTCAAGAACACACAATCGGAGAAGATATCGAAAAAGCGGTCAATGATTTAAACGAAGTTAAAGATAACGTAACTAAAAATCAATAATGGGAGATATACCAAATCGTAGTAATTGGAACTTCGGTTATAAACAAACAATATTGAAAGATAAACAAACGTTAGTCGATTCATATATTCGATATATGTTATCGAGAACTCAAAGAATCTTTAAATATGAAAATTTACCCGATACCATACCACAACGAGATTTAGAAATGTTATTACAAACTCACGCGTTCGTACTTTTTACAAAGAAAGACGATAAATTGTATTGTTTTTTCGGTGGATTAGGTGGATTACCAAATCCATATTATCAACCGACAATCGGTATTATTGCGAATCCATATCTTCAATTTAATAAGACGATTGAATTAGAAGATTATGTCGGAAAGACCAATCCAAGCGGTGTTGTAATGTGGAACGATTCGTCACATATTGGATTATTACCAATGTTTGAGCGTAACGCTTCACTTATTGCGGAAACGGATATTTCAATTAGAATCGCGACTATTAATGCACGTATTCCCGCGTTCTTTAAAGCGTCCGACGATAATACGAAAGAATCTATCGAAGGAATGTTAGAAAAAGTCGAAAACGGAGAACTCGCGGTTATTGGTACTTCAGACGATTTATTAGAATCGGAAAAGAATTTATCTGAAGTATTTAATAGTCAACACGCGGTCGGTACTATTAAAGAACTAATCGAATTAAAACAATATCTTTTAGGTAGTTGGTATAATGAATTAGGATTAAACGCGAACTTTAATATGAAACGCGAAGCAATCAATGAAAGCGAAGCGGATTTAAACGAAGACGCGTTATTACCATTAATCGACGATATGTTAGAATCTCGTAAAGTCGCAATTAAACAAATTAACGAATTATTCGGAACAAATATTGAAGTTGATTTAACTTCTTCGTGGAAAAAGATTCGAAAAGATATTTTAGAATCCAATAAACCGGAAGAAAAAGAAAATGAAGAATCGAGTAACGAAAACGAAAATGAAGAAGATAAAGATTAAAGATATAATGAATCGAGTACTTCAAGACGATAATACGTATATATTCGGATATATGATTGATTCAGAAACTAACGATTCGATATTTGATTATTTATCGAATATGGGAATCGATACTCCGGACGATTCATATTTCGCTAATTTATTACGTAATCAATCGTTAGAACTTGCGATAGACTATGTTTATTCACATAGCGGAGAAAAATATATATCTCCATTGATTAGTAAATATTTAGAAGAAGTTGACGAAACGGATTTATCAGATATTTCTACTCAAGCGGTAATATGTCGAATTTTATATCAACGTTACGCGGTTAAATGGTGGAAAATATTTAATGCTCTTATGACGGATTATCAACCACTCGAAAACTACGATATGGAAGAAAACCGTACACCAAATATTACAAGAACTCACGCGGGAAGCGAAACCGGAGTACGTAACGAAGACGGTAAAGAATCAACTAATATTGATAAAACCGTATCACGTGATATTGACACTGAATCGGGAGTTTACGGATTCAATAGTGCAAATTCTAATCCTACCGCAACGGGAGAAAGTGGAGTTACAGAACACGAAACCGGTACAAAAGCAAATAATTATATCGAAAGAGAAAATGATATTACCGATTCAACCACTACAAGCGGAACGGATACAGAAACCGGTAACGAACGTTTAACCCGTCACGGTAATATCGGCGTGACAACAAGTCAACAAATGTTAGAATCGGAGATTAAATTACGTCAATATAGCTTTATCGAAGAAATGTTTAACGATATCGATAAAGTATTATGTCTAAAGATTTATTAACACGAAAGGAGAAATAACAAATAATTATGTTAAAAGAAAAATCTTTACGCGGCGGATACATTCTTATTTCGTTAGGAATGATTGAGTTATCGGGAGAATCCGCACCAAGTATTAGTTATCAAAGACTAATTGAAACAAAAAAACATATCGTTTTAACCGATATCGTCGTATCGGGAGAGCATAAAGTCGATATGGCAGTAAATCCAATTTATGGTAGTCATAAAATTACATTTATTAATGTTTACGGTTATGATATTGAAGTTACCGACGAAGACGAAGTCACAGTTAGCGAATACGTCGCTCCAAGTAGTGACGTAGATATCCCCGAGCCGACAATCGCCGACGCAGGGAAAGTAATTTCTGTTGGAGAAGACGGAAAATACAAATTAGATAATGTGCCAAGTGGTGGAAGTAAGTTATACAAACACACACTTAATGTTTCAGAGGGAGCACCAAAATTTATTGACGTTATTTCGACAATTAGTGATAGTTTTGTCGAAGTTTCTGAATCAATTTATAATAGCGTTGTTAATATTATTTCGAGAATTTCGAATAATATTTTTATGAGTTATAGCGGTACAAACCTACTCGAAATTATTTTATTGGATATAACTAATAATACAACTGTTTCTTACTATAAATCAGATATTATTAGCGATACCGTCACAGAATTATAATTATGTCATATCCAATTATTAAAGGCGGAGATTATATCATTACTATTAATGATTCATTAAGAGCGTTATTTGACGAATTCGGATTTTTAAATAGTATCGATTTACGCGATTATATTACCAAAGAACAAGAAGAAGTAATACGAAACGTTTGTAAAGATATATTTACTAAAGGATACATTCCTAAATCTATTATTTTAGTAGATTCGTTAAATGAAATGTTTGGATTATTACAAGTTGATATGATAAACGAACAATTTTTATTCGCATATCCGCACATAGACCAAGACGGAAATTTAGGTCTTATCCAATTAAGTTATGTTGAAGATTCAGATTTACCATTAAGATTATGGTTCGAAAACGTAACAAATTATTAAACTTTCACGAAAGGAGATTTATATAACAAATGGAAGTTAAACAAATTTATTCATACGTAAATGAAGCGCAACGCGAAGTTTTAGGAGAAGAAAGCGTCTTACAAGAAGATTTATCAAATTTAGTTGATATCGGAGAATCTATTTTAAACGCTAACAAATATGACGCTTACGTTAAAGCGTTAGTTAACCGTATCGGTAAAACAATTTTTGTTGCACGTGCCTATCGTGGACGTGCACCAAAAGTTTTAATGGACGCGTGGGAATTCGGAAGTATTCTTCAAAAGGTAAGTGGAGATTTACCCGAAGCGTCAGAAAACGAAAGTTGGGAACTCACACACGGAGCAAGTTACGACCAAGATATTTTCTATAAACCAAGCGTCGAAGCAAAATTCTACAATTCAAAAACTACTTTTGAAATTGATATGTCTTTCACAGAGCTTCAATTAAAACAATCTTTCTTATCCGCTCAAGAAATGAATACTTTCTTAAGTATGCTTTATAATGAAGTGGATAAATCATTAACCGTTAAAGTTGACGCTTTAGTTATGAGAACTATTAACTCAATGATTGCGGAATCCGTCCACGCTCAATACGGAAGTAATCCATTAACCGGTGTTGGTGGAACAAAAGCGGTTAACTTACTCGCTATGTATAAAGCGGAAGTTGATTCATCTTCTACATTAACCGCGTCAGATTGTTTATTTAATAAAGATTTCTTACGTTATGCGAGTGCTAAAATTATGCTTTATTCTAACCGTTTAGAAGTCATTTCAAGATTATTTAACGTTGGAGCAAAAGCAAGATTCACACCAAAAGATCTTCAACATATCGTTATGATCGACGTGTTCGCCACACAATCCGCAACATATCTTGATTCTGATACATTCCATAATGAATTAGTCAAATTACCAAATGCGGACGTAGTGCCTTATTGGCAAGGTAGCGGTACTGATTATTCTTTCGGAGAAGTTAGTAAAATTGACGTTAAAGTCGCTTCAGACGGAGAAGAAGTTACCGTTGACGGAGTACTATGTATAATTTTTGATAGGGACTCACTCGGCGTCGCGAATACCGATAAACGCGTAACTACCCACTACAACGCAAAAGCGGAATTCTATAATAACTTCTACAAACACGACGCTTCGTTCTTCAATGATTTAAACGAAAACGCTATCGTCTTCTTTGTTAAGTAATTAGAAGATAATATTAATAAGAAAAGCGGGTACGGGTATTTATCCGTATCCGCTTTTGTTTAGAAAGGAGCGAATATGATTATTAAATTATATCGACGACAGGGACGCGAAAATATAATCAATAAAGGAAGTTGGTTATACGACGAAACAACTTTAACCGGAGAATTACGCGATTCAATGAATCTTACTAATCCCGAAGTTATAGTTGATATATCTTCAACTTCTTCAATTAGTGGAAGTACACAAGCAATTAATGATTTAAGAACGGGAAAAATAAATAGATTTAATTATGTTTATATTCCCGATTTTGAAAGATATTATTTCGTTCGCGATATTACGGTATTAAGAAAAAATATTTATCAACTTTCTTTACATTGTGACGTTCTTTATTCTTTTAAAGATGTTATATACGCTCAACGCGCGTATATTAGTCGTTCGGAATCTGATTACGATATTACATTACCCGACGAAAGACGCGTTATTAAAAATACATTTACCGTTAGTGAATTTACACCGTCAAACGTTGATTCGGGAAGTTTAGTTAATACCACTTTTCAAACGTCATTTAGAACGGGTATTGACGACAAACACATTGTCGCGTACGTTTATCAATTATCCGCACCGAGTATTGAAGGTACTTTATCTTTCGTTGGCGACGTTGTAACAACAAATCCGGATATTGATTATAAAGCAATTAATGATTCATTTAATGCAGCAATCGGAAGTACAATAGTTATGTCTAACGGAAATGCGGGTGAATTTGTTGGTTACCTATTTAATCACGATACTAAAATTGGATTCGTTGGGGGTGTTTACGCGTATCCGTTTACAATTCCATTACGATTACAAGTAAAAGACGAACAAGGTGTACCCGAAACTGAAACAATCCGTGTTGACGGTACTACGACTCCAGCGGAGGGTGTACGATTACTCGGTACATTATCCGACGAATTAGTTATTGCCGATTTTGTCGTTAATCCTATATTTGGCGATTTTGTGATTTCTGATTTTAACGATTTAGAACCATACGCGAAATATGAACTTTATATCCCGTATTACGGTTGGTGGGAATTTCCTTACAATGAATTATTAGGAAAAAGAATTTTAATTTATTATATCGTTAACTTTAAAGACGGAACAGCGGTCGTACAGGTATATAACAAAACTGACGGTATTATTGTATTATCAAATCAATGTCAATTAGGTGTTGAGATTGAAAAATCGTCTTCTAATTTACAAGAAGTTTTAGATAAAAAACGTCAAAACGACTTAAATATAACGTTAGGATTAGTCAGTACTGCTTTATCTATCGGAACGGGTATCGTAACCGGTATTGCGACGGGTAATCCGTTAGCAATCGGGGCGGGTATTATCGCCGGTGGAATGAGTGCAACAAAAACAATCGCAAGTCATACAGAAACCGAAAGAACAAATTATCGTAAAGCGTTTATCGGAAATAATGGTAATGTAACGCCATTGTTTGCTTATCAAAATATTAAAATTAGAAAAACAAAACGCGATATTCAATATCCGGTAACTTCTGAATTCTTAAAACTAAATGGTGGAATTTGTAATATGATTAAAACGATTGGTACATTAACCGGATATTTCGAAGTTGCGGATATTCAATTCACGTTTAACATTAATTATCCAAATCCGACAACGTCCGAAACAAACGAAATCGTAACATTGTTAAAAAGTGGCGTAGTATTCTAATTATTTTCGTATTTCGTCAATTATGAGTTGATTATAGATATTAATTTATATTAATATATATGTGTGATAGAGATATCACGACGTAAGATTCTCCAAGTTAACGTTTACGTAGTGGATTACGATTCCGAAAGCACAAGCGGAATCGTTTTCTTTTACTTCGTAAATAAAAATAATTTTCAAAAAGTGTTTGAAATTCCTTAAGAAATTTAAAAAAGTGTTTGAAATATATATTTGAAAATAGTAATATAATTACGTCAAACGAAAAAGGAGAATTACGAAATGACAGACACAGAAATTAAAAACGAATTTAACATCATTAAAAAGAAGTACAAAAGAATAGCATTTATTCACAACAGTTACGAATTCAAATTATTAGCAATTAATCACGTTTACGATTCTTTCGATTCAATCGATATTGCGGTTATCGATAAAGATTTCAACGAAACCGAATATGTATTAAATATTCATATGAATCGTCGTGCGTCGGGTACTGTTAAAAAACGCTTAAGTAAATTTTACGTTATCAACGCGTACGCTTCTTCTATCGATATCTACAATTTCGAACTAATGTTAAAGGACGCGGAATAATCCGCGTCTTTAGGAGAGATATTATTATGTTGGTAAAAACTATCGATAAACGTATTAATAACGCTATTAAGCGATATATTCCTAACGAATCAGATAAAGTTAAGAAATATATCTATTCGTTGATAAAAATAACTTTTAAAACTTTAAGAATGGACGCTCAAATCGACGAAAGAACAAATAAACCGTATAGCGAATCCAAAGATTTACATTTTGCGATTTCTATTACTTTAGACGATATGGATACACCAATGATTCTAAAAGAAGCACGGGAGAGTAAATAATATGAAAAAAACTTATATAGTTGTTAGAAGAAACATATTTCAAGAAAAATTTCAATTTGAATTAGTTGAATGTTACAAAGAATATAAAGAATATGGATTAGCGATTACTAAAACCGGTAACAAGAAATGCTTTTATCAAATTACTGATATTGATACCGGATTATTAGTTAGAATATTTTTTAAACTTAAAGACGCTATTAAATTTATGAATAATACTTCAGATATTAACTTTAAAAATTTAATATCAAAAATTAAAAAAGAACGTAAAAGTGAAATTTATAAAGTTCGAGTACAAGAATTAAGCTCA
>JAZUMP010000007.1:0-10508 GCA_045603725.1 Christensenellaceae bacterium
ATAAATCAATATTAAATTTAGTGTATAAAAAATTATATTTGAATAAAACTAATACTGTCAGCAATTAATAAGAAAAGTAATTTACAAAAACAAAAGTTATAAATATTCTATAAAATACGACGTATTATATTAGAAAATAATTAACTTTAATTAGTTTGTTACAAAACCTTATTTTTAAAATTGCTGTTTATATACACTTATAATATTTTTAAAATATTAAAGTGGAAAAGGCCGTCTTATGATATATAAGGCGACCTTTTAGTTTTTTGTATCAATTTAATAAATATTTGCATATATTAGAGTGAATAGACTAAAATTTTAAAGTCGGCTTTTATGTTATAAGGAGGTTTAAATGTCTTTTTTCTCTAATTGTTCTTCTGATAGAATACCGTCGCGAATTAGCGGTAATCCAATGAATGGTTTATGTGAAAAGGTGTGTATTCAAGCGAAAAAGGTGTTTGATGCTTGTATGAAGCAATCGCAAGAAGATGGCTACGTTTTAACCGTAACTAATCTTACGCCTGCAAATCCTACATATCCGTTAACTTTCGTGAGCGCAAGGAGCACAACTACTAACGCTCAAGTGGTGAGTCTACAAGTAGACCCAATTCAAGATAGGCAAAACTTATCTAGAGTGCAAATAACTTATACCGTTCCTGTTGAAGTTATTTATACTGACGCTAACGGGGTGCAAGGTAAGGGTGTGTCTAGCGTAACGCTTTCTCAAGACGTTATCTTATGCGTTCCATCTGCATCTATTATGCCTTACGAAATTGAAGCGGTAGTATCAATAGTTGCGCCTGAAGGGACGTATACGGGTGAAAATACTTTCACCGTTGCATGTTGTACTACTTCGGTTTTAAAAGTAGTTATGACGGTAGAACTTTTAGTTCCGTCTTACGGGTATGCTACTATGCCTGCTTGCCAAGAATTTACACACGAAGTATGCTCGGGATTTTTTGAACTGCCATTATTCCCTGGCGAAAATAACGAAACTATGTAAAAAAAGACCTGAAAAGGTCTTTTTTTATTTTAAAAAAGTTGCATTGTATAAGCGATTGTGCTAAAATAATTTCAAATTAAAGGGGAAAAATGAAGGTTTTTGCAATAAGTGATTTACATCTTTCTTTGTGTGGCGATAAGCCTATGGACGTTTTCGGTGCAAAGTGGGATGATTATCTTAATAAAATTGAAAAAAATTGGCAAGAAACCGTTAGTGATGACGACGTCGTTTTAATAAGCGGGGATATCAGTTGGGCTATGGAACTTCAAAACGCTTTAAACGATATTGGTTTTATTGCAAAACAAAAGGGCACAAAAATTCTTATTCGTGGCAATCACGATTATTGGTGGAACGGCATAACTAAACTTCGCCAAAACTTACCTAAAGGCATTTACGCTCTTCAAAATGACGCTGTTAAAATAGGCAACGTTGTGTTTTGCGGTTCAAGGGGTTGGGCTGTTGAGGGTTCGCCGGATTTTGAAGAACACGATAGGAAAATATATTTAAGGGAAGCAGAAAGGTTTAAACTCGCTCTTAAAAGTGCCGAAAATTTAAAAGAAGAAGGGGACAGGCTTATTTGTTTAATCCATTATCCACCTTTTAATATTAGAAGAGAATCTTCACTTTTCACTAAACTTTTTGAAGAATATAAAGTTGATAAAGTCGTTTACGGTCATTTGCACGGCAGGGACGTTAAAGCATATTTAAAAACTAGCATAAATTCGGTTGAATATATACTCGCGTCTTGCGATATTGTAGAAAATAAACTTGTAGAGGTTTTATAATATGAAAGAAAAAATTAAAAAATTATGTAATCGTTGGTTTGTTACGGCATTTTCAGGCATGGCATCTGGGCTTTTCTGTACCCTTATTGCTGGAACTATCGTTGCACTCATTGCTTCGTGGGTTGGAGATAATAAACTCGGATATTTATTAACCGCATTTTCAACTTTAGCAAAAATTTTAATGGGTGCAGGCATTGGTATTGGTATTGCGTATAAATTAAACGCTAAACCGCTTGTTATTTTTTCGGCAGCAGTGTCGGGCTTAATCGGTGCGTACGCGCTTGAACTCGTTAACGGAACTTTAAACGCT
Organism: Christensenellaceae bacterium; assembly: GCA_045603725.1. Taxonomy (GTDB): domain Bacteria; phylum Bacillota; class Clostridia; order Christensenellales; family Borkfalkiaceae; genus HGM11412. The sequence goes on from JAZUMP010000007.1 coordinate 2,099, forward strand.
GACTTTTTCTCGGTAGTATTTAAAGTTGGTAAACCGGGTAACCCTATCGGTGCTTACGTGTTATCGCTTTTAACCGTTGAAATTTGCTCTTTATACGCAGGTAAAACTAAACTTGATATAGTTTTAATACCGTTAGGTGTAATATTTATGTCGGTTTTAGGCGTTTACGTTGCTTGGCCGTTTATTAAACTTATCGACCTTTTTGCAGAACTTTTAGTTATTTTAATTAACGCTGGCGTTGCAATTAAAATAGTAACTGGTATTGTAATTGCGATAGTTATGGGTATACTTTTAACGATGCCTACTTCTTCTGCTGCGATTTGGCTTGCAATAGCGGGTTCTACTACGGCAGTTAATAATCCTGAAGTATTCGCTATAGCAGGTGGCGCTGCAGTTGCAGGTTGTGCTGCGCACATGATAGGTTTTGCCGTTGCTTCGTTTAGGGAAAACGGTGTTGGTGGTTTAATTTCTCAAGGTTTAGGAACTAGCATGCTTCAAATTCCTAACATTATGATAAAACCGATTATTATGCTCCCTGAAATTATTGCAAGTGCAATATCTGGTCTTGTTGCCGTACTTCTTGATATGCGTTGTAACGCTGCAGGTGGTGGTATGGGAACGAGTGGTCTCGTTGGTTTATTCGGCGTAATAGATGCGTCAAGCAGTATTCCAACTATTAATATGGTTTTAGGAATAGTTCTTTGTTTATTCGTAATTCCTGCAGTTATTAGTTTTGCCGTAAGCGAATTTATGCGCAAGAAAGGTTGGATTAAATTTGGCGACCAAAAACTTGAAAATTAGAATAACAAATAAAAATCTCTCATAAACTTTTATGAGAGGTTTTTTTATGGAAAATACAGTTCATTCAATCATTATAGAAAACAAATCGCGCGTTAATATAACTTCGGTACTTGAAGTTACTTCGTTTTCTGATAAAGAAATTAAACTTAAACTTAAAGATAATACGGTTTTATTTATTTTCGGAAGCGCACTTAAAATATCTTGTTTTGATAATAAAAACGGTAATTTTACAGCACTTGGCAGTATTGAAAACGTAAGATACAAAGGCGTTCAAGACAATTTAATTAAAAAGGTCTTTAAATAATGTTTTCAAGTTTAGACCAGCCAAGAATAATATTCGTTTCACTGTTTATTGGGGTAATTATAGGCGTATTTTACGAATTTTTTTACCTTTTAAAATTATTTTTTCAGGGAAAGGTTTTTAAAGAAATTTTAAACGCTGTTTGGATTTCTTCATCGGCTTTTATTTATATTCAAATATCGGCTGAATATTCTTTTCCTAATTTTAGACTGTATACTTTAGCGTTTATAGTAATAGGAACAATAATCTATTTATTTAGTTTTCATAAAATTATTGCAATTTTTTTAAATAGAGTATATAATATAATTGTAAAATTATTTAAAAGGGTAAAACGGTTTTATGACAGACCAAAAGAAAAGAAGAGTATTCTCCGCAGTTTTGTCAGGAGCAATAATGCTAATAGTCGTTCTAGTGGCAGTACTAGTGTATCAATTAGTAGGCATATTAGAAAGGAAAAAGCAAATAGAACTATTAGATGAAAAAATAGCAATTTTAACCGAAGATATTGAAAACGTTAAAAATGAAATCGAATCTTGGGGATACGATTGGAAAATAGAACTTGCTGAAAGGGAGCAAGGTCTTTACGAAAATGAAGAAGAATAATTTTAACTTGCCTGTTGGGGTTATTGACGTTGGCAGTAATTCCGTTCGTTTAATGATTGCGGACGGAATTTTTAATAACAAAAATTTAATAATAACAAGGTTAGGCAGTGGTTTTTTAAATGATGGCAGTTTATCTGCCGAGTCAATGCTGTTAACCGTAAACGCAATAAAAGAACTTAAAACTTTAGCAGAAAATAAGGGAGTAAAAACCTTTTTTGCGTTCGCAACGGCAGCGGTTAGAAAGGCTAAAAACCAAAAGCAGTTTACGGCTTTAGTAAAAGACGTTTGCGGACTTGAATTAGACGTTGTTTCCGGAGATTTAGAAGCGGAACTTGCAGTTAAGGGCGCTTTGAAAAGGGAAAAAGGCGTAGTTATTGATATAGGTGGTGCAAGTTCGGAAATTGCCTTTTCTAACGGTGAAAAAATACTTCTTAAAAACAGTTACAACGTCGGCGCCGTAACGCTTTTTAGTGCATTTAAAAGGCTTGAAAAGAGCATTGACGAATATTTAGATAAAACCATACTAAAAAACGGCGATATAGACGCTAAACTCGTTAAAGCGGTAGGTGGAACCGCTACTTCTCTTGCCGTTATTAGTTTAGGGCTTAAAAAATACAATCCAAGTATAGTTAACGGCCATTATATTTCTAAAGAAAATCTTATAAAAATTAAAGATTATTTATATTCGGTTTCGCCTGAAGTTTTAGCAAAAACTTACGCCGTTGAAAGTAAAAGGGCGGAAGTAATTGCAGGCGGTGCGTCTATACTTTTAAAACTTTTAACCGTTTACGATTTAGAGGGTGTAACGGTTAGCGAGAGTGATAATTTAGAAGGTTATTTAGATTATTTAAAAGGAAAATATGAAGGGTAAAAAATTAAAAGTTTTAGCGTGGACTATAATTTTAATAATAACGTTTGGCGCTTATTTATTACATTTAATAGGCTTTATTTTAGCATATCAAAACGTTTTTGGAAAGGTTTTGTTGTTCGCCTTTTTAGGTGTAATTATAACCTTTATTTTAGCGCCGTTATTCCACGAATTAGGGCATCTAATTTTTGGGCTTTTTAGTGGGCTTAAACTAGTTTCGTTTACTCTATATTTTATAAAATTAAAATTTTATAAAAAATTTGCAATTTCATTTGTAAAACCCTACGCTTTTGGAGAGACGGTTTTTCTTCCTAAAAACCCCGAAAAATATCCCGAAAAGTTAAAGAACACGACTTTGGGTGGGCTTTTATTTTCAGTTGTTTATATGCTTGCTGGAATGCTCGTGGCGTTTTTATCAACCAACTTTTACTGCGCCTTAATGTTTGGGCTTTCTTATCATATTTCAGCGTATATTTTATTAGTGAACGCCTTGCCGTTTAAATCCGATTCTGACGGAGCGTTGCTTTTATCTTTTAGTAACAAAAACGGCGTTTACGAAGAAATGCTTACTAACGTTTTATCCGCTCATGCCGAGATTATGTGTGGAACTGAGCCTAAAGACGTTAGCGCGCGTTATTTAACTGAATTTCACGTCTCTTACGACTATTATTCCGTTTTGCTTAAATATTTTAGATATATTGCGTTTTTATGGCGCGACGAAGAGTCTGCGTTTAAAGAACTTTTCGACGTTTCCGATTTAGATAAAATCCCCGATAGTTTGTATGAAACCATATATAAAGAAATATTTTTTGCTTCAATAGTTAGGGGAGATAAGGCTTTTATAAAGGCTAACGAAGAAGTCGTAATAGGTTATTTGGATAATGATGATAGTCCGTCAAATTATCGTATTCACGCGGCTTATAGGCAATATAAAGGCGATTCCGATTGGGCTAAACTTATAATAGAATCGGGGCTTAAAGCGCTCGGTGATGATAACGGTTTTGAAAAGTATGAAAAAAGGCTTTTATCACTCATGAAAGATAACGACTAAAACACAGAAATTTCTGTGTTTTTTTATAACTTTTTTTAAAATAATTGTTGCAATACGCGCGCGCGTGTGATATAATGTACTTAATTATTATATATACTTTATTTAAGGGGGATATATGAACACTGAAACTAGAGTAGAAAACGCTTATGGCGCAGAGCAAATAAGAGAGTGTAAAGGTTTAGAGCATATCAGGTTAAGACCTGGTATGTATATTAGAAATACCGATGCTTACGGTCTCCACCATCTTGTAAAAGAAACGGTTGACAACTCTATTGACGAAGCACTTGCAGGCTACTGTGATACGATTACCGTAAAAATTTTAAAAGACGGTTCTTGTTCGATTAGAGATAACGGTAGAGGCATTCCTACAGGTATGCGCGAGGAAGGTATTTCTACAGTTGAACTCGTTATGACTCACCCAAACGCCGGTGGTAAGTTTGGGGACGGTGGTTATGAAATTTCTTCAGGTTTACACGGCGTAGGTTTAAAAGCAGTTAACGCGCTATCTACCGACGCTAGCGTTGACGTTTATCAAAACGGCAAGCATTATCGTCAAGAATATAAAATTGGTGTACCCCAAACCGAACTTTTAGTGCTTGAAGATACTACCGAAACCGGTACTTGCATTACCTTTAAGCCGGACGATACTATTTTTTCAACGGTTGACTTTAATTACGATACGATTCACAGTATGCTTCGAGATTTTGCCTTTTTAAATACCGGCGTTAAGTTAATTTTAACTGACGAAAGGGAAGGTAAAGAAAGGTCGGACGAAATGCTTTCTGAAGGTGGTATTAAAGAATACGTTGAAGTTTTAAACCGCAATAAAGAAGTAGTTAACGAAACCCCTGTATATTTTAAGAAGCAATACGGAAAAGAAACTATTGAAATAGCCTTCCAATATAACGACGGTTACAGTGAACAAATTTTAGCCTTTGCAAACAACGTAAACAACGTTGAGGGCGGTACGCATCTTGACGGGTTTAAGTTTGCTTTAACAAAAATCGTTAACGAAGCGGGCAAAAAGTTAAATCTTATTAAAAACGACGATGATAAACTTTCGGGTGAAGACGTTAGAGAAGGTGTAACGGCAGTTATTTCCGTTAAACTCGTCAATCCACAATTTGAAGGTCAAACTAAAACTAAACTTGGTAATGCGGACATTAGAACGCTCGTTATAAAAGCGATGGGCGAAGAGTTTGCGTCTATTTTGGAAGAAAATCCCAACTTTACAAAAGAACTCGTATATAAATGCTTAACGGCTAAAAAGGCGCGTGAAGCTGCTAGAAAGGCGCGTGAAGCGACTAGAAAGAGCGTGTTTGAATCAACAGCTCTTCCAGGCAAACTTGCGGACTGTTCTAGTAAAGACCCTGAACTTTGCGAAATGTATATAGTCGAAGGCGATTCGGCAGGTGGTACGGCAAAGCAAGGTAGAGATAGGCGTTTCCAAGCCGTTCTTCCATTAAGGGGTAAAATTTTAAACGTTGAAAAAACTAGAATTAATAGAGTACTCGAAAATGAAGAAATAAAGGCCATGATAACTGCTTTTGGCGCGGGTATGCTTGAAGAGTTTGACGTTACTAAACTTAGATATGATAGAATTATATGTATGACCGATGCCGACGTTGACGGTTCGCATATTAGAATTTTACTTTTAACTTTCTTTTATAGATATATGCGTCCACTTATCGAAGAAGGGCACGTATACATTGCTCAACCTCCACTTTATAAAATAACTAAAGGTAAGCAAGAGCATTATTTCTATACTGAAGAAGATAAAGAAGCCTTTATTGCAGAAAATGAAAGGTGTGATATTCAAAGATATAAAGGTTTAGGTGAAATGGACGCTATTCAACTTTGGGAAACGACTATGAATCCTGAAACTAGAACTTTAAGAAGGGTAACTATTGCAGACGCCGTTTCGGCCGACGAACACTTCAGTTTACTTATGGGCGACCAACCCGATTTAAGAAGAAAGTTTATTGAAGAGAACGCTAAATACGCTAACACCGAATTAGATACTTAAGGTAGGAGGGAATATGGCTAAACAAAAAATAAGCGAAGAACTTACACAAGAGTTTAGAAAAATTCTTGGAATGACGAAACTTGTCGATATAGAAGTTAATTCCGAACTTAAACAAAGTTTTATCGACTATGCTATGGCTGTTAATAGGTCAAGGGCTATTCCCGACGTTAGGGACGGTTTAAAACCCGTTCATAGAAGAATATTATACTCTATGAACGAAATGGGTTTAACGCCCGATAAGCCTTATAAAAAGTGTGCTGCAATCGTCGGCGACGTTTTAGGTAAATATCACCCACACGGCGATAGTTCGGTTTACGATGCGCTCGTTAGATTAGCGCAAGACTTTTCTATAAATTTACCGCTCGTTGACGGGCACGGTAACTTCGGTTCGGTTGACGGCGATCCACCAGCAGCGTACAGATATACTGAAGCGCGCATGAGTAAACTTGCGTTAGAAATGCTTGCGGATATTGATAAAAATACGGTTGACTGCAAGTCAAACTTCGACGATACTCGTAAAGAGCCGGTAGTTTTACCTGCTAGATATCCAAACCTACTCGTAAACGGTGCTGACGGTATTGCCGTTGGTATGGCAACTAATATTCCACCACATAACCTTGGCGAAGTTATTGACGGCACTATTGCGCTTATCGATAACCCTGAAATAACCGTTGAAGAACTTATGGAATATATCCCTGCGCCAGATTTCCCAACAGGTGGTATCTTAATGGGAAGAAGTGGTGTTAGGAACGCGTATAGAACGGGTAGGGGTGGCTTCGTTTTACGCTCTAAATGTGAAATTGAAGAGTATAATAACGGAACTCGTAATAGAATAATAGTTACTGAAATTCCTTATCAGGTAAACAAGCAAAAATTAATTGAAACTATTGCCGAATACGTTAAAGATAAAAAACTTGAAGGTATATCAAACGTTAACGACGAGTCTGATAGGCACGGCATGCGTATCGTTATTGATATTAAAAAGGACGCTAATCCACAAGTAGTTCTCAACAGTTTATATAAACAAACTAAACTTCAAACGTCTGACGGTATTATTTTACTTGCACTTGTTGGAACCGACCCTAAGGTATTAAATATTCGTGAAATTTTAGTAGAATATTTAAAACATCAGAGCGACGTTATTAGAAGAAGAACTAAATTTGACCTTGATAAAGCCGAAGAAAGATGCTTAATCGTAACAGGTCTTATAAAAGCATTATCAAATATTGATAAAGTAGTTGAAATTATCAAAACTTCTAACGATAGGCAAGAAGCCGCTTCAAGATTAATAGCCGAGTTTGATTTAGACGCTGAAGGTAGGCAAGCAAACGCAATACTCGATATGCGACTTCAAACTTTAACGCATCTTGCAGTATCTAAGTTGCAAGCAGAATACGAAGAACTTCAAGCAATGATTTTAGATTATAAAGATATTTTAAACACGCCAGCAAGGGTGGATGCGATTATTAAAGAAGATTTAACCTTTATTAAGAACAAATACGCAACCCCTAGAAAAACCGAATTATCGGTATTAGAAGGCGATATTGAAGACGCAGCCTTAATCCCTGTTGAAGACGTCGTTATTTCTATGACTAACTTAGGCTACGTAAAAAGGCTTCCTGTTAGTGAATATAAGGCTCAACATCGTGGTGGTAAGGGTATTACTGGTCATAAACCTAAGGAAGAAGACTTTGTTAAAAATATGTTCATATCTTCAACGCACGACGATATAATGTTCTTTACAAGCCTTGGTAAGGTTTATAGAATTAAAGGTTATGAAATTCCTGAAGCGCAAAGAACAGCAAGGGGAAGGGCGATTGTCAACTTGCTTCCACTTGTTGAAGGTGAAAAGGTTAACGCGATAATTCCGGTTAAAGAAGGTATTCAAGGCTATATTGCAATGGCAACCAAAAAAGGCCTTATTAAAAAGACTAATTTATCTAAATTTGAAAGTATAAGAAAGACGGGTAAAATTGCAATTAGTTTAAACGAGGGCGACGAACTTGTTTCCGTAGAGTTTACGTCTGGCGAAGACCAAATTTTAATAGGTACTAATAAAGGTAAATGTATTCGTTTCTACGAAGGTTTAAATGAAGAAAACGGTACGTACGGTCTTAAACCGATTGGAAGAGACACTCAAGGCGTTAAAGCAATGGACCTTGATAAAGACGACTATCTTATTGGAATGACGGTTGTAGACCCTGAAAAGAGCGTTTTAACTATAACTTCAAACGGTTACGGAAAGTTAAGCGATATTGAAGATTATAGATTGCAAGGAAGAGCGGGTAAAGGTATTAAAGCAGGTAACTTCAACGATAAAACAGGTAATTTAGTATGCCTTACGTTCGTATCTCAAGATGAAGATATTATGCTTATAACCGAAAACGGCATTTTAATTAGAGTTAAAGCGTCAGATATATCTAAACTTAAACGTGATACACAAGGCGTAATAGTTATGAGATTAAACGAAGGCGAAGTTTCAACAGTTGCAGTCGTTCCGCACGAAGATGAAGAGCCGGAAATTGAAGGCGAAACTAATGAAATTAGCGAAGAAATAGTTGAAGAAACTCAAGAATAAAACTTAAAACGGGCTTTAGATAAAGCCCGTTTTTTGTGCAAATGGTGAATTATACTATTAAGTGCAACAGTATAAAAAGAAAGACAGTTCATATAAATCTATGGTAAAATAGTTTCGTCCAAAAACAATAACCAAGGAGAAAAATATGAACTGCTACAATCATTTTACCATAGAAGAACGTT
>JAZUMP010000008.1:0-43050 GCA_045603725.1 Christensenellaceae bacterium
ATAGCTGACGCTTAAAACTTCCCCTACTATTTCTTCAAAAAAGCCTTAACGTTTGTCAACCGTTTGGTGGGAGTTACAGGGCTCGAACCTGTGACCCTCTGCTTGTAAGGCAGATGCTCTCCCAACTGAGCTAAACTCCCATTTGCGTTAATGCTCTAATAATATAACAAAAAATTTTATTAAAAGCAAGCATTTTAACGGGGGTTTTTAAAAAAAATTAATTTAATGTTACGTTTTTAAGTTTTTCGTACATTTCTTTAGCGCATAATTTTAAACTTTCTACGTTATTTTCATCATTAAACGCTTCTTCACTTAATGCTTTTGCAAAAAATATTACGCTAGACGGATATTTAAGCCCACCTAGGTCTTTTAAAAATTTACCTGATTGTCTTTCGCCTAAGAAGTCTCCACCACCGCGAATATCGTAGTCAATTTCGCTAATTTTAAAACCGTCGCTACAATTTTTTACGGCGTTTAAACGCTCTTTAGATTTAGGGGTTTCGTTACCCTCTAATAAAAAGCAATAACTCTTTTTATCAGACCTGCCTACTCTTCCCCTTAATTGATGAAGTTGCGAAAGCCCAAACCTTTCAGCATTATATATTACCATAATAGTTGCAGAAGAAACGTCAACCCCTACTTCTATTACAGTTGTAGAAACTAAAATATCGTACTTTTTATCTTTAAAGTCAAGCATTACGCTTTGTTTTTCGCTATCTTTAAGTTTGCCGTGAAGAAGCCCTATATTAAAATTTGGATATACGTTTTGTAGGTCGTTAAAAAGTTCCTTAACGCTAATTATTTCGCCTTCATCGTCCCCTTCAATTTTAGGGCACACGAAATACGCTTGATTGCCTGATTTAATTTCCTTTTCAATAAACTCAAGCATACCACTATATTTATTACTTGGAACGATACCTGTAACGATTTCAGCCCTATTAATAGGTTTATCTAAAATCGTAGAAATATCTAGGTCGCCGTAAAAAATTAACGATAACGTTCTAGGTATTGGCGTTGCACTCATAACTAGCATATCAACGGCTAATCCTTTATCAGTCAACGAACTTCTTTGCGCAACTCCAAATCTTTGCTGTTCGTCGCACACGCACAAAGATAAATTCTTAAATTTAACGTCTTCTTGAATAATAGCGTGCGTGCCGACTACGATATTATAAGTTCCGTCTAATATTTTTTGCTTAACTTCTCTTTTTTCTTTTTGAGTTAAACTACCTGATAAAAATACAGCGTTGAAATCATTTAAATATTTTTTTACTAAATTATAATTTTGCTTTGCTAAAACTTCAGTAGGCGCTAAAAAAGCAACTTGCCTATTAGATTTTACTGCCATATAAACTGCGCATAACGACACTGCAGTTTTACCACTACCAACGTCGCCCTGAATTAGCCTATTCATAATATAAGGCGAAGTTAAGTCGCTAAAAATATCGTTAACGGCATCTTTTTGACCTTTAGTAAATTCAAAGCCGAACCTTTTTGAAAATTCAACAATTTCTTTAGATGAAATGCTATATTTTGTCGTTCTAGCAGTCTTTTTATCCCCTTTTAAAATCTTAAATGCAGTTATCAATTTAAAATATTCTTCAAGTGCTATTCTCTCTTGTGAATTTTTTAAATTTTTATCGCTAGTAGGATTGTGAATTTCATAATACGCCTTTTTTAATTGCATAAGTGAATATTTACGCTCAAGAAATTCGGGAATACTGCTTTTAATATCAAGCATACTAACGGCGCTAGTACTTGCGTATTTAACAACGCTTTGTGTTAAACTTCCCTTAATAGAATATACCGGAACTAAGCCTTTTAGTTTATTGTTGTTTATTGCTTCTTCAAATATAGGATTAGTCATTGAAACTAAGCCCATTTTATTTGAAACTCTACCGTAAAAATAATATTCTTTACCAGCCTCTAACTTGTTAGTAACGTAGGTTTGATTAAACCAAACTATTGAAAAAGTGTAGTCTTGTTGCGAACAATATACTTTAACGTATTTAATGCGACGGCTTGTAAAAACCTGTGGCGTAGTCTCTACTTTTGCTACGGTTAAAATAACGTCGTTATGATAAGACTCGCTTAAATTAGTAGTTTTTCGCATATCAAGATAAGACCGTGGATAGTTTTTGATTAACCCTTCACAGTCGTATATACCCAACTTCTTTAAGTCGGCTATTCTTTTGGTGCTTAAATACTTTATATTGCTTAATTCCATAAAAATAAAAGAGAAACCTATAAAAAGGCTTCTCTTCCCCTAGTTTTATTCTAACGATATAACGAAATAGTAAACTGCTTGACCACCGTTGAAAAGTTCAACGTCACATTCAGGGTATTTATCCTGAACTGCCTGACGAACGACTTCTGCTTCATCTTCAGTCATATCATAACCGTAATAAAGGTTAATTGATGAATGCATATTTTCTTTAAGAACGTCAACGAGAGAAACCGTACATTCTAAAATACTTTCGCCTTTGGCTAAAATACGCTTATCGTCAAGACCTATAATATCACCTTTTTTTAAGTTAAAATCGTTAATTTTGGTTGTTCTTACAGCATAAGTAACTTGACCTGAAACGACGTTATCAATAGCGTGAATCATATTGATTTTATTAACGTCCGCCTCTTCTTCGGGGTTAAACGCAAGCGCTGCGGCAATACCTTCAGGAATAGTACGAGTTGGTATTACGTGAATTTTTTTACCTTCGATAAGTTGCTTAGATTGTTCTGCTGCAAGAATTATGTTCTTGTTGTTTGGGAAAATAAATATATTTTCAGCGTTAATCTTACAAACAGCGTCAGCAATATCAGAAGCGCTAGGATTCATCGTTTGACCACCTTCAATAACTTGGTCAACGTTAATATCTTTAAATATAGCGCTGAAACCTTCACCTGAACAAATTGAAAGCATACCGAGTTTCTTCTTCTCAGCATTATACTTTTTAATAAGTTCACGGTTTTGCTCAAGCATATTTTCAATTTTAATCTTGTCAATCTCGCCAAGTTCTAACGCGTGAGATAAGGCTCTGCCTGGATTATTAGTATGAACGTGAACTTTTACAAACTCTAAATCGCCAACTACTAATACGCTATCGCCAATACTCATAAGGTATTCTCTTAACCTGTCAATATCCGCAAGAGTAGTCTTTTTCTTAAGGTTTGTTATGAAAAATTCAGTACAATAACCAAATTCAATAGGTCCTAAATTCAATATATCGGCATGTTCTAAAGAATCTTCTTGAGTTTTAACTTCAATTTCGGCTTCTACTGCTTCAACTTCTTCACCGATAATTGCTTTATACATACCTCTATATATAGTTAAAAGACCCATACCACCCGAGTCAACAACACCTGCTTTTTTAAGAACGGGTAATAATTCTGGAGTTAAATTTAAAGCCTCTTCGCCACGAACTAAAATTTCTTCAAAAAGTTCTTCGATAGTTTTTGCTTTAGATTCAACTGCACACTCCGATATCATACGAGATACCGTAAGCATCGTGCCTTCTTTTGGATTTGAAACTGCACTATACGCAACGTCAGTCGCGCTTTTTAAGGCCTTTGCAAAAAGTTTTGCGTCTGCCTCTTCAACTTCTTTTAAAACCGAGCACATTCCACGAAGCACTTGTGATGAAATAACGCCACTGTTACCTCTTGCTCCTTTTAATGCGCCACGCATTACGCTTTCAGCAACACCACTTAGTTTGTTGGTTTTACATTGCTTAACTTCTTTAATTGCCGACTTAATAGTAAGCGACATATTCGTACCCGTATCACCATCTGGTACGGGGAATACGTTAAGCGAGTCAATTTTATCTCTATTTATATCTAATAATCTAGAAGCATTGTTTACCATCTTGGCAAACATAGCACCGTTAATCGTTTTCATTCAATAAACTCCAAAATTAAAGTTTGACGCCTGTAATATTAACGTTAACCGTATCTACAACCATACCGGTAAACTTTTCAACTTTATATTTAATTGCATCTTTAAGCGAATCAGCAACTGCCGATATTGATACGCCAAATTTAATTACTACATAAACGTCAATAAAGATGCGGTCGCCACTAGTGGTTACTTTTACACCCTTTGTGCCTTTCTCCACACCTAAAAATTGAGAGAGACTATCGGATAGTTTACGTGAAACCATTTCAACAATACCGTAACACTCAAGCGAAGCGTATGAAGTAACTTTTGCGATTGCTTCATCTGATATTGATATTTTACCACATGCATTGCTAGTCTTTACTGCCATAGTTCTCTCCTTATTTTCTTTTTTTATTCTACTATATTTTTTTAAATATTGCAAGTCATTTTGCTTATTTTATGATTTTTTTAAAGTTTTAGAAATAATTTTAGTAAATTGCGTGAAATTTGTTGCATTTTTTTTTAATTAATGGTATAGTATTTTTGCTAATTTTATTACACTATAAATCGGAGGTGCAATTATGTCAAAAGTTTGCAGTGTTTGCGGTAAAGGTAAATTATCAGGCAATTTAGTTAGCCACAGTAACCGTAAAACTCCTCGCTTATATAACGCTAACGTTCAAAAGGTAAGAGTTGTAAGCGACGGCGTCATTAGTTCTGAATATGTATGCGCACGTTGTCTTAAAAGCAACAAAGTAGAAAGAGTTTAAAAAACACTAGGCCGTTTGTAAAGCGGTCTTTTTGTTTATGGAGGCTTTTAATGTACAATAATTTTGAGAAAATCCTTATAAGTGAAGAAAAATTACAATTAAGGGTTAAAGAACTTGCCGAAAAAATCAGTAAAGATTATAAAGGTAAAAACCCACTTTTCGTATGTATTTTAAAAGGTAGCGTATTTTTCACAACCGACCTTTTAAGATACTTAACTATACCCTGCCAAATGGAATTTATGGCAGTATCAAGTTACGGTGCCGGAACTAAATCTTCAGGCGAAGTTAAACTTATTAAAGACTTAAACGTTCCTATTGAAAATAAAGACGTTGTTATTATAGAAGATATTATTGACAGTGGCAACACCCTTTCATACCTTAAACGTTTACTTCTTCAAAGAAACCCGTCTTCAGTTAAGATTTGTACTTTACTTGATAAACCTGAAAGAAGAAAAGTTGATTTAAAGGCAGACTACGTTGGATTTACTATTCCTGACGAATTCGTTGTAGGCTACGGGCTTGATTATAACGAAGATTATAGGCAAATCCCTGAAATTTGCATTTTAAAAAGAGAAGTTTACGAATAACAAACAAACGTGCGCTTGCAAACTTGCAAGCGCACTTTTATATTAAAAATTAATTTTTCTATATATTAAATAATCAATATCTTAATTTTAATCCTCGCAAAAAGATTTTGTATAAAAGATTTTTGCGAAAAAGGAAGAACAGACTTCAAAGCAAAGAACCACCTATTTTTAGGTGGTTCTTTGCAATATTAGTCTTGTTCTGACGTGGTCTGAGTGAGAAGATTTGCGTTTGAAAAACGTTTTTGATTTAAATTAAAAAATACTCTCGCGAAAAGATTTTATTTATAAAAGATTTTTGCGAAAAGGAAGAACAGACTTTAAAGCTAAAAGCCACCTAAAAAATAGGTGGCTTTTGCAATATTAGTCTTGTTCTGACGTGGTCTGAGTGAGAAGATTTGCGTTTGAAAAACGTTTTTGATTACGGCAAATTTATTTGCGTAAATAATCAAAACACATTCGGCTTGCCGGAAGTTCGTATGTTTTGGCGTTAGACAAAATATACAATAAATGCCCTACCTGTTTTTAGGTTGGGCATTTATTAAAAATCTTTGGTCTGAGTGAGAAGATTTGAACTTCCGGCCTCTTGAACCCCATTCAAGCGCGCTACCAAACTGCGCCACACCCAGAGAGAGAAATTAAGCGACCGTAAACGGTCGCTAATGGAGCTTCTAGCCGGAATCGGACCGGCGACCTCATCCTTACCATGGATGCGCTCTACCTACTGAGCCATAGAAGCATTATGCTACAATATATTATCATATTGTAACACATTTGTCTATTATTTTTATTGGGTTTTTAAATTAAAATCCAGAATCAACGCCTTGAGCGTTTAAATATTCGATAATTGAAGTAATTGAACTTCTAACTTTTTCGACGGTTTTAACTTCGCTTTCACTAACGTTAAAAGCAAATAAAGCGCGAAGCACGCCGTTTAAAAGTTCTATCGTTTCGTTTAAATTTTTATTTTTATCAGCCCAAACGGAAATTTTAAAGCAAAGAGGAATATACGATTTTTCTCGATACCTATTTGCAAAACGCGAAGTTTCCACACCAAATGCCGTTAAATACTCTTCTGCCTTTTGATATTCTTCTGCCTTAGCGCCAATATAGGCGAGTAAATCGGCAACAACGTCGTTCTCACTAGGATTAAACGAACTGTTAAATACCGTTTTGTATAAACCCTTTATTACTTTTCTAGCCACTTCAAAACCACCTATAACTTCGTTTATATCAACTTTGATTTCAGGTGTAGTTTCAACAACGGTTAATTCTTTTATTTTAGGCTCTTCAACACTAATTGTTTCGCTTTGGTTATTTACAAAATTATCTTTTGTAATAATTTCTTTACAATCGTTATATTGAGAAGAATTTTCTATCGCTTCATCTACGTTTTCTTCTACCAAAATATCCGAGTCAACATTTTCTTCAATTTTTTCAATTTCGGGCTCGTCAAACGATTCCTTTTCAAATTCTACTTTAAAAAGCGTATCTTTAGCATCTAAAACAGCGTCTTCAATCTTATCGAGAACTTGTTCTGCTTCTTTTATTAACTCTTCATTATCTATAATATCGGGAATAATATCCTTCCCGACTACCTCTTCGTTTTGAACGGGAACGGATAACCTGATATTAAGTTGTTCCGCCCCGCTATTGCCTGACACAGTAGACAGTAGATGGCTGTATAACACCTAATTTTGCTATACTTGCGCCCTTTCCTGCCTTGCTGTTTTTAGGAATATCCTTTAGTTCAGCATGTAATACTACACCCATTCTATCAACAACGGTAAATAAATAATTATCGCTTTCTTTTACACACTTTGCAAACACTAAACACTCGTTAAGTTTTTTGTCTCCAAGGTCGATAAGTTTTACGCCTTTTCCACTCTTAGCAATTTTTCTTATAGTGCCTATATGCCTTCTAACGAAAGTACCAAAACTTGAAGTAGCAATAACTTCAGTTATCGTATCATCATCAACTTGAGTAGCGTAAATAACTATATCTCCACTATCAAGAGAAATACCTTTAACGCCACTTGCATTACGATTATAAACGGGAACGCTCTTAACACACCTAGCGCACATGCCCTTTTGCGTTACGTAGAATAAGTCTTTACCGTCAACGTCCGTTTCAACGTTTATAACTGAGTCGTCATCTTTAAGTTTAATATACGAGCAACTAGTTCTAGAGAACTGAAGGTCTTTCCAATCAAGTTTCTTAACTATACCGTTTTTAGTAAACACTATGATTTCACCAGACGGCTCCGATTCGCCAAAATTAAAGAAGTTAAGTGGAATTTCGCCTTTTATAGCCTCTTTAAATAACGTATCGAAAGGAACACCACCTTGGCCTGCGCCTCTTGCTTCTGGAATATTATCCATAGTAAGCCTATATATATTACCCTTATCGGTAAACGCGTAAACTTTATCGTTAGAAGTTGCGTTAACTTCAAAAGTAAATATCTCTTGTGGAGTAGGTTTATCAACTTTACTTCTTGAGTAAGACATTAATTTAACTTTTCTTACTAACCCCTTTCCACTATAACCCAAAACGTAATTAACGATAGGTTTTTCATCGTCAAAACGCTCAACGGTAACTTCTTCTTCACTTCCTAATATAACGGTTTTTCTATCGTCTTTATATCTTTTTCTAACGTCTAAAAGTTCGGATTTAACAACTTCAGCCAAACGCTTTTTGCTTTCGATTATATGAGTTAAATCTTTGATTAATTCTTCAAGTTTTTTAAGTTCGTCTTTTAAATTATCTATTTCAAGTTTAGTAAGACGAGAAAGTTTTAAATCTAAAATCGCTTGTGCTTGAACTTCAGATAAATTAAACTCTTTTCTCAAATTTTGCTTTGCAGTTGGAGTGTCTGGAGAACTTTTGATAATTTTAATAACCTTATCAATATCTGTAACTGCAATAATTAAACCGGTAACAATTTCGTGGCGAAGTTTTGCCTTAGATAAATCGAATTTTGTTCTTCTTAAAACCACTTGTTTTTGATATTCGGTATAATAACTCAAAATTGATAATAAGCCTAATTGTTGAGGTTTACCATCGGCTATCATCATCATATTTATACCGTAGGAAACTTGAAGATTGGTTTTTTTGTAAAGAAGAGATAAAACGTCAGACGCATCAACGTCCTTTTTAAGTTTTATTACAATTCTCATTCCGTGCCTATCGGACTCGTCAACAACGTCGCTAATACCACCGAATTCTTCCTTTCTAGTATCCATAAGTTCGCCGATTTTTTCAATAAGCGCAGCCTTATTTACTTGGTAAGGAATTTCAGTTACTATTATATTTTGTTTACCAGAATTATCTTTTTCTACGTTAACTTTAGAGCGAATTAAAATTTTGCCTTTACCCGTTTCGTAGGCTTTTTCAAGTTCTTCTCCCGCAATTAAAAAACCACCGGTTGGAAAATCTGGACCTTTAATGATTTTCATCATTTCGGAAAGTTTAATTTTAGGGTTATCTATATATTGAATTGCACCGCTTATAACTTCCGATAAATTGTGTGGTGGAATATTAGTCGCATAGCCGATAGCAATACCCATAGCGCCGTTAACTAAAATATTAGGGAAACGGCTAGGCAAAGTTTTTGGCTCTTGAAGAGAATCGTCAAAGTTGTTATCCCAATCAACAGTGTTTTTATCAAGGTCGGCAAGCATTTCAAGAGCAAGACTTTGAAGTTTTGCTTCAGTGTAACGCATAGCCGCCGCCCCGTCGCCGTCAACTGAACCAAAGTTGCCTTGACCGTCAACAAGTGGCATTCTCATATTAAATGGTTGTGCAAGCCTTACCATAGCGTCGTAAACCGATGTGTCGCCATGCGGGTGATATTTTGCTAAGCATTCACCAACTACTCTCGCACTTTTTTTATGTGGCTTATCAGGCGTTAAGCCAAGATCGTGCATTGCGTAAAGTATTCTTCTTTGAACGGGTTTTAATCCGTCTTCAACTCTAGGAAGAGCCCTTTCTAACAATATATATTCAGAATACGGCATCATAGAATTATGAAGTATGTTTTCTATATTGTTAGAAATTATATTTTCGTTCTTTTCTATTTCCATATTCTTAGTCCTTTACTTTGATTTCAAAATTATCTACTTTATTAAAGTTTGCGTATTTTTGAATGTAATCTTTTCTCTCTTCAGCGTCAGTACCCATCCAAGTAGTTATTAGTTTTTCGGCTTGAGTTGCTTCGTCGATTGTAACGCGCATAAGTTTACGAGTTTCGGGATTAAGGGTAGTATCCCAAAGTTGAAGAGCACTCATTTCACCCAAACCTTTGTAGCGTTGAACGCTATGACCGCGACCTACTTTTTCCTTTGCCTTTTCAAGTTCTTCATCATCGTAAGCGTACTCGATAACGTCTTTTTTATAAACTTTATAAAGTGGTGGCATGCCAACGTAAACGTGCCCGTCAGTTATAAGTTCTTTCATATACCTAAAGAAGAAAGTTAATAATATGCTTCTTATATGATAACCGTCTTGGTCGGCATCTGATAAAATAATTACCTTATCAAATTTTAAAGATTTTAAATCAAAATCGTTATGAATACCAGTTCCTAATGCGGAAATTATCGTTTTAAATTCTTCGTTTTGCAATACTTCAATAGGCGATTTTTTCTCAGCATTAATAGGTTTTCCACGAAGTGGTAAAATCGCTTGATGTTTTCTGTCTCTTCCTTCTTTAGCGCTACCACCTGCCGAATCACCTTCAACTATAAAAATTTCGTTAAGTTTCGCGTCTTTACTAGAACAATTTGCAAGTTTACCTAAAAGCCTAGTTGAATCTGCACCTGATTTTGCACGGTTGAGTTCTTTCGTGTGTCTAACCGCTTCCCTTTCTTTAGCAGCGCTTACGGCTTTATCCATTATTGCGTCAAAAACCTTTGCTTGTTTTTTGTTGGTTGAAATATTATATAAACTTTCAAGTGTTGCGCTTTCAACTGCCGGGCGAACTTCAACGTTACCTAGTTTTCCTTTAGTTTGACCTTCAAATTGCGCTTCTTTTACCTTTACGGCTATAACCGCAGTCATACCAACTCTAAAATCTTCACCGTTAAAACTTGTCCCCTTATTCTTACCAGACAAATTCTCTTTAGCGTATTCGTTTAAAAAACGAGTTAACCCCGATTTAAAGCCCACGTCGTGCGTGCCACCGTCAATCGTTGGAATATTATTAACGAAAGAGAAAATGTTTTCAGAATATCCGTCGGTATGCTGAAAAGACGCTTCGATTAAAATATCGTCTTTAGCGGTGTTGAAATAAAGTGGCTCTTGATATAAAACGGTCTTACCTGTATTTAGATAACTAACGTAATCCCTAATGCCACCTTCGGATTTAAATACTATGCCTTCGGCATTTTCATTTTTCCTTAAATCTTTAAATACTAGTTCAATTCCTTTATTTAAAAAGGAAGTTTCCCTTAACCTAATCGAAATAGTTTCAGCATTAAATTCAGTAGTTTCAAAAACGCGAGCATCAGGTTTAAACCTAACTAGCGTGCCGTGTTTTATAGTTTTAATTCCCGTGTTTTTAAGTGGGGCTTTGGGTGCGCCCGAAATAATTTTCTTTTGCACTTTATCTTCATAAGAAGAAAATTCCATTGCGTAAATAGTTTTATTGTAAACTTCAACTTTAAGCCACTCGGATAAAGCGTTAGTAACCGATGCGCCAACGCCGTGTAAACCACCTGAATAACTGTAGTTGTCGTTATTAAATTTACCACCAGCGTGAAGTTGGGTAAATATAACTTCTACACCACTTATTCCCGCTTCAGGGTGAATATCAACGGGCATACCTCTGCCATCATCTTCAACTGAAGCACTACCGTCGGGATATAGCGTTACTATTACCTTTTTAGCAAAGCCGTTTGCCGCTTCGTCAACCGCGTTATCAATAATCTCCCAAAGAATATGATGAAGCCCTTTAGAGCCTGTTGAACCGATATACATACCCGGCCTTACCCTAACTGCTTCAAGTTCTTTTAAAATGGTTATATCTTGTGAACTGTAAGAATTTTTAGCCAAAACTGTTGCCCCCTACAAATTTGTATGCAAATATATAGTAGTATACCATATATTGTGTTTTATTTCAATAATTTAATATATTTTAAATTAAAAAAAATTAAAAATGCGCTTATTCGACAAAAATCGTTAAGCGCTTTATCATTTATGAAATTAATTAAATATAATTGAATGATAATAAGTTTTTGTGGTTTTAGGCTCTATTTTATCTATAGACTTTTTATCTTCTAATTTATGGTTTGTATTATACGCGTCTGGAAGCCCGTTCCAAGGCTCGATTGCGATAAAGCCTTTACTACAAGTCCAAATAACTAAATGGTCAAAATCTTGATAATAAACGTCAACTTCCGACTCGCCTTTGCCGTTCAATAACGAGAGCCTTTTATTTTTAATATTTTCAATAATAATCGAATCGTTAAAACAAAGCACTCCGTTATGAATAAACTCGCCTTCGTGGTTTTTCATATCTAAATACAATTTACCGTCATTGAGCGAAATTTCCTTTTTATCATCTTCTAAAAATCTTTCACCGTATAAAGTATTATAAATCTTTTCTTCACCGTCAAAACATATTGAATAATCTTCAAATTTACCACTTATCGCATACGCTTCATGGCAACCTACGTTATAATATAACGTTTCATTGCCGTTATTTTCTACGATATAGTAAACGCAGAGTTTGTCGCCGTCAAGTTTAAAATGAACACGGAATTCAAAATCAAAAGGATAAACTTTTTTAGTATCTTCATTTGCCTTTAATAAAAAGGTGGCTGAAGTTTTTTCTTCGGAAACCACTTCAAATTCACTACTGCTTGCAAAACCGTGTGATTTTAGTTGGTATTTTTTTCCGTTATATAAATAGTATCCGTCTAAAAGACCACTACATATTGGAAATAGTACAGGACTATGACCATCCCAATACTTAGGATTTCCTTCCCAAATTCTTTCTTTACCGTCTTTTTCAACGCTTATAAGTTCTGCTCCGAAAGTAGAAATTTGCGCTTTTAAAATTCCGTTATCAATAGTAACAATTTTCATAATACTCACCTTTTAGTTATTTATCTTAATTTAGTGTATTACAAGCGTTAAAATTTGTCAAGAAATAATTAAATATTTAACTTTTTATATAAAAACGTTTTATTTTGTTATTAAGTTGTGATATAATATTAAAGTTATTTAATTCCTAATTGTTGTAAATGGAGGTTGATAATTATGGATTATAAGGCAATTGAAAAGAAATGGCAACAAAAATGGGAGAAGGACAAGCTTTATTATTTTGACAAGAAGAATATTGACAAAAAGTATTATTGCTTAGAAATGTTCTCTTATCCATCTGCTGCCAAATTACACGTTGGCCACTGGTATAACTACGGTCCATCGGATACTTTTGCCCGCTATAAAAGAATGAAAGGCTATGAAGTTTTTCAACCAATGGGATTTGACGCTTTTGGTTTACCTGCAGAAAACTACGCAATAAAAACCGGCGTTCACCCACAAGATTCTACGATTGAAAATATTGAAAGAATGGAACAAACTTTAAGGGAAATGGGCGCTACTTTCGATTGGTCTAGCGAAATTAAAACTTGTATGCCAGACTATTATAAGTGGACTCAATGGATTTTCCTTCAACTTTATAAACACGGTTTAGCATATAGAAAAGAAGCGCCTGTTAACTGGTGCCCTAGTTGTCAAACAGTTCTTGCTAACGAACAAGTTATTCAAGGCGAATGTGAAAGATGCCACAATACAGTTATTCAAAAGAACTTAACTCAATGGTTCTTTAAAATAACTAATTACGCTGAAGAACTTTTACAAGGGCTTGATACTCTTGATTGGCCAAGCAAAACTAAAGCGATGCAAGTAAATTGGATTGGTAAATCCATTGGTGGCGAAATTTTATTTAAATGTGAAAACGGTGAAGATGAATTTAAAGTATTCACTACCCGTGCCGATACGGTATTCGGCGTATCTTACGTAGTGCTTGCCCCTGAACACCCACTTGTTAAAAAGATAATGACTAAAGAGCAAGAATCGGAAGTTTTAGCGTACGTTGAAAAAACCGCTAAAGCAAAGGATATTGAAAGGCTTTCGCTCGATAGAGAAAAAACCGGTGTATTTACGGGTGCATACTGTATTAACCCTGTAAACGGCAAAAAAGTTCCTATTTGGATTTCGGACTACGTTTTATATTCATACGGTACTGGTTGCGTTATGGGTGTTCCCGCTCACGACGAGCGCGACTATGGTTTTGCAAATAAATACGGTTTACCAATAAATAGAGTTGTTAAAGGCGTTAACGGTGTAAACGATGAACTTCCTTATACTGAAGACGGCGTTATCGTTAACAGCGTTAATTACGACGGGTTAACTTGCGAAGAAGCAAGAAAGAAAATTTTAAGCGACTTGTCTCAATCAGGCAACGGTGGATTTAAAGTTAATTATAGGCTTCGCGATTGGCTCGTTTCTCGCCAAAGATATTGGGGTGCTCCTATACCGATGGTTTATTGCGAAAAATGTGGTACAGTTCCCGTTCCAGAAACCGATTTACCTGTAAAACTTCCATACAACGTTGAATTTAAGCCGGACGGAAAGTCGCCACTTGCTAAATCTGAAGAATTTATGAACTGCAAGTGCCCTAACTGTAACGGCAAAGCAACGAGAGACCCTGACACTTTAGACACTTTCGTATGTTCTAGTTGGTATTTCTTAAGATATCCAGACGCTAAAAATTCTAAACAAGCGTGGGATAAAGACATTATTAATAAAATGCTTCCTGTTGATAAATATATCGGTGGTGCTGAGCACGCTTGTATGCACTTACTTTATGCTAGATTCTTTACTAAAGCGCTTCGCGATATGGGATATCTTGATTTTGACGAGCCTTTTAAATCACTCGTTCACCAAGGCGTTATTTTAGGCCCTGACGGAAATAGAATGAGTAAATCACGCGGTAACGTTATTTCTCCTGACGATTACGTTAAGGAATACGGCTCTGATATATTTAGATTGTATTTAATGTTTGGTTTCTCTTACACTGAGGGTGGTCCTTGGAATGACGGTGGCATTAAATCAGTTGCTAAATTTTTGGAAAGAGTAGAAAAAATCGTAACAACAGTTAACGACTATAAAAACAACAAGGTAACGGCGTTTGATAAGGAAGAAAAAGAACTTAACTACGTTAGACACTACACTATCAAAAACGTTGATAGAGACTTAAACGCCTTCTCTTTTAATACTGCTATTGCAAGGCTTATGGAATACGTTTCTGCACTTTATAAATACAACGCGCTTGACGATAGCGCTAAAAACGTAACTTTCCTTAAAGAATGTATTAGCGATTTAGTTTTACTTTTAGCACCTTTCGTTCCACATTTTAGTGAAGAACTTTGGAGTTTGTTAGGAAATAAAAAATCTATATTTAACTCAGACTTCCCTACTTATGATGAAAACGCACTTGTTAAAGACGAAATTGAACTTGCAGTTCAAATTAACAGTAAAGTTAAAGCAAGAATTTTAGTTCCATCATCAGCAAGCGAAGAAGAAATTAAAAAGGCTTCACTTGAAAATGAAATTATTGCTAAAATTATTGGCGATACACCTGTTAAAAAAGTAATCGTTATTAAAGGAAGACTCGTAAACGTTATTATTTAACTAATATAAAAGACCACTTAGCGTGGTCTTTTAAAGTTTTTATAATTTTTATTGGAGATTATTATGGAAAAAAATTGGAAAGGTAGGCTTGCCGTTATAACGGGCGCTAGTAGTGGCATAGGTAGGTCGATAGCGATAAAACTTGCAAACCAAGGTATGAATTTAGTTTTACTTGGTGGTAGAAGTGAAGATAAACTTAACGAAACTAAAAGCCTTATAGAAAACTATAACGTAAACGTAGATATAATTGCAGGCGATTTATCTGATAATAAATGGATTAATAGCGCTATTAATACCATAAATTTAAAATACAGCGTTGACGTACTTATAAATAACGCAGGCATTGCTCAAAACTGCGAATTTTCTAAAGTTACTGAAGAAGAATATGATAAAATTATGCAAATTAACGTAAAAGCGCCCTACTTTATAACGCAAGGTCTTATTGAAAACGTTAGAAAATCTAACCACGCCACGATTATTAACGTATCTTCAATAGTTGGGCATTTAGGATATCCTATGCAAAGCGTATACACGGCGTCTAAACACGCGCTTTTAGGTTTTACTAAGTCGCTTGCTAATGAAGAATATTTAAACGGCGTTAAAGTTCACGCAATTTGCCCTGGTGGCGTTTATACCGATATGGTAAAACTCTCTCGCCCCGACCTTAAAAAAGACGGTATGACCACCCCAGAAGATATTGCGGAAATAGTTTGGTTTTTCTTATATATGAGAGGAAATGCGGTTATTGACGAAATTATCGTTCATAGAGCAAACAAACAACCTTTTTTAGTTTGATTAAAACATTTTAAAACACGGCTATATAGCCGTGTTTTGATTTTATTTTAGATTAATTTATCCGTCAAACCTATTTCGTATAGCGTTTAAAACTGCAAGCATCATTATCCCTACGTCAGCAGAAATTGCTAGCCATAAACTAGTTGATATGCCAAATACGCCAAGTATCATAATAACTGCTTTAACTAAAAGCGAACCTATTATGTTTTGCTTAGCAATTTTATTAGTGCGCTTTGATAATCTAACGGTATATGGAATTTTAGATAAATCGTCGTCAGTTAAAATAATATCTGCGCTATCTATTGCCGTATCGCTTCCAAACGAGCCCATTGCAAAGCCTACGTCTGCCCTTGTAATTACGGGCGCATCGTTAATACCGTCGCCAACGTACGCAACGGATTTTTTGCCGTTATTTTCAATTATTTTTTCAATTTCTACAACCTTACCTTCAGGCATAAGTTCAGAAACTGAAGTTGACATTTTAAGTTCTTGCCTTATTTTTTTAGCGTATTCACGGCTATCGCCTGTTAGTATTACCGTTTTATAAACACCGTAATCTTTAAGTTCCCTTATCGCGCCGTATGCTTCACTTCTAATTTCATCGTTTAATATAATTGCGCCTGCAAACTCACCGTCTACAGCCAAATAAAGTTGAGTTCCAATTTCTTCAATTTTGTTAACTTTAACTGAATTTTCTTCTAAAAATTTGCGATTGCCTAAAATGTGAGTTTTGCCGTTTAACTCGGCTATAACACCCTTTCCTGCAATCTCTTTAAAACTAGTTACTTCACCTTTAACTTCGCCTGCTTTTTCTTTTATTGCGTTTGCTATAGGATGATTAGAGTTTTTTTCAATAACTGCAACTAAATTTAAAAGTTTGCCACTATAATTTTTAGTAGAAATAATTTTTGTTACTTTAAGACTTCCTTTAGTTAAAGTTCCCGTTTTATCAAAAACTACCGTATCGCAAGACGATAATTTTTCTAAAGTATTAGTGCTTTTTATAAGAATACCGTTTTTAGCGGCTAATCCTACGCCACAAAAATAAGTGAGTGGAACGGAAATAACGAGTGCACATGGGCAAGATATACATAAAAGCATTATGCTTCTTTCTCCCCAAACTTTTAAGCCTTCAGTATAAACTGCGCTAAAAAATGGTGGAACAAAGGCTAATATTATAGCAAGAATTAGTATAGTTGGCGTATACCATTTAGAAAATTTTTCAATGAAACTCTCTTTTTTAGATTTCTTTTGTTGAGATTTTTCTACAATTTCAGCAATTCTAGACAACGTGGAATTTTCATAAGTTTTAGTTGCTTCAACTTCAACGTAACCGTCAACGTTAATATAACCACCAAAAATTAAATCACCACACTCTAAATCTTTATATTTGCTTTCGCCGGTTACAGTTTTACTATCAAAACTAGCGTTACCTTTAATAATTTTACCGTCAATAGCAACCCTATCGCCCGCTCTTAATATTATAACGTCGCCAACTTTTACGTCTTTAACGTCAACTTTACGTTCAACACCATCTTCTAATAACGTAACCGTTTTAGGACACATTTTTTTAAGCGAGTCAATGACTTTTTGCGAATTGTCAAGCGCCACGTGTTCAAATAATTCCCCAACCGAGAATAAAAGCATAATGCCGTACGCTTCAGCAGTTTCGCCAAGAAGTAATGCGGAAATTGACGCTATCGACATAAGCAAGTTCTCAGAAAAGAATCTCTTTTTAAAAATACCTATTAACCCTTCAAATAAGACTTCATAACCTGCAACCGAATAGGCAATTACCATTACGTAGGGGGCAAATTTAGTAGTGGAATTAATATTAGATAAAATTAACCCTACAATAAAAATTATAAGCGATACGCCAAGTTCGATAATTTTACCTTTTGGCGACCCTTCAAATTCGTGCTCGTGAGAGTGCGAACAAGCCGAACAACCGTGATGGTGTTCGTGATTATGGTCGTGCTCGTTACCATGAGCGCACGTGTTAATATCATAATCTTCCACTTTACCATCAATAGTTAAATCATCGCAATTATAATCGTACTCATTAACCTTTTCACTCTCGTTATCTTCATCAAAATACGGCTCGCTATCTAATGAAAATTCATTTTGAAGTAGTTCCATAATAGATACCATAACGTCGTAATCACTAGCCCAATTATCAAGCGCGTAATCCATTTTGTAATAACCGTTATCCTTTTTAATTTTACAGTCAATTACACCTTTAATATTTAAAACCAAACTTTCTATTTCGCTTATATTTTTAATTTCTTCGCTTAAAATTTTAAACGATTTTACCCTAATATCCATTATAATCTCCTTAATTACCTTTACAATTTAGATGCTCAACCAACGTTTCTATTAAAGTTATAACGTGATTATCAGAAACGCTATAATAAATAACGTTACCAACTTTTTTGCTTTTTAAAATATTAGCGTCTTTTAAAATTCTTAATTGATGAGAGGTTGCAGACTGACTTAAATCGCAATTTTCAGAAATATCTCCAACGCATTTTTCGCCACCACATAAAAATAATATTATTTTTAACCTACTTTCATCCCCTAATATTTTTACGTTTTTACATAGTTTATTAAGACTTTCTTCACTAAGTATTATTTTCTTATTCATATTTCTCCTATTTTAGTATATGAAAATATATTCATATTCTAATATACTTTTAAAATAATGTCAACTATTTTTTTTAAATTTATTATTATATTAAAAAAGTATTGAAAAAAATCTTTAAAAATGATAATATATATTAAATATTATAAATAAGGACGTTAAAATGAAGAAAATAGACAAGTTTAGCGATGAGTTTGATATTTTAGATACTAAAGTTGAAAAATCTAATGAAAATTCCAACCTTAAAAACTCATCTAAAAAACGCAACAAAAAAATTAAGCGCAAAAATTTAGTATTACAAAGCAAGGCAACTAGATACGAACCTAGTATTGAATTTGGCCTTTCTTTTGATATGGTCGAAAAGCGAATTTCTAGTGGTCTTACTAACGAAACTAACACTAAGTATTCTAAGTCTATTTTATCAATAATTCTTACTAATTCTTGCACATTTTTTAACTTATTAGGTTTAATAGTATTTATTGCGTATTTATCCGTTAGCGCTTCACTTTCAAATTTCTTATTTATATTTTTCTTTGCTACCAATTTAATAATTGAAATTATTCAAGAAATAAGGGCTAAACTTTCCATTGAAAAACTTTCAATACTCCAAAACCCCGTAACTACGGTTATAAGAAACGGAATAGAAATGGAAATAAATTCTAGCGAACTTGTGTTAGACGATATTTTTAAAATAACAACGGGAAATCAAATCCCGGTTGACGCTATAGTTAAAAACGGCTACGTTGAAGTTAACGAATCTCTTTTAACGGGCGAATCCGTTCCTATCAAGAAAAACGTTGGGGACTTTTTACTAGCAGGAAGTTTCGTTACGGGCGGAAGTTGTATCGCAAAAGCAGATAAAGTTGCTGAAGAGTGTTACGTTCAAAAATTAACTATTCGCGCTAAAAAGTTTAAAAAACCCCACTCTAAACTTATGGGGACTATTCAATGGATTGTTAAAATTATAGGTGTTTTAATAGTTCCTATCGCTATTGGTATTGGGCTTGTTAACTACAAATCGGTAATGCTAGCAATTACTGAAAATACATTTAATGGAAGTAGTTTGCAAAACGAAGTAGTAACTAAAACAGGCGCAGTTATTATCGGCATGATACCGTCAGGTCTCGTACTATTAACTACTATGGCGTTATCTTTAGGCGTTATTAGGCTTCACAAATCAAACACTCTCGTTCAAGATATGTACTCACTTGAAATGCTAGCAAGAGTAGACGTTCTTTGTTTAGATAAAACCGGAACTATAACCGACGGTAGAATGAACGTTTTAGAAACTGTAGAACTTACTTCTAATCACCCTTATAAATTGAACGATATAATCGGCTCGATGGAAAAGGTATTAGACGATAATAACCAAACTGCTATTGCACTTCGTGCGCATTTTATTCCTGAAAAGGAATTTACTGCAATTAAAACTATTCCCTTTTCATCACAACGAAAATTTAGCGCTATCACTTTTGAAGGTATTGGAACATACGCTCTCGGTGCACCAGAATTCATTTTATCTGACGTGCCCGATTATTTAAAAACGCAAATTGATAAGTTTACTTATACCGGTAACCGCGTATTATTACTTGCTTATTCACCATCTTCAATCACGTCTAAAAACACTCTTCCACAAATGAAGCCTATTGCAGTTATTGCAATTAGCGATAATATAAGAGAAGAAGCAATTCAAACTATAAAATGGTTTAAAGATAATGACGTTGAAGTAAAGGTAATTTCTGGTGATAACCCAATAACCGTTTCTGAAATTGCAAAGCGTGCAGGTATTTCTAATTCTTCAAACTGGATTAGTTTAGAAGGCTTATCAGATAAAGAAGTTGCTTCTATTGCTGATAAATACACGGTATTCGGTAGAGTTTCCCCCGACCAAAAAGCCGTACTTATAAAATCCCTTAAACGCGCTGGGCATACAGTTGCAATGACTGGCGACGGTGTGAACGATATTTTAGCAATGCGTGAGTCTGACTGTTCAATTACCGTTGCAACGGGTGCTGACGCCGCTAAAAACGTCGCTCATATAGTTTTAACCGATAACAACTTTAACTCTATGCCAAAAGTCGTTGCAGAAGGTAGACGCGTTATAAACAATATACAACAATCCGCTTCACTTTATTTAATGAAAACGATTTTTATTACCCTACTTGCATTACTCTCTATTGCGTCAACTACGCAGTTCCCATTTGCTTCGGGTATGCTAACAATTCTAGAATTTGCAGTTATAGGCGTTCCGTCGATTATACTTTCGCTTCAACCAAACGAAAAGCGCGTTGAGGGAGACTTCTTGTATACGATATTTAGTAACGCAATCCCCGGCGCATTAATACTATTACTTAACGTTTATATTATAAAATTATTAAACTTACTTGGAATATTTAAGGGTGCGTTAAACCCTGAACTACTTTGCACTACTCTTCAAGTAGTATCCTTTACACTTGGCGGAGCAGTTTATTTATATAAAATTTGTAAGCCGTTTAACTTAGGAAGAGCGCTACTTATGGTAACAGTTTCTCTTATTATTGCAGTTTGGATGATATTCTTACTTGATACTTCAATTTTTATTGAAGGGTTAAACTTCTTTATGCTTACAAATATGTTCCCTGTATTTGGAGCACCGGGCGTTGAATGGAAGTATTTCGTTTTACTGATTGCGATATTTGAACTTGATATTCCACTAGTTGATAAATTCTTTGAAGTTAATAAAAACCTAACTTCAAGTTTGAAAAATAAAGATAAATAAAAAAATTTGCGATGCATCTTAGCATCGCAATTTTTTATTGTCTAAATTAATATTAAAATTCCTTTCTTGAACTTCTATGGAATAATTCTAAAAAAGTTTCCATTGGATTTGCACCGTCGTACAATATCTTAAATACAGCGTTGCAAATTGGAAGTTCTTCGTTATACTTTTCCGAAAGAAGTTTTAATGCTTTTACAGTTTTTACACCTTCTGCACTCTTAGAAAATCTCTCGCCTTTAATATATGCTTCGCCATATCTTCTATTTTGAGAAAATGGAGAAAATAGCGTAGTTTCATAGTCTCCTAAATGGCAAAGCCCGTAGGCTGAAAGTTCGTTACCACCCATCTTTTTAATAAGTCTACCAATTTCTCTTGCACCACGCGCCATTAAAGGACCTTTTAGGGTACAGTATCCACCACCGTCAAGCATACCTGCAGCAATTCCGATAACGTTTTTAGCGGCAGCGCCTATTTCGTTACCAATTAAATCGTCACCATAATAAAAACGAATTAAATTGCTTCTTAAATTATCTGCAAGAAATTTAGTCAAATCTTTATTTTCACTATCTATTACCATACAGTTAGGTTTACCTTTTGTAAACTCTTCAATATGACCAGGCCCTATCCAAACGGCAATCTTGCTAGAGTCGTACCCACAAGAAACGGCAACTTCACTTAATCTTCTACCAGTATCTTCTTCTAAACCTTTCATACAAAGTACGACGTTAACTTTATTAGCGCCGTATTCTTTAGCAGAAAGCAATACTTCTTTTAATGATTGGCTTAATACGGAAATAACTATAAGTTCAGTGCCTTCTATCGCTTCTTTTAAATTTGAAGTTAATTTTACAGTTTTATTTAACTCGACGTAATCGTTTTTACCCGTAGTGTTTAATATTTCAAAAGATTTACCACCCTTTCTACCCCACTCTGTAACCTCATGACCTTCGTGAGATAAATACCAAGTAATAAAACTTCCCCATCTTCCTGTACCAAGTACGGCAATTTTCATAATATTCTCCTAAATATTGACTATTTTAGCGTTTATTAACTCTTGTAATGATTTTAAAATTCCAAGTTTGGCGTGATAAAAAGTAAGTCCACCTTGAAAATAAACGGCATAAGGCTCGCGAATAGGCCCGTCTGCTGAAAGTTCTATTGAAGAACCTTGCACGAAAGCACCTGCAGCCATAATAACGTCGCTATCGTATCCTGGCATTGCCCAAGGAATTGGCGTAACGTAACTATCAACGGGCGCTGCACCTTGAATACCCTTACAAAATGCACACATTGCTTCAGCCGACTTTAATTCAACTGCTTGAATTATGTCGTGGCGAGATTCCACGCTATTAGGAATTGTTTTAAAGCCTAACTTTTCATAAATATTTGCAGCAAATATTGCACCCTTTAAAGCGCTTGCAGTAACCGTTGGAGCCATAAATAAGCCTTGATAGAATTTAGGTAGTACGCCAAGCGTTGCGCCTACTTCTTGACCAAGCCCTGGTGCAGTCAACCTATAAGCGCACCTTTCAATAAGCGCTTTTTTACCACAAATATATCCACCAATCGGAGCAAGTCCACCACCCGGATTTTTAATAAGCGAACCTACTACCATATCTGCGCCAACGTCGCTCGGCTCGATAGTTTCAACGAATTCGCCGTAACAGTTATCTACCATAACTATAACGTCAGGCTTAACGTTTTTTACAAAACTTATAAGTTCGCCTATTTGCTTAACGGAAAAGGTAGGCCTTGTTTGATAACCCTTTGAGCGCTGTATTGTAACTAGTTTAGTTTTATCGTTTATTGCCTTTTCAATTTCAGAATAATTAAAGGTGCCGTTTTCAAGTAAGTCAACTTGTTTATAACTAACTCCATACTCTTTAAGTGAGCAAGTTGAAGGTCTTATTCCTATAACTTCTTCTAAAGTATCGTAAGGTTTACCTGCTGGCGACAAAAGTTCGTCGCCCGGAAGTAAATTTGCCGATAGTGCTACCGTTAACGCGTGAGTTCCACAAGTAATTTGTGGGCGAACGAGTGCAGATTCCGTATGGAAAATATCCGCGTAAACCTTTTCGAGTTTTTCACGGCCTATATCGTCGTAACCGTAACCTGTTGAAGATTGCATACAACTAGCGTCTACCCTTTCTTGTTGAAAAGCGTATAAAATTTTATTTTGATTATATTCTGCAATTTTATCAATGCTATCAAATCTTTCTTTTAAACTTGATAAAATTTGCTCTCCAAAATTATAGGTGTTTTCATCAACACCTAATAATTTATACATTTTAACGTTATCCATCTTAATTTTCTCTTAAAGCCTTTATAACTGCCTTTCTATCGCTTGCGTTAAATACCGTTGAACCTGCAACTATTGTATCTGCGCCTGCATTTTTAACCTTTCCTATGTTTTCTAAAGTAATGCCACCGTCAACTTCAATTCTTATATCATAGCCTGAAGCGTCAACCATTTCTTTAGTTTTTCTAATTCTTTCAGTAGAATCTTCAATATATTTTTGCCCACCGAAACCTGGATAAACCGACATAATTAAAATCATATCAACGTATGGAAGTAATTTTTCTAATACTTCTACTCTCGTATCAGGCTTAATTGATACAGCAGATTTTACGCCTAAACTTCTAATTTCTTGTAATACTTCAATAACGGGTTTTTCGCACGCTTCGTAGTGAATTGTAAGATAATCTGCACCTGCTTTAGCAAATTGTTTAATATATCTTTCAGGCCTTGTTATCATAAGGTGCACGTCCATAACCTTATCGGTTAAAGGTTTTAAATCAGATACGATTTTCATACCAAAGTTGATGTTTGGAACGAAAACACCGTCCATAACGTCAACGTGAATAAAATCTGCTCCGTTATCGCAAATGTCTTTTAATTCTTTACCCATTTCGGCATAGTTTGCCGATAATATTGATGGTGCAATTTTAACGTCTTTCATAATTATTCTCCTTTTTCATAACTTCTTCTTAACTGACCACAAGCGCCTTCGATATCAGCGCCGTTGAGCCTTCTAACCGTTGCAGACAGCCCTCCCTTTTCAAGTAGCCCGCAAAACGTATACGCTTGCTTTTCAGTCGTTGCTTTTAAATTGTTTTCTTTAACTTCATTAAGTCTTATTATATTAACGTGGCAAGGTCTATGCTTAAGTAGTCTTATAAGTTCGTTTGCCGACTCTATATCGTCGTTTTCGCCCTTAACCAAAGAGTATTCAAAGATAAATCTTCTACCGGTTTTTTCAAAGTAATAATCACAGGCTTTTAAAATTTCGTCAACCGAATAAACCTTTGATATTGGCATTAATTCTTTACGTTTATCGTTAAACGGTTGATGAAGAGATACGGTTAAGTTCACGGGTAAATTTTCTTCCGCTAAACTTCGCATTTTAGGAACGATACCGCAAGTAGATAAACTAATATTTCTTAAACTAACGTTAAGCCCTTCTTTAGAAGAAACTAGTTTTAAAAATTTAATTACGTTATCGTAATTGTCAAGCGGTTCGCCACTACCCATTAGAACAATATTCGTTACTGCCCTTTTAGATAAATTACCCCCACCTAGCCTATTAACTACGGCAATAGTTGCAAGCATTTCGCCTGGCGTTAAGTTTCTGACAAGTCCTCCTATACCTGAAGCGCAAAATTTACAACCCATTCTACAACCGACTTGAGTAGACAAACACTCGGTATTGCCGTAGCGATTTTTCATATAAACGCCTTCAATAATATTGCCGTCGTAAAGTTTGAATAAGTATTTCTCCGTTCCGTCTTTTGAAATGAGGGTTTTAATTATCTTAACGGGCTCGTCTACGTATTCTTCTAAAAGTTGTTCTCTAAAAGCCTTAGATATATTAGAAATTTCGCTTATTTTTTTGCCACTATGAAGTGCCGAGTATATTTGCAACGCTCTAAAGGGCTTTTCATTATAGTTTAATATTAAATTTTTAAGTTCATCTAAATTTAAGTCTTGTAAAATTTTCAAATTATTTCACCCTTTTTAGTTTACTAAAATAAAACCCAGCCGACGACGATATATGCGGTAAAAAGGTAAGCCCAAACTTACTTTTATAAGAAGGTAATTTGCTTTCGACCTTTTCACATATAAAATCATCGTTATTTGATAAAAACTTTTCAATTATATTATCGTTTTCATCTTGCAATATTGAACAAGTTGAATAATATAAATTACCACCTACTTTAACGTATTTAGATAGGTTTTGTAAAAGATTTTTTTGAGTAATATTTAACTGTTTAATATTGCTATCTTTTCGATTTAGTTTAATGTCGGGATTTTCTTTAATAACTCCCGTTCCCGAACAAGGCGCGTCGCATAAAACTGCCGAAAACTTACTATCGTACTCGCTATTATAAACGGTGCTATCAAGGTTTAACACTTCAATATTATCTTTACCCATTCTTTTTGCGTAAGATTTTATAAGTTCAACTCTATGCGCGTGAATTTCGGTAGCAATTACTTTATTAAATTTACTTGACAAGTTAACTGCCTTTCCACCCGGTGCCGAGCAAGCGTCAAGCAAAATATCGCCACTATCAATCAAATCACAAATAGCAACGCTTCCTATTGATTGAAAGGTATATACTCCCATTTGAAAATCTTCGTTCATTTTGAAGTTTTTAACGCTAAAAGTATCGTTAAACGGAGTTATCTCATAGTCAATATTGTTGTTTTTTAAATATTCTTCTCCGTTTACGTTAGTATTAAATCGTATAAACGAACTTACGTCGTCATAACTAATAATTTCTTTTGTTAACTCTAAACCGTAATTATCAATTAGTTTTTTTACTATAAATTCAGGGTAAGAATACTTAATAGATAAAAGTTTTTCGCCTTTTTCATTAATTTCAACGCCTTTTCTTAAGTAATTTCTTAAAACTGCGTTTATAAAGCCTGCCGTTCCACCTTTACCTAATTTTTTTGCAAGTTCAACGCAAGTGTCGGTAACGGCGTATGGTGCAGTCTTTAAAAAAATTAAAGAGTAAAGCCCTATTTTAAGTATTATTTTAATGGGAAGTTTTGGAGATTTATAGCAAAGCCTATCTAAAACGTAAGATAGATAAATATCCTTATCTAAAACACCGTAACAAATTTTATTTAAATGCGCACGCGTGCTTTCACGGACGGGAGTGTCTAAAAGCGACTGCTTTAAAAACGCACCTTTACCGTAAACGTTTGATAAAACGCTATAAGCATCGTAATAAGTAATTAACATCTATTCTCCAAATTTATAGCCAATGGGAATTTTCCTACCAATTAAAAATTCTTTAACAGCCATTCTTTTACTTCCTTCAAGTTGAAGTTCATTAATTTTTATAGATTTATCTTTAGTTCCTATAATTAAACCGCTAGTAACGTCAGAAACTAAAACTTCGCCGCTATTACCATTTAAATCACTAGTTTCTGCCGAAAATATTTTTAAGGTTTTATTCTCATAATTAGTAAAAGCTATCGGCCAAGGATTTAAACCGCGAATTAAATTAACTATGCTTTCACTAGTTTTATTAAAATCAATCTTGCCGTCTTGCTTTTTTATCATTCCAACTTTAGTTGCCCTACTTTCGTCTTGCTTTGTAAAAGTTGCTTTCCCATTTTCAATATCGTCAAGCACTTTTACTATCATTTCCGCGCCAAGAAGTGAAAGCCTATCGAATAATTCGCCTGCAGTTTCGGTTTTATTAATTTCTATTTCTTTAGCGTATATTATATCGCCCGTATCAACGCCTTCAGCCGTTTGCATAATGGTTACGCCTGTCGTATTATCGCCGTTTATTATCGACCACTGAATAGGCGCAGCACCACGGTACTTAGGAAGTAATGATGCGTGTATATTAATAATTCCGTGCTTTGCTATATTTAAAATCTCTTTAGATAAAATTTGACCGTATGCGCACGTAACCATAATATCGGGATTAAGCGCTTTTAAATCTTCAACCCCATCTACTCTAATTTTTTGATATGAAAGTGTTTTTAAACCATAACTTTTAGCCAAAACTTTAACTGCGCACGGAGTTATTACTGCCTTTCTTCCAACCGGCTTATCTGGTTGCGTAACGACGGCTAATACTTCGTGTTTTGACTTAAGTATCGCTTCAAGTGGTTGGCACGCAAAGTCAGGCGTGCCTAAAAAAACCAATCTCATTAATCTTCACTGCTCCTTAAGTTATTTGCCTTGTCAATATATAAAACGCCGTTTAAATGGTCGTTTTCGTGGCAAATCGCTTTGGCAAAAAAGTCTTTTGCAATTATTTTATGCTCTTTGCCAAACCTGTCTTGATACTTAACTGTAACTTTTTGTGGGCGTTTTACTTCGCCTTGTTTACCAACAACCGATAAACAACCTTCTACGCCGTATTGCTCGCCTGACTCTGAAATTATTTCAGGATTTAAAAATTCAAAGTAACCTTCTTCAACGTCGACTACGAAAATTCTTCTTAAAACGCCGACTTGTGGGGCTGCAAGACCTGCACCCCTAGCCTTTTTTACAGTGTCCTTCATATCGTTTAAGAGTTGGTGTGTTTTCTCGCCAAAATCGGTAACGGGAAAACTTTTTTTCCTTAAAACGTCATCTCCTACTTGTACTATATATCTTATCGCCATAATTCACCTTATTAGTTCATATTGCCTGGGTTAATTTCTAAATACGCAAGCGCTTGCGAAGTAGAATACTTTTCGGCAATTAAATAAAATTCTTTTTCTATTTCTTCTTTATTATCCGTTATCCTTGCTAAAACTTGAAATCTAAAGGAATTTTTAATTCGCTTTACGGGACTTTTCATTTTATCAAAGTATACGAAACTTTTTTGATATTTATCGTATACGTCTTTACAATCGAAAAACACGCTTTTTAAAGTAGATATTGCCTTATCTTCATCTTCGCTCTCTACCATTATTCTTAAAATATTAGAATATGGCGGGAAGTGCGACGCTTTACGAAGCGTTATCTCGCGATTATAAAAACCTTCATAGTCGTACTTTATCGCATATTGCAAAACGGAATTTTGTGGGTTAAAAGTTTGTAAAACAACTTTCCCACTTGCGCCTGCTCTACCACTTCTACCCGCCACCTGAGTAATTAACTGATACGTCCTTTCTAGTGCTCTATAATCGGAAAAATATAAACTCATATCCGCGTCTATTATCCCAACTAAAGTAACGTTTGGGAAATCGTGCCCTTTCGCTATCATTTGAGTACCAACTAAAATATCAGCCTTTTTTTCACTAAACTCCTTTAGTATTTTATAGTGCGACTCTTTGTTTTGAGTAGTGTCGTTATCCATACGAAGTATCTTAGCAGTTGGGAAAAGTTCTAATAAGTCGTTAACTACTTTTTGAGTACCCGTACCACTGTAATTTATATTTACACTTCCACACTCGGGGCAACCGTCAAGCATAGCGTATTGCGTATTACAGTAATGGCATTTTAAAAGGTTTTCCGACCTATGATAAGTTAAAGAAACTTCACAATGCTTACATTTTGCAACGTAGCCACATTCACGGCATATTACTTTTTGCGAATATCCCCTTCTATTTAAGAAAATTATTGCTTGATTGCCATTTTTTAGCGTTTTCTCAAGTTCGTATTTTAGTGGAGAGGAAAATGCCGATGGATTACCGTTTCTAACTTCGTTTCGCATATCGGCAATAATAACTTCGGGAAGTGGTTTGCCGTTTACCCTATCTTTCATTACGGCAAGCGAATACTCACCTTCTTTAGCCTTTAAATAACTTTCAATTTTAGGGGTTGCGCTACCCAATACTAGTTTTGCATTATTATACTCAGCGCGCTTAAGTGCAATTTCAGAAGTTACGTATCTAGGACTTGTTTCACTTTCGTAACTTTGCTCGTGCTCTTCATCGATTATGATTAAGCCAACGTCTTTAAGTGGGGCAAAAATCGCACTTCTTGCGCCTACTGCTATTTTGGCTTCACCACTTCTAAGCCTCCACCACTCGTCAAACTTCTCGCCTGCAGAAAGACCACTATGTAGTATTGCGCAATCATCTTTAAAACGCGAGCGAAGCCTTGATAACATTTGTGGAGTGAGTGCAATTTCTGGAACGAGCATAATTGCCGTTTTATTTTCTTTAACCGTATTTTCTATAAGCCTTAAATAAACTTCGGTTTTCCCACTACCCGTTACACCGTGAATAAGCGTAGGTTTTGAAGAATTTAAAACGGTTTCAACTGCATTTTGCTGTTCTAAGGTTAACTCAACTAATTTCGTTTCGTTATTAAGTTCTTGGTACGGAGAGCGTAAAACTCGCTCTTCAAAATATTCTATATAACCTTTTTTTTCTAAAGCTTGAAGTGCAGAATAGGAATATTTTTCACCTAAAACGCTAGTTTTTTCTTTTTGAGCGCAAGATAAATAATTTATAATTTGCTTTTGGTTTTCAGCAGTTTTACGAAGTGATAAAAGCATTTCTTCTAAGGTAAAGTTATTAGTTAGTTTAACAAAATTAATCATTTTTTGCCTAACCTTGCCCTTTCTCATTTCGGACGGCAAAAATAACCTCAAAATAACTGCCATTGACGTATGGTATTTTTCTTTCATATACCTTGCTAAATATAAACACTCTTCGTTAAGAGCGGGAATATCTTCAACAGTTCTTATTATTGCTTTTAACTTGTTTTCAGGATAATCAGACTTTTCTTTAATATTTATAACGAAGCCTTCGATTTTTCTATTTCCAAACGGCACGATAACGCGACTGCCACAATATACGTTTGGGGCAGTTATTTTATAGTCGAATATTTTATCAAGTTCAGAACTTATTATATCTACTATAACTTCAGCAACCATTTTGCACCTTTAAAACTTTATATGGGCGCCTTGAAAAGGCGCCCATTAAGGCTAAGTTTAACCGTTTACAACTAAAATTTTATCTTCCATAACTTCATAAGCCGCAGCAGTAAGCGGTTTATCGTTTAAAAGTTGTGGATTATTTTGATTCTTTGAAATATCAACGAGTTGCCTTGCTCGTTTTGCAGTAACTACACAGAGCGCATATTTAGAGCCTTCATATTTTTCTCCTAATTTGGAAGTGAGTTCATCAATTGGTGGGTTATTAATCATTTATGTATTCTCCTTTTTATTCGATATTTTGAATTTGCTCTCTCACCTTTTCAATTTCGCATTTTAAGGCAAGCGCATTGTCAGTTATTTTTATATTGTTTGATTTTGAACATACGGTGTTTGATTCGCGATTAAATTCTTGAACTAAAAAGTCTAGTTTTTTACCTATTTCACCTTCACTATCACAAATTTTCCTAAATTGAGAGATATGTGAGTGAAGCCTTGTAAGTTCTTCGTCTATATTAGATTTATCGGCAAATATTGCAGTTTCTTGTAAAAGCCTTGCTTCGTCAATTTCAGTATTTTGTAAAATTTCACTTAATCTTTCTTTAAGTTTAATTCTATAATCTTCTTGAACGGTTGGAGCAATTTTTTCAATCTCTATAACCGTATCTTCAATAACTTTTATTCTCGAAAGTAAATCTGCTTTTAACTTTTCGCCTTCAAACTCGCGCATTTTGTTTAAGTTTTTACATGCTTCAAGTATTACGTTTTCAATTATTGGCGTTAATTCTTCTACGTTGATATCGTCTTGCGATTGTTTAATTACGTCAGGCGATTTCATAAGCGACGTTACCGAAAAATCATTTTCAATACTTACGGCGTTTGCAATTTGTTTAGAAGCGTTATAATACGCTTTTGCTAAGTTTTCATCTACTTCAAGCGTTACTAAACTTTCGCCTTGTTTTTCAAACGAAATAAATAAGTCTGCTTTACCACGTTTAACGCTAGTTGAAACCGTGCGCCTTATAACGTCGTCAAGCGCCATCATAAAGCGTGGATATTTAGCGTTTAAATCTAAATACCTGTTGTTAACAGTTTTAATTTCTACGGTAATAGAATAATTATCGTTTTTAAATTCCGATTTACCGTATCCAGTCATACTTTTCATAATACACCTAACTAAAAATTCGTTTACGGACTACTATGTTTTTTAATGATACTACATAACGTTGTCCGTATACTATAATTTTAACCCCAATTAAGAGAAATTGCAATAAATTTTTACTATTTTATTTAATATTTTATAAAATATAAATAAAAAGCAATTATTTTTAACTGATTATTGGTTTATAAGAACAATAAACTCTTCTTCGCTAATAACTTTTATTCCTAAATTTAACGCTTTAGTAAGTTTAGAACCTGCTTCTTCGCCTGCTAAAACTAAGGTAGTTTGCTTTGAAACCGATGAAGTTACTTCTCCACCTAAACTTTCAATAATCTTACTTGCTTCAGAACGCGTAAAACTCTTTAAACTTCCAGTTAAAACTACTTTTGCGCCCGACAATTTACCTCCGACAACAATATTTGGTTCTTTAGGTTTAATTCCTAAATTCAAAAGCCTATCAATTTCATCTAAATTGCCTTGATTTTTAAAATAATCGTATACGGATTTTGCCGTAATTTCGCCAAAATCTTTTAAATTTATTAAACTTTCTAAACTCGCATTTTTTATATTTTCTAAAGTTTTGAACTCGTTAACTAAATCTTTAGCCGTTTTTTTACCGATACCGTCAATCCCAAGCCCTAAAATAAATGCGCTAAGTTCAGGAGTTTTAGATGCTTCTATCGCTTTTATAAGATTTTCTGCCTTTTTGATTTTAAAACCTTCTAATGAAAGCAAAGTGTTAACGTCTAAATTATATAGGTCGGAAAAATTTCTAACCTTTAATTCATCGTAAAGTTGCCCAGCCGTCATTTCCGAAAACCCGTCGATATTAAGCGCGTCTTTACTAGCAAAATGACATAGCGCCCCAACGATACGTGGTTTACAATCAGTGTTTTCACAGAAAATATTTGCACCGTCTTCCACTAAACTACTTTTACAATACGGGCAAATACTTGGTTTTTCTACGTCGTAAGAATTATCGAAATATTCGGTTGCACCTAAGATTTCAGGAATTACTTCGTTACTTCTTCTAATTAATACGCGGGAATTTACTTTAATTTTCTTTCTTAAAATATCGCCGTAATTGTTAAGCGTTGCTTTTTTAACGGTTGCGCCACAAAGGTCTACGGGTTCTACTATTCCAAGCGGTGTGAGTTTACCAGTTCTACCTACTTGCCACTCAACGTTTTTTAAAATAGTAGTCGTTTCTTCCGCTTCAAACTTAAAAGCCATTGCGTATCTTGGAAACTTATCGGTATAGCCTAACTTTTCCCTAACGCTATAATCGTTAACTTTTATAACGACACCATCGGTAAGATAATCTATATTTTTTCTTTCTTCTTTAATAAATTCAATCGCGCTTAAAATTTCAGTTAAATTCTTACAAATTTTTAAGTAACCGTAGACTTTAAACCCGTTATTTTTTAAAAATTCAAAGCATTCTTCTTGGGTTTTAATAATATCATCTTCAACGTAATTTACATTGTAAAATAAAATTTCAACCATGCGCTTTTCCGTCTCTTTAGGGTCTAAATTCCTAATAGCACCCGCTACGGCGTTACGCGCGTTTTTTAATATTTCTGATGCAGTTTCGTTATATTTTTTAAGGTTAGAAAGTTTTATTACCGCTTCGCCTTGAACTTCTATCAAGCCTTTATAATTAATAGTAAGTGGGAAGGTTTTTATAGTTAAGACTTGTTTAGTTACGTCTTCCCCAACAATACCGTTACCTCTAGTAGTTGCTCTAACGAACTTACCTTTATCGTAGGTTAAACTAATAGTCAAACCGTCGTACTTATACTCCACAGTATATTGAAGTGGACGATTTTCAACCTTTTCCGCTTTTTGAATAAAGAGCGCAAGTTCACTTTCAGTTAAACTTTTATCTAGACTATAAAGCCTACTTATATGTTGGTGCTTTTTAAATGCCGAAATAGGCTCGCCACCTACTCTTTTGGTTGGAGAATCAAAAAGAACTACGCCACTTTCACTTTCAAGTTTAACTAGTTCATCGTAAAGTTTATCGTACTCGCCGTCAGAAACGGTGGGAGCGTCTAACACGTAATACTCGTATGCGTACTTATTAAGTTGTTTTACAAGTTCTTCCATTCTACCCATATTACACCTAATTTTTTTAATTTTCTATTTCAAGTGGAGCAATTTCACTAGCAAGTGATTTTATTCCAACGCCTTGAAAGGCAACGTCGATAATCTTACCTTCGTTTTTAACTGCAATAACCGTTCCAGAGCCGAATTTAGCGTGTTTTACCCTCATTCCGGACTTATACTTAGTATTTCCACCAGAAAGCACTTTAGGTCTTGCTACGCCGTTAAAATTATATCCAGAAGAAAAACTTTTAGTATTCCCGATTTGCCTTGATAAAGACGGCTCGTCAGGATAATAACCGTAATCATTTTGATAACTCTTTCTTTCAGACTGATAATAGTTGTTTTGATAACTTTTACTAACCTGCTCTTTAGTTTCAAGAAGTGGTGCAATTTCCTTTAAAAATCTACTTTCGGAAGTTATACTTCTATTACCGTATAAATATCTACTTCTCGCTCTAGTTATAAAAAGTTTTTTCTCTGCACGAGTTATTGCAACGTACATAAGGCGCCTTTCTTCTTCAAGTTCTTCAACGCTACCTATCGCTCTAGAAATTGGAAAGATAGTCTCGTCCATACCAACTATAAACACCGTATCAAACTCTAAACCCTTAACTGCGTGAATAGTTGCAACGGTTACGAAATTCCCTGCGTTTAAATCATCGGTATCGGAACTTAACGTTATAGAGCCTAAATAGTCTTGAAGCGTAGCACCTTCGTTGAGTTTACTAAATTCTTCCGCTGAGTTTATAAGTTCGCTAATATTCATGCGCTTGTCAACGTTTTCTTCAGTATCTTCTTCAAACTGCATTAAAAAGCCGGTTTTATTAATAACTTCTTTAATCATATCTTCAGGCTTTAAATCCGAACTTTGTAAAATCAAGTCGTGTAAAAGATTTTTAAATCCTTTAAGCCTTGATACTGCTGAAGAAGAAAGTGGTAAAGACTCGCAATTTAAAATCGCGTCAAACACTGATAAATCGTTATCGTTTGCGTAATCTTTTAACGCGTCAACCGTTTTATCTCCTATACCCCTTCTTGGAACGTTAATAACCCTTAACACCGCTTCGTTATCAAGCGGGTTAGATACAATTCTTAAATACGCCGTTAAATCTTTAATTTCCTTTCTATCAAAGAACTTAAAACCACCAAAAACTTTATATGGAATATTATATTTTAAAAACTCTTGTTCAAACGCGCGCGATAAAGCGTTAACGCGCATTAAAATAGCAAAATCACTTGCTTTTTTACCGTTATTTATAAGCGTATTTATTTTTTGAGCAACGTAAGACGCTTCATCCGACTCTTCAAACCCAACGTAGTTTTCTATTTTTTCGCCTTCATCGTTTTCCGTCCATAAACTTTTGTTTTTTCTTAAATTGTTATTTTTAATTATAAGATTTGCAACGTTTAAAATGCTTTTAGTAGAACGATAATTTTGCTCGAGTTTATATACTTTTGCGCCTTTAAAATATTTTTCAAAATCTAAAATATTACTAATTTTTGCTCCACGCCAGCCGTAAATGCTTTGGTCGTCATCCCCAACTACGAATATATTTTTATGGTGCGAAGTTAAAAGTTTCGCTATCTTATACTGAACTACGTTAGTATCTTGAAATTCATCAATATGTACGTATTTAAACTTATTTGAATAATAAGATAAAACGTCGTCGTCTTCAGTTAAAAGGTGAAGCGTTTTAATAAGCAAATCGTCAAAATCAAGAGAATTAGATTTTTTTAGTTCTTCTTCAT
Organism: Christensenellaceae bacterium; assembly: GCA_045603725.1. GTDB lineage: Bacteria > Bacillota > Clostridia > Christensenellales > Borkfalkiaceae > HGM11412. The sequence goes on from JAZUMP010000008.1 coordinate 34,981, forward strand.
ACTTAAAATAAATTTCACTAATAACGCCAACGTTTGGGTGAGTTATATATTCTTCCTTAAATTCTCTAGGAGATAAATCATCGTTTTTCGCGCTAGAGATTAAGTTTTTAGCAAGTTTTAAAAACTTTTCAGGCTCTAAATTCATGTCTTGAATAATGCGTTTTAAAACCCTTTCCTTATCGTCTTCCGAGTAAATTGAAAAGTTTTTCTCAAAGCCGATTGAAGTTATTGCACTCCTTAAAATTTTAACGCACATTGAGTGAATCGTGCAAACCCACATTCCGTCAATATTATCTATCATAGAATATAAGCGCGATTTCATTTCGTCTGCCGCTTTATTAGTAAAAGTAATTGCTAATATATTAGACGGGTTAACTTGAAGTTCGTTAACAAGATATGCAATTCTATGCGTTAAAACCCTAGTTTTTCCACTGCCTGCACCTGCAATAACGAGTATTGCACCTTCAGTATCTTTAACCGGTAATATTTGAGCACTATTTAATTTGTTTAAAGATAAGTTTTCCATACATATTATTTTAACATAAAACCCAGTTTTTAACAAGCCTTAAAATATATTTTTAAAATATAATTTTAAAAAAGCAGAAAATATAAAAATTCTAATCAAATACAATAATATTAACTAAAATAAAAAAACAGCCGTTAAATCGACTGTTTTATATGGTAGCCCCAAGGGGAATCGAACCCCTGATTCTGCCTTGAGAGGGCAGCGTCTTGAACCGCTTGACCATGAGGCCGTAAAACTATAAATAATATATCACAACAAATAAAATATTGCAACCATTTTGCAATATATATACTAATTTTACTTTTTACAATTATTTAAAATAAGTATAAAATATGTAATCATAATAGAAAAACGGTTTCTTTTGAAACCGTTTTAAAAGTTTATTTAGTTAAATCGTTGATTGCTTGAGTTATTGTTTTAGGGTTTGCTTTTTCTCCGAATTTATCTACTTTTACCCTATTTATTTCACCGTGAGTTAAACAGCCTGCACCATTTACGCAACCACCTAAACAAGCCATACCTTCAATAAAGTTAGCGTCAAGCGCGTTGCCTTTTTTCTTTAAAAGAGCGGTTTTACACGCTTCAATACCATCGCACGATACTGCCTTTAATTCAAACTCAATATTTTGCTCTTTTAAGCCCTGTTTTACAGCGTCCGCAAGGCCACCACACCTTGCAAAAATTCTTCCGTAGTAAGAAGCGTTATCAAGTTCGCTTTCAGGTAAGTTCATTATATCTATTTCACGGCTATCAAAAAGCGCTTGCAATTCTTCAAACGTAATTGCCGTATCAACGTACGGTTTAACGCTATCTTTTTGCACTTCTGCTTTTTTAGCCGTGCAAGGACCGATAAATATAATTTTTGCGTCTTTATTATTCTCTTTAATATACTTAGAAATCATTGCCATTGGCGATAAATTTTCGGAAACGTAAGGAACTAAATCTGGGAAATTCTTTTTAACGAAACTAACGAACGCAGGACAGCAAGAACTAGTTAAAAATCCCTTTTCTGCAAGTTCTTTAGATTCTACGGCTGCAACCATATCAGCACCAAGCGCCGCTTCCACTACTGTGTAAAAACCTAATTCTTTTAATCCCGTTATTACTTGACCTAATTTTGCGTATGTAAATTGGCTTGAAATAGACGGAGCAACGATAGCGTAAACTTTATAATTTTGATTATTATTGCTATTTTTCAATAAATCGATAGCCTTTAATATGTACGATTTATCAGAAATTGCACCGAAAGGACATTGATACACGCAAGCGCCACAAGAAATACACTTATCGTTATTAATTTTTGCAGACCTGTCTTCATTCATAGTGATTGCTTTTACTTTACAAGCAGTTACGCACGGTCTTTTATAGTTTCTTATTGCGCTATACGGGCAAACTTTAGAACACGCGCCACATTCTTTACATTTTGATTTATCAATATGTGCAACGTGGTTGCTATCAAAAGTAATAGCACCAAACCTGCAAACGTCTTCACATCTATGAGCCATACAACCACGGCACGCGTTGGTTACTTCGTAACCACCGATAGGACACTCGTCACAAGCGATATCAATAACTTCAATAACGTTATCGTTATTTTTATCGCCACCCATAGCGAGTTTTACCATTTCGCCGATAATTGCACGCTCTTTATAAACGCAACAACGCATAGTTGGGGTTTTAGTTGCTACAATTCTTTTAGGTAAATCTAAAACCGTATCGTTAAGTTCGCCTTTCCACGCGTCTTTAGCGACTTCCCTTAAAACTTTGTATTTTAAATGTTGGACTTTAGTATCAAATTTTCTCATAAAACTAACCTTTTGTATTGATACTACTATTTTAACATAGATTAAACAAAATTTCAATCTTAATAAGGCACAATTTTACCACACCTTAAACTTTTATAATTATAATATTTAAGCGGTAGATTTTTAACGTTATTATCGTGTGCTGTTATTTTAACATCCGAACTAACTTCGGTAACTATTAAATTATGATAATATCTTATGCCGTTATTCAGTTGAATTATATCGCCAATTTCAACGTCATTTAAATCACACTCCACTATTTTTACGCCTATATCGCTTCTATTATTTATAGCGAAATTCCAAAACTCGTTAACGCCCGTCCAAGCGGGAGCGCGAGAAGAAATTGAATTATAAAACCAGCCGTTTACACTATAATTCATTTTAAAACCACCGTAAAACATACATTGCGAAATAAAGTTAGTACAATCTCCGCCTAAATACGTAAAATCGTAATATTTAGGATTTCTTAAATACGCCCACTTTAGCGCGTATTCAACTGCTTTTTCTCTAATAAACATAAATCACCCCCTTTCTAGTTTACGTTAAAGAGCGATTTCTGTTTAAAAAATGCGTTATGTAAACCATAACGCATAAAATTTTATTCATTTTCAAAAAGAGGGGTTGAAAAATATCTTTCAGCAGTATCAGGAAGTACGGTTACAACGGTTTTACCCGGACCTAACTCTTTAGCAAGCCTTATCGCTGCCGCAACGTTAGTACCTGAAGAAATTCCACACATAATACCTTCTTTTCGCGCTAAATCTTTAGAAGTTTGAAGCGCTTCAGTATCAGATATAATTGCAACCTTTTCAAAAATATTGCAGTTAAGTACCGGTGGAATTAACCCATCACCTATACCCATTTGAATATGTGAGCCAATAGTTCCACCAGCAAGTATAGCGGCGTTTTCAGGTTCGACAGCCCAAATTTTAATATTTGGGTTTTGAGCCTTTAAAACTTCACCTATACCGGTTATAGTGCCGCCTGTGCCTATACCTGAACAAAACCCGTCGATAGGGCCTGCAACCTGCTCTAAAATTTCAAGCCCGGTATGATGGCGATGCACCATAGGATTTGCAGGATTTTCAAACTGTTGTGGAACGAAAACGTTAGGGTTTTCTTCTTGCATTTTAATTGCTTTTTTTAAACACCTATCTATGCAGTCGCCAATATTGCCGTCATCGTGAATTAAGATTACTTCAGCACCGTAATGGCGAACGAGCTTGCGCCTTTCTTCACTAACCGAGTCCGGCATTATGATAATAGTTTTATAGCCTTTAACTGCACCAACTAATGCAAGCCCAATACCTTGATTGCCACTAGTTGGCTCAACGATTATAGTATTCTTATTAATTTTGCCTTGTTTTTCCGCTAAGGTAATCATATTGTAGGCAGTTCTTGTTTTTATAGAGCCACCAACGTTTAAGCCTTCAAATTTTACTAAAATTTCGGCAGAGTCGTTTCCTACCATTTTATTAAGTTTAATCATCGGTGTATGCCCGATTGCTTGTAATATATCGTTATAAATCATAGTAATAGAATAATATATATTTTACTTTAAATCAAGAATTTTCGTGCCTTTTTTAAATTTTATTTAAAAATCTCACACTTCCGTGCGAGATTTTTATAGTTTTTATTAATATAATATAAACTCTCTATCTTCTTTAGATTTAGGATTATATTTTTTATACAATTCTTTGATTGTAAAGAAGGCAGTTTTAGGTAAGCGATATTCGTTTACTATACCCTTATTGTTAAAGCCTCTTGGTTTACCTAAATAATCTGCGTTTTGAGTGTTCATATCACAGAATTGCCAAATTAATGCACCACAAATTTCTCCACTATTAAAGAATTTTTCAATATGCATTTTTAAGTATTCTGCTTGATAGTTTTCCGACCATCTCATATGTTCGTATGAAGTATGACCTTTAATAGAAGCAGCGCCGAATTCAGACATTATAATAGGTTTTTCGCCTGAAAGTTCCTTAACTTTACTTGCGATTGCTTTAATATAGTCGTCCACACTTTCTCTTGCTTGAGAGTCATACCAACCAATATATCTATTAAAACTTATAACGTCAACTAAATCTAAACAGTTATCTCTTTGACCTACTACTGATGCGTAAGTAATAAGCCTAGAATTATCGTACTTTCTAATAGTTTCTATAAGTTTTTTACTAAACTCTCTAGTTTGTTCTAAAGTCGTATCAACTTCGTTATGTAATCCCCAAAATACGATAGACGGGTGATTTAAATCTCTTACTACCATATCTTTATGGTAGTTAACTGCAAGTTCTATAAATTCAGGTTTTTTAAAAGATTCTGCCCACTCAGGACGATTTCCCCAAAGAGGAACTTCTTCCCAGAATAATAAGCCTACTTCGTCTAAATAGTCTAAAGTCTTTTTGCTGTTTGGATAGTGCGAGCCACGAACGGTGTTACAGTTAAGTTCTATTATTATATCAATATCCCTTTTAGTTAATTCAAAAGGCATTGATATGCCAAAGTCAGGATAAATTTCGTGGCGATTAACGCCTACTAAAACAACTTTTTTACCGTTTAATAAAATATCTTTACCCTGAGTTTTAATCGTTCTAAAACCTACTCTATCGATAAGGTCTTCACCGCCGAATTTTACGGTTACGTAGTAAAGGTTTGGCTCTTTTATATCCCAAAGTTTAAAATCACTATACTTTATATCTTCGGCAACCATTTCAAAGTCGCCGTCAACTGTTATTTCTTTAGAATATACGAGTTTATCTTCAATATACACTTCAAAATTATCAGTGATTTTTTTAAGTGTTTTAATATTTGCGCTAACCGATATATTTGCCATATTGCCGTTAAGGTCGTAACGCACTACGCTATCTTTGATATAACAATCGTTAATTTCGCGAATTTCAACGCCCCTATTTATTCCACCGTAGTTATACCAATCGGAAATTGAGTGTGGTATTGTATCTGTAAGGTTAAGGTCGTTATTTACTCTTAAAACTAACTCGTGTTTACCGGCGCCAATACCTAAAAGTTCATAGCCGAATTCAACGAAACCACCGTTATGATGCCCAATAAATTTTTTATCTAAATAAACGTCACAATCATTGGCTACGCCTTCAAATTTTAAGTATATACTACTTGCTTTAATTTCAAAATCCGTTTTATACCAAGCAGTTCCCACATATTGAAAATAGCCAAGCGTTGTGTTCCAGCAAGACGGTACGTACATTTTCTCTTTATTTGTAGGAAAATTTTCATACCACTTTTCTTCGTTGCCTTTATTGTTTGGGTCTATACAAAAATCCCAAAACTTATCGAGTTTAAACCATTTTGCGCTATTACTTCTTTTAAATAATCTGTCCATACATTCTCCTTAACGTACGTGTTTTAATTTATATACGAATAGTATATATGACTTTTATTTTTAAATCAAGACGTTTTAAAATTTTTTATAAATTTAGTGTAAATAAAGACAAAATCATGTAAATAAGCACAAAATCCCGCAACTGCTTGCGGGATTTTATAAATTTTAAAACATTTTAAAGTTTCTATCTTCTTTAGATTTTGGGTTGTATTTTTTATACAAATCTTTTATTGTGAAAAAGGAAGTCTTTGGAAGTCGATATTCACTTACAATACCTTTATTGTTATATCCTCTAGGCTTTGTGAAATAATTTACGTTTTGAGTATGAGTGTCGCAGAATTGCCAAATTAAAGTACCACAAATTTCACCACTATTAAAGAAAGTTTCTATGTGTTTTTTTAGTAGTTCTGATTGATAATTTTCCGACCATCTCATATGTTCGTAAGAAGTATGGCTTTTAATAGCTGCAGCACCAAATTCCGACATAATAATAGGCTTTTCTCCCGAAACTTCATTAACTCTTTTTCTAACATTTTCAACGTATTGTTCAATTGTTTCAGTCTCTTCAGAATCGTACCAACCAATATATTTATTAAACCCAACAACGTCAACTAAATCAATGCAATTATCCCTTGCCCCAATGTTACTAGCGTAAGTAATAAGCCTTGAATTGTCATATTTTTTAATAGTTTCAATAAGTTTTTTGCTAAAATCTCTAGTTTGGTCTAAAGAAGTGTTAACTTCGTTATATAACCCCCAAAATACAATACAAGGGTGGTTTAAATCTCTTACTACCATATCTTTATGATAGTTTACCGCACGCTCTACAAATTCAGGATTTTTAAATGATTCCGCCCACTCACCATTATTACCCCAAAGTGGAACTTCTTCCCAGAATAATAAACCTACTTCGTCTAAATAGTCTATAGTTTTCTTACTGTTTGGATAGTGCGAGCCACGAACGGTATTTGAGTTAAGTTCTATTATTATATCAATATCCCTTTTTGTTAATTCAAACGGCATAGAGAAACCAAAGTCAGGAAATTCTTCGTGACGGTTTACGCCAACGAGCGTTATTTTTTTGCCGTTTAATAAAATGTCTTTACCTTTAGTTTCTATAGTTCTAAAGCCTACTCTATCTATAAGGTCTTCTCCACCGAATTTAACGGTTACGTAGTAAAGGTTAGGCTCTTTTATATCCCAAAGTTTTAAATTTTCAAGTTTAATACCGTCTGCCACTACTTCAGCATCACCATAAATAGTAACTTCTTTAGAATAAACGCAAACATCGTCAATTAAAACCTCTAATTTATTAGTAATTTCTTTAAGGGTTTTAATATTAGCAGCAACTAAAAGATTTGCAGTATTACCGTCAAGGTCGTAACGAACGATTGTATTTTTTATATAACAATCTTCAATTTCACGAATTTCAACACCCCTATTAATTCCACCGTAGTTGTACCAGTCAGGAAAAGAGTGAGGAATGGTTTCTTTATTATTAAGGTCGTTATTTACCCTTAAAACTAATTCATGCTTACCTTTTTTAATATTTAAAAGTTCAAATCCAAACTCAACAAACCCACCTGTATGGCTACCAATATATTTTTTATCTAAATAAACGTCGCAATCGTTGGCTACGCCTTCAAATTTTAAATAAATGCTGTTTGAAGCAATTTGGAATTCCGTTTTATACCAAGCAGTGCCCATATATTGAAAATAACCAAGCGTAGTATTCCAGCAAGATGGAACGTACATTTTCTCTTTATTTGTAGGAAAATTTTCATACCACTTTTCTTCGTTGCCTTTATTGTTTGGGTCTATACAAAAATCCCAAAACTTATCGAGTTTAAACCATTTTGCGCTATTACTTCTTTTAAATAATCTATCCATTATTTTCTCCTTATTTTGATTATATTAAAACTACACATATTATATAAGAAATTCGCATATAAATCAATGATTTTTGTAAATTTTTTTAACTATTTTGTAAAAATTTAAAAATTATACGATAAGAGAGACAAAAAAAAGCAACCCTATGGGTTGCTTAATTATTGGAGGCGCCACCCGGATTTGAACCGGGGGATGAAGGTTTTGCAGACCTGGGCCTTACCGCTTGGCTATGGCGCCTTATTTAACTAACACTGCGACCGTCCGAACTCTTCTCGTCCTCGTCTCGTTTTAAAACTATAAGCGTTAATTAAATTTTATTTATATAAAGCGTTTCGCTTATTATTAAATGGAGCGGGAAACGAGACTCGGACTCGCGACACCTGCCTTGGCAAGGCAGTGCTCTACCACTGAGCTACTCCCGCATAGCTGACGCTTAAAACTTCCCCTACTATTTCTTCAAAAAAGCCTTAACGTTTGTCAACCGTTTG
>JAZUMP010000009.1:0-62806 GCA_045603725.1 Christensenellaceae bacterium
TGATGTGAACCCAAAAGTTTAGACAAAAAATTAAATTAAATATATTGGAATTGAGTTCGGTATTTAACTGGACTCATTTTCAATTTTAAAGATATTCTTTCATTGTTGTAATAGTTAATGTATTCGTGTAGTTTTTGTATGAAAGCGTTAACGCTTTCAAATTTTTCGCCGTAATACATTTCTACTTTAAGTCTACCAAAAAAGTTTTCCATTACGCTGTTATCTAAACAGTTTCCTTTCCTTGACATACTTTGCGTTACGTTATGCGCTTTAAGTGTACGTTGAAACTCTCGCATTTGATATTGCCAGCCTTGGTCAGAGTGTAGTAGTGGGGTTGCTGTTTTAGGTAGTCTCTCAAATAAACCTTTAAGCATTTCTCTCGTTTGTAGAAAGTTTGGGCTTGTAGAGATAGAATAACTTAATATCTCGTTGTTAAACATATCTAACACAGGAGATAAATACACCTTTTCATTACATACAGAAAACTCTGTTACGTCAGTAGTAAGTTTTGTATATGGAGCGTTAGCGTTAAACTCACGATTTAGTATATTAGGAGCAACTTTTCCAACTTCTCCACGATACGATTTATACTTGCTTTTCCTTTGTTTTCCGTAGATTTTAAGCATTTTCATTAGTTTTAACACTGTTTTATGGTTAATTACGTAACCTTTTTGCTTTAACTCTAACGTTATTCTACGGTAACCGTAAGTATTTTTACTGTTTGCAAATATATCTTGTATCTCTTGCTTTTCTACTATGTATTTATCTTTCTTTTCTTTGAGATAGTAGTAATACGTACTACGAGCAAGTTTAGATAATTTAAGTAATTCTTTAAGCGGATATTTAAGCCTTAGTTCAGCGATTACTTTCGCCTTTTCCCATTCTCTCGCTCGTCCGCAAGAACTAAGGCACTCAGTTTTTTTAAGTATTCAATCTCCATCCTAAGACGTTGGTTTTCCGCTATTAAATCTTCTTCCACCTTTTTATCTAACTTTGGTGGTCTGCCACGTTTCTTTCCTTCTAAACTAGGTTTGCCACGATTATCTTTCATTAGTCCTTCATATCCTTCTTCTAGATATTTGCGTTCCCACCTTTGTATAATTGATACAGTTCTTTTATCTATGTGTGGCAACCATTTGCACATTGTTTCTGTATATGTTAAATGGTTTTCTCGCATATCTAGTATAACGGATAATTTGAATTCTGGCGAGTATTTTTTAAATACTTGTCCTTTTTTTGCCATTAAAAATGCACCTCCTAAAGTGTCTAACTTTTGGGGTGCATTTCAGAGTGCAACGCTTTTTTAATGCTATTTGCCGTTTTTTTCAAAAAATTTAATAGCGTATTCTTTTACTGACGGGACTATATCTTGTATATTAAATCCCGTGGTATTTACCATTAAATGATAAGACTTTCTATCTCCCCATTTAGTGTAACCTAAAAGATTATGGTTTCTATATCTTCCTTTATCTACGTTTTTAATTTTACGGCATAAAACCTTGTCTTTCAAATTAAGGTCTACTTCGCCTTTTGCTTTACAGCGCTGAAGTTTATAATCCATATCTGCATAAACGAAAATATTAAGTGGATTATAATCTCTTAAAATAGCGTCCGCACTTCTACCGATAAAAACCGCATCGCCTTGTTCGGCAAGTTCTTTAAGTATTTTTTGCTGTGCGATAAGAACTTCGATAGGCGTGTGATTAATGGCTGTTATTCCCGCAAAAGTTTGACCTATATGTATTGGGTATGAAGATAAACCCTTTTCAAGTATAGTTTGAATATAATCTTCATTAAGTTGTGTATGATTGGCAATTTCTGTAATAATTTCTCTATCAAAATAATTAAATCCAAGTTGTTCGGCAAGGCGTTTTCCAAGTTCGCGCCCACCACTGCCAAATTCACGGCTAATCGTTATAATTCTCATATTTTAATTCTCCTTTTTAAGTATTAAATGACGTCTAAAATAGAAAAAGAAGTCTTATTTATAAATATATGTTATCATATTTTTCTAAAATTGTCTATACCTAAAATTTTTAAGGAATTTTTATGCTAAAAGTATTTTGTAAATATATATCGAAAAATTAAAGCGCCTTTATTAAAAAGGCGCTCTATTATAATATTTTAGTTTAGTTTTAAAACTGTAAGACCAACGTCGATAGTAGTAAATTCTTCCGTTCCTAAATTAGTAAGAGTAAGAGTTGTTCCGTCAGCACCTGCCGTTACGATAACTGATTTAGAAAGAGTTTCTATGTCTGCCGTAGGAGACGTTAAGGAAGAAACGGAAGTTCCGTCAACGTTAAGAGAAACGCTAAAAGTAGGCGAAGAGCCGTTAGCGTAATAATTAACTAGATAAACGCCTTGTGGCAAGGTTACTACTCCGCCTGCAACCGTTATAGTTGTAGGAGAAGTTGAAGAGTTAAGAACAATAGGGAAAGTTCCTAAACTTGCAACCGTGCCGGTAGTAGCGTTAGCGTATATAGCATCGCTTGTGCCGGCAGGACCAGGTTCACCTTGTGGGCCTTGAGGGCCTACTGGGCCTTGTGGACCGGTAGCACCCGTAGCACCAACAGGGCCTTGAGGACCAGCCGGACCTATTGGACCAACCGGACCCGTCGCGCCGGTAGCGCCGGTAGCACCCGTTGCACCCGTTAAGCCTTGAGGGCCTTGTGGGCCAACCGGACCTATTGGACCAACTGCACCCGTAGCACCTTGTGGACCAACCGGACCCTGCTCGCCTTGAGGACCTTGTGGGCCTTGTGGACCGGTAGGACCAACAGGACCACGTGGGCCAATTTGTCCTACTACTATCGTTTGACGTCTATGATTACAATTATTTTGAGAATTTGAACATAAATTAAAGCACATATAAAAATCCTTAGAAGTAAATTAGCTAAACGAAAAACCGTTCGGCTAATTTATTATATGATTTTATGGGGTTTTAAGTGTCTGTTTTTCTTGAAAAATAAGATTATATATGTTAAAATACCTTTATTAAAGGAGAAGTAATGCAAAAGAAATATAGTTTAACTATAAGGGCTTGTTATTTAGGATATATCGTTCAGGCAATCGTTAACAACTTTTTGCCACTTCTTTTTGTGTACTTTAATACGAAGTGCAAAATACCATTGTACTTAATTTCTATAATAGTTACTTACAATTTCGGTTTACAAATTTTAGTTGATGCTTTTTCGGCAAGTCTCGTACTCAAAATAGGGTATAGAAAAACCGCAATACTTTCTAACGCTTTATCTTGCTCGGGGCTTTTAATTTTAGGGCTATCGTCATACCTTGCGTCTAATTATATATTATTATATATAGGGATAATGTTTTCCGTTACCTTAATGGCAGTTGGTGGTGGAATTGTAGAAGTTATTTTAAGTCCGTTAATTGAAGCCTTACCACTTGAAAACCATAATAAACAAATGAATATGCTTCATACGTTTTATTGTGTTGGGCATATAATCGTAACCATTTTTGCAACTTTGTTTTTTAAACTTTTTAGCATAAGTAATTGGGCAATATTTTCCTTTGCTCTAATGATTTTTCCAATAATTACTACTTGTTTATTTGTAAAATGCCCGATAATTTCTCCAAGTGGAGATAAAAAACCAATAGGGAGATTTAAACTATTTAAAAAGCCTATATTTATATTGCTTTTTATATTGATGGTGTGTGCGGGAGCGTCAGAGCAGGCAGTAGCACAGTGGATAAGTTACTTTTTAGAAGTGGGACTAAACCTAGAGAAATCGATAGGAGACGTTATAGGCGTTACTTCTTTCGCTATATGTATGCTAATATCAAGATTATACTTCGGCACGGCTAATAAAAACTTTAACGTTTTAAAACTTTTAATAATTTCTTCAATAATATTGACTAGTTTGATAGTTTTATCTACTATAACTAGCATAGAAATATTATCTTTAATTCTATTAGCACTGTGTGGTCTGTTTATTGGATTTGCGTGGCCTACGATTTATGCTTATGCAGGCGAAATTTTCGTGTCTGGGGGCACTGTGATGTTTTCTATGCTTGCGTTAGGTGGAGATATGGGTTGTGCGCTTGGGCCAACTTTAGTTGGCACAGTGTCAGAATTTTTAGGAATAAAAGTAGGAATACTTTCTTCAATAATATTTTCATTAACAACACTTTTAGTAAGCGTAGTTTTACTTAAAAAAATGAAAATGAATAAAATTATAAAAGGGGCTAAATAAGCCCCTTTATTTTAAGGTTAAAAATCTATAAAAACTCCCATATAAACAGTGTTTTTATGTTTTTTACAGTCTTGCATAAATCTATATAATGTGATGCATAAATTTAAACCACCACAATATATTGTGGTTTTTATTAAAAAAAATTGTAAAATGTTGCAAAAGCAACAGTTAAAATATATAAAATGTGGTATACTACTTCTACACCCTTAAAAACAGTAGTAAAAACGAGGAAGAAATATGAAGATAATCAAAAGAAGTGGAATAGAAACTGAGTTCGATTTAGATAAGATAATTGGCGCGGTTAAAAAGGCTAATAACGAAGTAATCGAGCAAGACAGGTTAACTGAAGAACAAATAGCGTGTTTGGCAAATACTGTTGAATATATTTGCTCAAAGAAAACACGCGCTTTAAACGTTGAAGAAATTCAAGACCTTGTAGAAAACGAAATTATGCGTTTTGGCGCGCACAATTTAGCAAGAACTTACATTACTTATCGTTATAAAAGGCAACTTTTAAGGCAATCTAACACGACTGACGACCAAATTTTAACACTTATCGAATGTAATAACGAAGAAGTTAAGCAAGAAAATTCTAATAAAAACCCAACGGTAAATAGCGTACAACGTGATTATATTGCAGGCGAAGTTTCTAAAGATATAACTAAGCGTATTTTACTTCCACAAGATATCGTTCACGCACACGAAACAGGTGTTATTCACTTCCACGATTCTGATTATTACGCTCAACACATGCATAACTGTGATTTAGTTAACCTTGAAGATATGCTTCAAAACGGCACGGTAATTTCGGGTACTATGATTGAAAAGCCACACAGTTTTTCAACTGCATGTAATATTGCAACGCAAATTATCGCTCAAGTTGCTTCTTCACAATACGGTGGACAAAGTATATCACTTACTCACTTAGCGCCTTTCGTTCAAATTTCTCGTGAAAAGATTAAAAAAGAAGTTTCTGAAGAATTTAGTTCGGTTGGAGCGACTGTTTCTGAAGAAGATTTAGCAAAAATTGTTGAAAAACGCGTAAGGGATGAAATCAAAAGGGGTATTCAAACGATACAATATCAAGTAGTAACGCTTATGACTACTAACGGTCAAGCGCCTTTCATTACGGTATTTATGTATTTAGGCGAAGCCAAAAATCAACGTGAAAAAGACGACCTTGCTATAATGATAGAAGAAACGCTTTTACAAAGAATAAAAGGCGTAAAAAATGAAAAGGGCGTTTATATTACTCCCGCGTTCCCTAAACTTATTTACGTTTTAGAAGAACAAAACATATATGAAGATAGCAAGTATTACTACTTAACCAAACTTGCCGCTGAATGTACGGCTAAGCGTATGGTTCCCGATTATATTTCAGAAAAGGTAATGCTTAACCTTAAAAAAGACGCTAACGGTGACGGTCACTGTTATACTTGTATGGGTTGCCGTTCATTTTTAACACCTTATCTTGATAGTGAAGGTAAGCCAAAATACTACGGTAGATTTAATCAAGGCGTAGTAACCGTTAACCTTGTTGATATTGCGCTTTCTTCTCGTAAAAATATGGATGATTTCTGGAAAATTTTTGACGAGAGAATGGAACTTTGCCATAGAGCGCTTCAATGCCGTCATGAAAGGCTTACAGGCACTTTGTCTGACGCTGCTCCTATTTTATGGCAACACGGCGCTCTTGCTAGATTACAACCAGGCGAAACTATTGATAAACTTTTACACGGTGGCTATTCTACAATTTCGTTGGGGTATGCAGGTCTATGGGAAACCGTTTATTATATGACAGGTAAAAAACTTACTGAAGAAGAAGGTAAAGAGTTTGGTTTATCGGTTATGAGAAAGTTAAACGAATACACCGGCGCTTGGAAGAAAGCCGAAAATATCGACTATTCGCTTTACGGTACTCCACTTGAAAGTACTACTTATAAGTTTGCCAAATCGCTTCAAAAACGCTTTGGCATAGTAAAAGGCGTAACTGATAAAAACTATATAACGAACAGTTATCATATTCACGTAACTGAAGAAATTGACGCTTTTTCTAAACTTGCTTTAGAATCTGAATTCCAACAATTATCTCCAGGTGGTGCAATAAGTTACGTAGAAGTTCCTAATATGCAACACAATATTCCTGCAGTACTTAAGGTTATGAAATTTATTTACGATAATATTATGTACGCGGAACTCAACACTAAAAGCGACTATTGCCAAGTTTGTGGTTATAACGGCGAAATTCGTATAATAACAGGCGAAGGCGGAAAACTTATTTGGGAATGCCCAAAATGTGGCAACGTTGACCAAACTAAGATGAACGTAGCCCGTCGTACTTGTGGCTATATTGGTACTCAATATTGGAATCAAGGTAGGACTCAGGAAATTAAGGAGAGAGTTTTACATCTCTAAGAATAGGCTTAATCACAACTATTTATAAAGAATAAAATCTTTTAGTTTCTACTAAAAGATTTTACTATATGGTAATTATGAAATATGCAACTATAAAATACAACGATATAGCAAACGGTCTAGGTATAAGAACTTCTCTTTTCGTTTCGGGCTGTACACATAAGTGTAAAGGCTGTTTTAATAGCGAAGCGTGGGATTTTAACTATGGATACGAATTTACTAAAGACGTAGAAGATGAAATTATAAAGTCTTTAAAATTCGGGTATTGCGACGGATTGTCTCTTCTCGGTGGGGAGCCGTTTGAACCTAAAAATCAAATCGCGTTACTTCCCTTTCTAGAAAGGGTAAAAAAAGAAGTTCCTGATAAAACTATATGGTGCTACACGGGTTATTTATTTGATGAAGAACTATTAAAAAATAGCCGTGCTAGAACTGAAAACACCTTTCGCTTACTTACTTTAATCGACGTTTTGGTTGACGGCAGATTTATTGAAGAACTTAAAGATATATCGTTACAATTTAAAGGCTCGTCTAACCAAAGAATTATAGACGTAAAGAAATCGTTAAAAGAAAGAAAAATTATATTATTTGATTTTGAGAAGTAGAATTATGTTTAATAAAAAATTAAAAATTAAATTTAAAAAGTTAAATGAAAATGCAATAAAGCCTACTTTTGGCTCAGAATACGCCGCAGGGGCAGACCTTTATAGCGTGGAAGAAGAAATTGTAATTATGCCTAATGAAACTGCGTTTATAGGAACGGGTATTGCGTGTGCTATTCCTAAATATGCCGTAGGTTTAATTTTTGCAAGAAGTGGTCTTGCGTGTAAAAAAGGTTTAGCACCTGCAAATAAAGTAGGGGTTATTGATAGCGATTATAGGGGAGAAATTAAGGTTGCTCTTCACAATCACGGCTCTACACCACAAACGGTTTTAAAAGGCGAAAGAGTGGCGCAAATGGTCATTACTAATTACTATCCTTGCAATTACGTTGAGTGTGATAGTTTAGACGATACTAAACGTGGAGAAGGCGGTTTTGGTTCTACCGGAAGAAAGTAAAAATTTCCCCTATACTATAAGGTATAGGGGTTTTATATTTGCACATTCTTTTTGTATGAAAAACGTTGATAAGGAATGTAGAAAAGTCTTAAACAAATTAAAAAATTGTAACCCGAACGAAGTAGGGAAAATTTTGAAAGAATATTTTAAACTTAAAAAAGATAGTCAAAAGCATTAAAAATCCCAAGTAGGAACGTATTTTTCGCTTGCCGAAGAAAGGTCTTGAATAAAGCACTCGCTTTCATTTAAACTATATAATTGAGTTAAAACTCTATCATACTCGGCTTTAGTAATTTTGCGCGAAAGTTCTTTATAATTTTTAATATCGCCAAGTGGCGTATATTGCCCCATAAGTGAGAAAATTGCGCCGTTTTTTCGATGTTCTTTAAACCAGTTTATAATATCAATACTATCGTTTGAAGAAAGTGGAAGTATTAAGTGCCTAATAATGACGCCACTTTTAATAAGTCCGTTTTCAATTACCGTCTTTTTACTTTCCATCATAAATTCTACGGCTTTAGAAGCAATTTCAAAATAATCGCTTTTAGACGTATACCTTTTCGATACCGTAGAACTTTTAAATTTTAAATCGGGAAGAAAAACGTCGATATACGGCTCAATCTCTTTTAGCGTAGATAAACTTTCATAGCCGTGAGTGTTGTAAACGATAGGAATTTTAGGTTTATAAATATTTAGCGCGTCAATTATTTGATACGCATAATGCGATGGTGTTACTAAATTTATATTATGCGCGCCTTTATTTTCAAGTTCTTTAAAAATATCGGATAATTGCTTTGGAGTAATATCTTTACCACGAGTATTTCTTGAAAGTTCATAATTTTGGCAAAACACGCATTTTAGCGCGCAACCGGTAAAAAATACCGTACCCGACCCATTTTTACCGCTAATAGCAGGCTCTTCGTAAGGGTGAAGATAGTATTTTGCTATATTAATTATATTGCTAGAGCCACAACGCCCCAATTTAGTCGTTCTATCGACGTTGCAGTTATTAGGGCAGATATTGCATAAATTATTCATAAATAGAGTATATCATTTATTACTTTAATTGACAAACAAAATAAAAAAATATATAATAACTTTACTTATAAAAATATAAAAGGATAAAATATGAATAAATTTTTTACAAGCGAAAGTGTAACAGAAGGGCATCCTGATAAGGTTTGCGACCAAATTTCCGATGCAGTCCTTGACGCTATATTAGAAAAAGACCCAAACGCGCGCGTAGCGTGTGAATGTAGTTGTTGTACGGGCTTAATACTCGTTATGGGTGAAATTTCTACCGATTGTTACGTAGATATACAAGCCATTGCAAGAAAAACCGTAGCCGAAATAGGTTACAATTCAAACAAGTTAGGTTTTGACGCTGAAACTTGTGGCGTTATAACGAGTATAAGAGAGCAAAGTGCAGATATAGCAATGGGTGTGGATAGTTCCGTTGAACACCGTTTATCTGGCGATGTTGCCGACCTTATAGGTGCTGGCGACCAAGGTATGATGTTCGGTTACGCAACTGACGAAACTGAAGAGTATATGCCAATGGCTTTAACTTTAGCGCATAAACTTACAAGAAGGCTTTCATACGTTAGAAAACAAGGTGTTTTAAATTATCTTCGCCCTGACGGTAAGAGCCAAGTAACCGTTGAATATTGTAACGGTAAAGTTAAGCGTATTGAAGCAGTAGTTATTTCAACTCAGCACGATGAAAACGTTACGACTGAAAAGTTAAGAGATGACGTTAAGCGTGAAGTTATTGAAGCAGTTTTACCTAAAGAACTTTTAGATGAAAACACTAAATTTTATATCAATCCAACGGGTAGATTTGAAATTGGTGGACCTCACGGCGATAGTGGTTTAACGGGTAGAAAAATTATCGTTGATACGTACGGTGGAAGTTGTGCTCACGGTGGCGGGGCGTTTAGTGGTAAAGACCCAACTAAAGTTGATAGAAGCGCCGCGTATATGGCAAGATATATTTGTAAAAACATAGTGGCGTCTGGCTTAGCAAAAGAATGTGAACTTGAACTTTCTTACGCAATAGGCGTTGCAAAACCGTTATCGGTATTTATTAACACTTACGGCACGGGCGTTTTACCTGACGGTGAAATTGCAGATATCGTTACTAAAGAGTTTGATTTAAGACCTTACTCGATTATTAAAACTCTAGACCTTCGTAGACCAATTTATAAACAAACTGCTGCGTATGGCCACTTTGGAAGAAGTGAATTCCCTTGGGAAAAACTTGATAGAGTAAAAGACCTTAAAAAATACGTTAAATAATTTTAATATTAAAACTCCTACCTTTAATTAGGTGGGAGTTTTTAAATAATAGTGCAATAAAAATCCATCGAAGTAGGCTTCGATGGAGTTTAGTTTTATTATGTTTTAGTTGTTTTCTTTAGGTTCTTCAGTTTCTACTTCTTCAGTAGTAGATTCTTCTACTTGAACTTCAGGTTCTTGTGGAATTTCTTCTACGTCAATAACAACTTCAGCGTCAGTAGTTTCTTCAGCAACTTCTTCTATAGTTTCTTCATTAACTTCTTCGTCGATTGCTTCTGCTTCTTCGTAATTATATTCGCCATCGTCTTCAGTAGAAGAAACGTCTATTTTTGCTTTCTTTTTAGCAATTTTAGCCATTGCTTCATCTCTTGTGTCTCTACTGTAATAAGACTTAACAACTGCTTTTCTAGAAGAGTTATTCTTTTTAAAGTTTCTAACAACTACAACAATTAATACCGCAATAAGTGCAAGTGCTAAAACGAGTGATGAAATTTGTAAACCTAAATCAGTTGTAACGGCGTAACCGTCATTATCTGTATCAGTTGTCGTATCGTTTTCGTTTGATTCGTCTTTAGTTCTTTCGTCAATCTCTTCGTCTGCAAAAATCGTATTGAACTTAGCAAAGGTATATAAATTGTTAGAAGTGTAAATTTCAGTAGGTTCAAACGTTCTAGTAGATTCAACTTCATTACCGTCTTCGTCTGTTGAAAGAACTTTTGCAGGTGCTCTAGTATGAGTACGAGGCTTAGAAAGTCGAAGATCAATTGCTTCAAATTTTTCATAAATTGCTTCAAATTCTTCTTTTAAAGATGCTATTTCATCGTCTAATGCTTGAATAGAAGTAAACGATGCAGTATCATCAACTATAGAGTGAAGGAACATCGTACCAGGTTTTTCTAATGAGAATTCAATTCTAAACGACATAGTTTGATTACCTGCTGCAATGTAGAAGCAAACTTCCGTCCAATTATTAACTGTGTACGAAGAACTATCAACCGTAGAAGTTAATTCTTCTTTCCAATCGCCTGCATCTAATTCGTAAGTTTTGTAATTGCCATCATTATCAGGGTCGGCTTCAACTAACCTTATCTTAGCAGTCGTATCGCCTAAAACTTTTAATTTAATAGTGTATTTAACTATAGTGTTTGCAGGTATTGTCTTTTTCGTGGTAAGAAGTTGAGTAGTTCCTACCGTAGTTTGATTTTTAAAGATAAGAAGTTGAGAGTGTTCGTTATTTTCTTCTTTAAGGTCTACAAACGCTTGTTTTTCGATAGATGTAAGGAAATCATAATTGTCGTTATACTTGCTGTTAATAATACCAGCGTAAACGTCATCTCTATTGCCCATTACTATAAAGTTTTGAATATAAGTTGTTGGTTTATCTACTATTTCAAAAGCGCCGTATTGGTCAGTGCCGTGTGGGTAAGAATCTTTAAGCCCTGAACTTGTGCTTTCATCAGTGTAATTAGAGTACATACCGTAAACCGAAATTTTAGTAGCAGTTGAATTCGTTGAAACGAGATTGTAAGTTTCTTCAGGAATAGGTTCAACGTTTAAACCTGCAAATATAGCGTAACCTTTTTGAAGTTTATAAACGTCACCAATAAGAGTAGTTTCGTCATCACCGAATACGAATTTAATTCTATAATCGGTTAAAGTATCAGTTGGATTAGTAACGAAAATAGAATATTTAACCCATTTGCCGTAAGCGCTATCAGTAACGGCAGTAGTCGTAAACGAACTAAACGCTGAAAGGGTAGTAGTTTCTTCGCCAGTCGTTGTATTAACTAATGAAACTTTAGCCATTTTAATTTTGTCATTATCAACTGAAGTTTTCGCAAAGAAAGTTACGTAATGGCGAGCGCCTTCTTCAATCTCTATTTTATCAGTAGTGTAGTAACCGGTAGACGCTCTTTTAAAATCAAAATAAATTAATGAAGCATCGTTGCTTAAACCGGTATCATTAATATCGCTGATTGCAGTTTTAATAGTTTCGTTAGTAACGGCGTTAACAGTAGTTTTTTTAATTTCGTTATTCGCAGATAAATTATATCCGTAAGAAGGAAGAATATTAGAAGTGTTATAATATCCTTCATTTTCGCCATCAACGTGTATCTTTACAACGTCCTCATCCTTATATTCGTAAGTGTATGCGTAAGATAAGGTATTATTGTTAGTTGGAGTAGTGTATTCGTTGTATTTATCAGTATCTTTTTTAACTTTAATAAACGAATCCGTTCTATTTAAAGCCTTGTATTCAGAAGCCGAGTAAATAGTTGCTTCAACGTTATCAAAGAAAGCAAAGCCTTCAACGTAATCGGCTTTAAACGTTCCGTTACCTCTACCTAAACCAAGTGTTACGTTGAAAGTAGCAGAGTTAAACGTAGAGCCTTTAATAACGGTTTCAATTTTTTCCCACTTACCGTTAGTGTTAATATCACGATATTCAATGTTCTTGTAAGAAACTGAGCCAACTCTATCAGTTATAAGAACGTAAGCACCACCGTTTTCACCCGATTTTAATTTAATATTATCAGTTCTAACCCAAAGTGAAATAATAGCGTAAGAATCAACGGGAACGGAAATCGTTGCAGTTGATTTAAACTTTTGCGCAGAACCAAGACCATCAACTGAAGATTTATTGTTAATCATTAAAATCTTAGTTCCGTCAACTTGTGGGTTAACCCTTTTATCTTCATCTTCATAGTCGTAATTTGAAGAAGTGATAAGTTGATTAGAATAAGGTGTACCTGGATTGATTTTATTGCCTTCAGCGTCTACTGGTTTTTCATCGTCTTTAAGTTTTGCCCAAACGTCCGCCTTAGTATCGATAATACCTGACGAAACGCTTGAAGCCGTTGCAGAGTTTTTATCAGTATCCGTAGAACGCGTCCAATTTATAGAAGTTGAAAATGGGAATTTGCTCTTTTCAGTAGTAGCAAATTCAAAGTCACCGTTTTTTACAACTTGATAGTCGGTTATAGTTTCTTCGGTTGTTGGTGTATCATCATCATCGTTACCATCAGTTGAAGAAGTATCTCCACAAGCGGCAAACAAAGCAACCGATAACGCTAAAACAAGCGTTAATAATACGACAAGGAAATTTTTAATTTTAGTTTTAGTTAATGAATACATAAGTCCCTCTTTCAAGATTTATTTAGTTCGCATACGCGTACGCATGCAGTATAATTCTTAAATACTTAAATTAGTATAATATATTTTGCCGTAAAAAGCAATACTTTAAAAGAATTTTTTAGGATTTTTTATTAATTATGTTTTAAGTGGCTAAATTTTATTAATTTACCTATACTTTTAATATGAATTTTAAAAAAGTTATAATTTTGATAATAACGGGCGTCGTTACAGGTAGTGTGTGTGGGCTTTTCGGTGGTGGAGGTGGAATGATTGTAGTTCCAATGTTAACTATACTTTGCACTTTAAAAGATAAACAGTCGCACGCAACGGCTATCGCTATAATTTTACCTATTACTATTATTAGTGGAGCGATACAAATTTACTCGGGCAATTACGATTTAGCAGTTGGTATTCCAACGCTTATAGGCTCGGTAATAGGCGGGGCTTTAGGAGGAATTTTGCTTAAAAAAATCAACAATAAAGCGCTTGTTAAAATCTTTGCGGTTATTATGTTTATTGCAGGTATTAAATTACTAGTTTTTTAAGGAGATTACGCTATGGATTTAAATTTCATTTGGTTTTTAATAGTTGGATTATTAAGTGGTGTTTTAGGTGGTATGGGAATGGGCGGAGGAACGATATTAATTCCGATGTTAACTATATTTTTATCGGTTAAACAGCACGTTGCACAAGCAGTGAATTTGGTATCGTTCGTTCCCGTTGCAATCGTTGCTCTTATTATTCATATAAAGAATAAACTCGTAAAAAAAGAAGGGCTACTTTATATTATAATTCCCGCAGTTATTTTCTCGATACTAGGTAGTATTCTTTCAATAAATATAAAGGGCGAACTTTTATCTAGAATTTTTGGTGGATTTTTGCTTATTTTGTCGTTTATACAGTATTTTTCACATAAAATTATAGAGAAATTCAATAAAAATCAGAAATAATGTAAAAAAATATACTACTTTTTTTCAAAATAGGTCTTGAAATGCTTTTATTTTTGTTGTATAATAGCCATACGGAGATATGCTCGACTTTATAAACGGGCTTTTTATATTTTTACTATAGGAGTATATTATTTTGGAAAAGATAGGTATTATCGATTTAGGCTCAAATACTGCAAGGCTCGTCATCGTAGAAATGTTAGGTGACGGTCATTTCGTGGTTATTGACCAAATTAAAGAGAGTGTAAGGCTCGGCAAAGATATGGAACGTGATGGTTTTTTAAAACCACAACGCATAGCCGAAACTATAAAAACTCTCAAAATGTTTAGAAAATTATGTGATGCATACGAAATTGAAAGAATTATCGCCGTTGCTACGGCGGCTGTTCGCCGTGCGAAAAATCAACGCAGTTTCTTAGATGAAATCGTTGCAAACACAGGAATAAAACTTAAAGTATTATCTGCAGAAGAAGAAGCGACCTACGTTTATCGTGGCGTTATTAATACTATGGACGTGCCTAAAGGCCTTATTATAGAAATAGGTGGCGGAAGCACTAAAATCATTTATTATAATAGGCGTAATTTATTAAATTACGAAACACTTCCTTTCGGCGCGGTTACTTTAACCGACCTTTTTGGGGCGGACGGGCTTTCTCAAGAAGAACAAGCCGAAAAAATCGAAGAATTTATAGTTGAACAATTATCAAGAATAGAGTGGCTTAAAGATATTGACCCTGAAACTCAACTTATCGGTTGTGGTGGTTCGTTTAGGAACCTTTGCAAGATAGTTAAAATGAAAAAGAAATGTCCACTTCCACTTATTCACAACTATAACGTAAATACTGAAGAATTCGTAAGCGTATACAATATGCTTAAAACTTTAGATTTAGATAAAAAGAAAAGAATTAAAGGCATTTCTTCCGATAGGGCGGATTTATTGCCGTCTGCTTTTGCAATAGTTCACGCGTTTACTAAGTCTTTACACTTTGAAAATATAGTAATTTCCGCGTGTGGATTAAGAGAAGGTATAATGTTTAACTACGCAGTTCCATTAACGGTAGAAAAGCCTATTTCAGACGTTTTAACGTATAGTTTACAAACTTTAGTTAAGTATCACCACTGTAACGAAGCGCACTGTGAACAAGTTGTTAATCTTTCCGTTCAACTCTTTAAGCAACTTCGCGTACTACATAAATTCCCACGCCAATGCTTAAAGATTTTAAAGGTTGCAGCGTACCTTCACGATGCCGGCACTACTATTAAGTATTACGACTATCAAAAACACACGAGTTATATTATTTTAAACTCTAGTTTATACGGTATTCAACAAAGAGATATAGTTTTAGCGGCACTTGTCGTTGCAAACTATAAGAACGACGATTTCTCTTTAGCAGAACTCGTTAAATATAAAGAGTTTATATCAGAGTCGGACGTTGAAATTATTAGAAAACTCGGCGTAATTTTAAGAATTGCCGTTAGTTTAGATAGAAGCATGTCGTCTTGCGTAACTTCTATTAATTGTGACGTTTTAGGTGACTCGGTTATTATGAAAACCGAACTTACCGGCGAAGCAAGTCTAGAGATTAAAGACGCGCTCTCTTCTCAACCAGACTTTAAGCGTGTATTTGGTAAAAACTTAGAAATTTTGTAAGTTAGGCTATCGTTTAGAAAGCGCAATACTCACGTCGCTTAGAAAAGCAAAAACGCTCTCGTTTGAGAGCGTTTTTGAGTTTATAAGAAAATCCATTAAATTAAAGATTTCCTTGCAATAATAAGAATAAAGTAGTATAATAAATTTATTAAAATTTATTTGGTGGTTTATGAAAACTTTTTTACTTAAACTTTTAACAATTATTTTTGTCTTAACTTTATGTTTAGGAATATTTACTGCTTGTGGGGGAAATGTCCCTGAGCATAAATGCGTTTTTGATAAAGAGATTGTTGACAATAAATATTTAAAGAGTGAAGCAACTTGTGAAAATAAAGCGATTTATTATTATAGTTGTAATTGTGGAGAAAGTGGAGAAAAAGGAAGTTTAACTTTTGAACATGGTGAGCCGTTAGGTCATAATTTTGCTAATTACGTTTATAATAATGATGCTACTTGTGAAGTTGACGGGACTGAAACTGCAAGTTGCGAAAATAATTGTGGTAAAAGCGATACTAAAACCAAATCACAAACTGCATTAAATCATGATTATGGTAATTTTATTAGTAATAATGATGGTACGCATACTAAAACTTGCAAAAATAATAGCGAGCATAAAATTACTGAAGATTGTATCGGTGGAGTAGCAACTGAAACCAATAGGCCAATTTGCTCCGTATGTAATGAAGAATACGGTATGGAATTAGGGCATCAACATAATTTTAACGTAAAGAATTCAACTAGTAAATATCTTAAATCTCTAGCAACTTGTGAAAATAAAGCCGTATATTATTATTCTTGTAGATGTGCTTTAAAAAGCAATTTAACTTATGAAGTTGGCGAGCCTTTAGGTCATGATTATGATGATTGGGTGCATTATGAAAATAATAGTCATGCTAAAATTTGTAAGAACGATAACAATCATAAAATAATTGAGCAGTGTAAATTTGACGAAACTAAACCAATGTGTAAGGGAGATAACGTTTGTTTAGATTGTAATTATTCCTATCCGGCAAAAAAACATTGTTTAGGCGATGAAGAAATAGATTTAACTAAAGTTTACGATTGGACAGTTTACAAAGAAAAAGGATTTATCGGGTTGGAGAATGTAGAAAAAATTTGTAATGCGGGTATTTTTAATGCGTATTTTGACTGTACAACATGTAAAAAGCTAATTTTAATACAAGCAGTAGTTCCACATACGAAACCAAGTAGTGGAGTTGTAGTTATTCCAGCAACCTGTACTGTAAATGGTTCAGAAAGTTATAAATGTGTTTCTTGCAAAGAAAATATTGTAGAAATACTTAATGCTGGTCATAAATACGTATATTCAGTTACCGCTACTAATAAAGATGGAACCATTAATATTTTAGGTAATTGTTCACGAAATTGTGGAACTACTCATCCAATATATAACGCAACTGCAACTTATAAAAAAGTAGATTCTACTTGTGTGGAACACGGGGAAGAAAGTTGGACTATTGCTAAAATAGATGGAGTTTTTCTTTACAATCCATTGGTATTAAAAAATGTAATAGAGCCTAAAAATCACAGAGTTTCTAACAATATAATTTTAGAAAATGGTAAAGTTTACGATTTTGATGGTGACATTTTCATGGAATTTGGCAACGTAGAAAAAACTTGTGCTAGCACGGGTTTCGATGTTTACTTTGAATGTGTTACTTGTAATCAACCAATTATGGCTAAAGCAAAAATGCCACATAAACCTATGTATGATATAGAAACACTTGTTAAGCCTACCACAAACGATATTGGTTACGTAGAAGTTATTTGTGCTTACGATGGTTGTGGTATTAATATGGGTAACGTTATTATTCCTAAATTAAGTCAGGCAAAAATGCAGGGCTCTACTTCGGCAACAAATTATACTTACGTAATAGAAAACAACGTTTTTAAATATACTTACGTTGATGAAAAATATGGTAAAATAACCTTTGAAATAAGTATATAGCAATATAAAAAACGATGGCGATTTCGCCATCGTTTTTTATACTGTTTATTTCATTTTCATTTCAAATTCGTTAATTTTTTTACCTGTTACGGACGAGTAAACTGCGCTAGCAAAAATATCTTTATTAAAGCATTCGAGAGCCGTGCCGGACAAGCCAGAATAGTCGCTTTTTCGGGTTATAAGGGGGTTTTTGGCTTTTGATAGCGTTGATAAAATCTCTGGTTTATCTTTATTTACTGCTAACACTTTTAGATATAAATCATCGTTTAAACACTTCTTTACAAAACTCTCTTCAATGCCGAGTAGTGAAGATATTAAAATGCGTTTAAGCCTTGTTTCCGTATATCTTTTGGTCTTTAATTTTGATATTAAATCTTGTAAATTAAAATTGTCTTTAACAAGTGCTTTTATCTTGTTTTCTAAGCCTTCGCTTAAATCGGGCAAGCGTTTTAAGTCTTCTTTACTCGCTTTTAATAGCGAATAAATAATTTCCCTTGAAAAATCGGGGAGTTTATTTGGTAAATCTTTATAAACGAACTTAGGAACACTGCCTTTGCACTTATATTTTTTACCACTCGATATCGCAGTTCTAATCGATAGTGCCGACGGGCTTTTTTTAATAATTTTACTTTCGTTATAGTCGCTATCGCGCTTAATGGTTTTAATAGATATATCGTAATCGTTTTGAAGTATCGCCTTAATATACTCAACGCCCAAAATGTTATTCGGGGTGGAAAGTGGCGTTAAATCAAGCCCTGGGTGGGTTTTTTGAAGAGCGACGTGCCTTGCCTTTGCAAAAGGTAAGCCTTCTTTTAACTCTAGTTTTAACTGTTTTTTATACTCGTCGGTTTCAATAAGCATCGTTTTAGCAATATCAATAAGCGTTGAAGGATTTTCCGTTTCCGTGCCAAAACATAAAACCTTTTCACCGGGGAGTGAGTTTGCAAGTTTAAGCGCGCCCTTACTAAAAACTTCGGCGTTGCCCGTAGCAAAAACGGTAGGGAGTTCAAAAACTACGTCTGCCCCTGCTTGTATTGCCCAAAGTGCGCGAGTATACTTATCGCAAATAGACGGCTCGCCACGTTCTACGAAGTTTCCACTAAGTATTACCGCTAAAATATCGGGCTTAATAGTTTCTTTTATGAAGTTGATTTGGCGAGTATGCCCTAAGTGAAGGGGGTTGTACTCGCTAATAGTAATTGAAATTTTCAAAATTAGTTCCGTTTTGCTTTTACTTTTATTTTACTTTTATAAAAATATGATATATAATATATAAAGTATGATAAAAGCAAGTCTACTATATTATCATACACCATTTTTAAAAAATAATAAAGCAATTTAAAAATTATATTAAATTTTTTAAGGAGTGTTTTTTATGAAAGACATTTTAAGTGAAATTAAAAGTAAAGCGTCAAAACTCAACAAAACGGTAGTTCTTCCAGAAGGTGAAGATTCTAGAGTAGTAAAAGCCGCTTCTTTAGCAGTTAAAGAAAATTTGGCTAAAGTAGTAGTTCTTGGTAACCTTGAAGATATGAAGGCTAAAAATCCAGACGTTGATTTATCTGGCGTTACGGTTATAGACCCTGTTTCTAACGAAAAAACTCTTCAATACGCTGAAATGTTATTCGAGCAAAGAAAGGGTAAAATAAATAAAAAGACGGGTGCTCCAGAGTATGCTGACGTTGAATCGGCAAAGGCTTCTATTTTAAAAGACTATACTATGTACGCAGCGTTAATGCTTAAAGCAGGCGACGTTGACGGTTTAGTTTCAGGCGCTTGCCACTCTACTGCAAACACTTTAAGACCAGGTCTTCAAGTAATTAAAACTGCGCCTGGCATAAATACCGTATCAAGCAGTTTTATTATGATATCTCCAAGGGAAAATCAATATAATCCTGACGGCGTTGCCGTATTTGGCGACTGCGCAATTAATATCGAGCCGGACGCTAACCAAATTGCAGACATTGCTATTTCTTCCGCTGAAACTGCTCAAAAAATTGCAGGTATCGAACCAAGGGTTGCAATGCTTTCTTTCTCAACTAAAGGCTCTGGTAACGACGATAAGTTCTTTAAATCCGTTCCAAAAATGCAAGAAGCAACTAAAATTGCAAAGGAACTTGCTCCAAACGTTAAAATTGACGGCGAATTCCAATTCGACGCAGCGGTTGCTCCTGAAGTTGGCTTATTAAAAGCACCGGATTCGGAAATTGCAGGTAAAGCAAACGTATTTATCTTCCCAAACATTAACGCTGGTAATATCGGCTATAAGATTGCTCAACGTTTTGGAGGATATATGGCACTCGGCCCAATTTGCCAAGGTTTTGCTAAACCAATAAACGACTTATCTCGTGGCTGTAACGTAGAAGATATTATTGCAGTTATTGCAATTACGGCTTTACAAGCAGAATAATTTTATAGGAGTTAAAAAATGAAAGTATTAGTTATAAATGCAGGTAGTTCTTCACTTAAATATCAACTTATTGATATGGATAATGAAAGCGTAATTGCTAAAGGTGGTTGCGAAAGAATTGCGATTGACGGTTCTTTCTTAAAATTTAAATACAACGGGGAAGACGTAGTTATTACTGAGCCTATGCCAACGCATAGCGAAGCGATTAAACTCGTTTTAGATACTCTCGTAAGCGAAAAATACGGCTTTATTAAGTCGATGGACGAAATCGGTGCCGTAGGGCACAGAGTTCTTCACGCTGGCGAAATGTTTGACGGTCCCGTTTTAGCAACTGAAGAAAATATCGAAAAATGCTTATCTATTAAAGAATTAGGCCCACTTCACCAAGTTCCTAATATTGCGGGCGTTAGAGCGTGCAAGGAAGTTATGCCAAACACTCCTATGGTTTTAGTATTCGATACTACTTTCCATAGTACAATGCCAGAAAAGGCGTACATTTTCGGTATTCCTTACGAACTTTACACTGAACATAAAATCCGTCGTTACGGTTTCCACGGCACTAGCCATAGATTTGTTTCGGGCGAAGCAATTAAATACCTTGGTTTAGAAGGTAAAAGTAGTAAAATTATCACTTGCCACCTTGGTAACGGCTCTTCTATTAGCGCTGTTAAAGACGGTAAGTGTGTTGACACGAGTATGAGTTTCACACCGCTTGGTGGTGTTCCTATGGGTACTAGGTCAGGCGATTTAGACGCGTCAATCACTGAATTTATCGGTAGAAAACTTGGTATGGACGCAACTGAAACGTTAAATTACTGCAACAAAAAATCGGGTATGCTCGGTATTAGTGGTATTTCTTCGGACTTTAGAGATTTAAGAAACGCTGCTTTAGAAGGTAATCATAGAGCAGAACTCGCTCTTGATATTTTTGCTTATAGCGTTAAAAAGTTCGTTGGCTCTTATTCTGCAGCGTTAGGCGGGGTTGACTGTCTAGTATTTACTGCAGGTATCGGTGAAAACGACGGCAATATTCGTAAAATGGTTTGTGAAGGGCTTGAATATTTAGGCGTTGAAATTGATTTAGATAAAAATAGCGAATCAAACAACGGCAAAATTAGAGATATTACAAAACAAGGCGCAAAAGTTAAAGTTCTCGTAATCCCAACTAACGAAGAATTAGTTATCGCAAGAGATACATTAAAAGTTGCTTTTGGCAAATAAGAACTAGCGTTACACTGTCAAAATAGTAGAAATTATTTATAAAAACAAATAAATAAAGTTGACAAACAAAGTAAAATAGTCTATAATTTATTGGAATTATAATGGTTATTGATGTAAAAAAATTAAAAATTAGCGGGAAAAGTCAAACAGAATTCGCGTTTGAATATACTCCTAATGAAAATTTACTTTTGCTTCCCGACGCTTATATTGATGGCGCTGTAAACGTAATCGGCACTTTGGAACTTCACGAAGGCGATTGCTACGTTGACGGAACTATTAATTGCAAAATTGTTGGTAAATGTGCAAGGTGTGTGGAAAGAGCAGAGCATAATTTTAGTGAAGAGTTTTCCGTTAAGTTTGTAAAAGCCAATCCAAGTTTAGAAGAATTTGAATATATCTATAAAAGCGATATGGTTGATTTACGTCAAGCGGTTAATGAAATAATAATGATAAACGAGCCGCAATTAATCTATTGTAAAGAAAATTGTAAGGGTTTATGCCCTATATGCGGAAGCAATCTTAACGAAAAAGATTGTGATTGTAAATAATAAAAAAGAGGTGTGTAAAAATGGCAGTTCCAAAGAGTAAGGTCTCCAAAGCGAGAGGAGCTAAAAGATTCGCAAGTAACTATAAAGCAAAAGTTCCAACACTTGTAGAATGTCCACAATGTCATGAGCAAAAACAATCTCATAGAATTTGCCCAAAATGTGGTTACTATAATGGTAGACAAGTTATTGTAAAAACAGAAAAAGAAGCTTAATTGATAATAATTTTGGCGGAGTTAATTTTTACTCCGCCCTTATTATATAGATAAGAATTTAATGTTTATGAAAGACAAAAGTAAAAAATATCGCAAACCCAATATTATTATATATTCAATATTTTTATTTGCGTGTAAAATTTTATCTTCCCTTAAATTTAATTTAAAAATAAAGCAAAATCAATTAAAAAACAAAAAGGGTGCATACGTAGTTTTAGCAAATCACGAATCTGCGCTTGATTTCGTAAACGTTGCTAGAGCCTTAAATAGGCGCGCTCACTTCGTTATAAGTAACGCGTTCTATAAAACCTTTCCGTTTGGAAGCATTGTTGAGAAATTGGGGCTTATTCCTAAAAACCAATTCCAAACTGCTCCGTCTGATTTAATAAAAATGAAAACTGTTATTGATAACGGTATGCCACTTGTGATTTTCCCTGCGGGGTTAATGCCTGAAAACGGAATATGTACTCCTATTCCAAAAGCGACGGGTAAGGCTTTAAAATGGCTCAACGTAGACGTGTACGTCGCTAAATCTAACGGCTCGTATTTAACTAATCCCAAATGGAGTAAAAAATGGAGAAAGGGTAAAACCACGCTTTCTATTACTAAATTTGCTTCAAAAGAAGAACTTAGTAACTTAACTAGCGAAGAACTTCAACAAAAAATAGAAAACGCGCTTAGTTTTGACGCGTATAAGATTAACGACGCCGTAAAAGTCCCCTTTAAAAACGGAGATAACGTAGTCGGGCTTGAAAACGTTTTATACGCTTGCCCTAAATGCAATAAAAAATATTCTATAATTAGTGAAAACGTCAATACTTTAAGGTGTACGGAATGTGGTTATGAAGTATATTCCGATAAATTTGGTATACTTCACGGCAAAAGCGAAGAGGCTATTTTTAAATATCCGTCCGACTGGTCTTTATATATAGAAAAGCAAATAAAGGAAGAAATTAACGCTAATCCAAATTATAGTCTAGAATGTTTTTCTGACGTTTATACGGTTGACGAGAAAAAGCATAAATTCACTCTCACTGGAACTACTTATATAAAAATCAGTAAAGAAGGAATTACTTTTAAAGGCGTAGTTAACGGTGAGAAAATAGAAAAGACTTTATCTATAAAGAACTATCCGTCTTTGCCGTTAAAGCCGGGTGCTAATTTTGATATTCAAGACGGTAAGATAATATATAGAATATGCCCAAGCGAGCCTAAGACGTGTACCGAGTGGGTTTCGGCAGTAGAAGCGTTATACGAATTACAAAATATTTAATAAATATTAAAAAAACAATAAAAAATTGTTGACATTATTGCGGTAATAAGGTAAAATAATAAAGCACTCCGCAAAATTGGGGTGTTAATTTTTTAGGATGGAATAATAAAATGGCAAAAGGAAATGCAGTAAGAATTACTCTTGCATGTACAGAATGCAAACAAAGAAATTACGACGTTTATAAAAACAAAAAGAACACTCCAGACAGAATCGAACTCAACAAATATTGTCCTTTCTGTAAAAAACATACTGCACATAAAG
Source organism: Christensenellaceae bacterium (assembly GCA_045603725.1). Lineage (GTDB taxonomy): Bacteria > Bacillota > Clostridia > Christensenellales > Borkfalkiaceae > HGM11412. Next base: position 23,614 of record JAZUMP010000009.1, read on the forward strand.
AAACTAAATAATTAATTTAAGTTTTTGTGCAGGCGTTTAATCGCGTAAGAGGTGTAAAATGAAAGAAAAAGAAATTCAAAAGGTTGACTCTAAAGTTAAACCCAAGAATAAAAAACCCAACATCTTCGTGAGAATGGGTAGAAAATTAAAAGAAGTATTTTCCGAATTAAAGAAAGTATCATGGCCGTCTTTTAGCAAAGTGGTAAAGCAAACGGGTATAGTTCTCGGTGTAGTTGCTATTTTCATGGTCGTTATAACTCTTATAGATTTCGGTCTTGGTCAATTGCTTACTCTTTTAACATCAATTGGCGGATAAGGAGACAAGATGGCTGAAGTAGCAAAATGGTATGTAATCCACACTTATTCGGGTTATGAAGCAATGGTAAAAGATACTCTTGAAAAAATGGTTGAAAATAGCAACCTTCAAGAGCAGATTTTAGAAATTAAAATACCAATGGAACAAACCATTGAAGAAAAAAACGGCAAAAAGAAAGTCGTTTTAAGGAAAATTCTTCCATGTTACGTTTTCATTAAACTCGTATATTCGAATAACTTATGGTTTATGATAACAAATACGCGTGGCGTAACGGGTTTCGTTGGTCCACAAGGTAAGGCTTTACCTCTTTCTGACGATGAAGTTAAAAGAATGCGTCTTGAAACTAAGATTGACGTTGTTGACTTTAAGGTAGGAGATAAAGTACAAATCGTATCAGGTCCACTTGATGGATTTGAAGGAATTATATTAGACCTTAATTTAGCAAATCAAAAAGCGAAAGTTAAGGTGGAAATGTTTAGTACGGAAACTGAAGTAGAAGTAGATTTCGTACAATTAAAATCAATAATGTAACTTAAAGGTATAACCTTTTTGAATACGTGGGAGAGGCGCAAATTTTTCTATACGCCTTGCAATTACCACAAATGGAGGATTTTTTTATGGCTAAGAAAGTAACCGCTGTAGTTAAATTACAGTTACAAGCCGGAAAAGCAACACCGGGCCCACCAGTTGGTTCTACACTTGGACCTTACGGTATTAACCTTCCCGGATTTACTAAAGAGTTCAATGCAAAAACTCAAGACAAAATGGGATACGTAATCCCTGTAGTTATCACGATTTATCAAGATCGTTCGTTCACCTTTATACTTAAAACTCCACCTGCTCCAGAACTTATTAAGAAAGCGTGCGGTATTGAAACTGCAAGTGCTACGCCTAATAAGAATAAGGTTGCTAAACTTACTAAGGCGCAAGTTGAGGAAATCGCAAAGATTAAGATGGTTGATACTAACGCTGCTTCTCTTGAAGCATGTATGAGTATGATTGCTGGTACTGCTCGCAGTATGGGTGTAACTGTCGAAGATTAATAAGGTGAGTGGGAGAGGCGTAAATTTTTGAAACGCCTTGCAATTACCACAAGGAGGATTCTTAATAATGAAATACGGAAAAAAATATGCTGAAAGCATAAAAAGTTTCGATACAACTAAACAATACGATATTGAAGACGCTTTAGATATCGTTATTTCTACTGCAAAAGCGAAATTCGATGAAACTATTGAATTTCACACAAAACTCGGTGTAGACCCGAAGCAAGCAGACCAACAAGTTAGAGGTGTTATCGTACTTCCAAACGGTACAGGTAAAACTGCTAAAGTGTTAGTTATTGCAAAAGGTGAAAAGGCAGACGTTGCAGCCGCAGCAGGCGCAGATTACGTTGGCGCTGAAGATATGGTTGCAAAAATTCAAAAAGACAACTGGTTTGATTTCGACGTTGTTATCACAACTCCTGATATGATGGGCGTTGTTGGTAGAATTGCTAAAATCTTAGGTCCTAAAGGTCTTATGCCAAACCCAAAATCAGGTACGGTTACTATGGACGTTGAAAAGGCAATTAAAGACGTTAAAGCAGGTAAAGTTGAATACAGACTTGATAAAACTGCCGTAATCCACTGCTCAATTGGTAAAAAGAGTTTTGGTAAAGAAAAACTTTTAGAAAACTATAACGCTTTATTAGATGCTATTATTAAAGCAAAACCAGCGGCTGCTAAAGGTCAATACATTAAGAGTATTTCTGTAGCAAGCACAATGGGTCCTGGCGTTAAAGTTAATGCAAAAAACTAATTTAAAATCGTTTGACAAAGCGGTTTAAGTGTGATATTATAATCACGTAATAATTCAATAGCCGAAGAAAGCCGGTTTATAAGTGAGTAATCACACCTGCCGAGGTAAACATTTTAAGCGTTTTTAATAGCGTTCTTTGTTACTTTGGCAAAGAACGCTTTTTTCTAGGCTAAATAATAATGGAGGTAAAAAATGTCAGCAAATTTAGAGGCTAAAAAGAAAGTTGTTGAGGACATTAAGGCTAAAATTAACGAAAGCAAATCCGTTGTTCTTGTAGACTATAAAGGTCTTACGGTTGCAGAAGATACTGCTTTTAGAAATGAATTTAGAAAAGCCGGTGTTCAATACAAAGTTCTTAAAAATACGTTAGTAAGAAAGGCATTTAACGAATTAGGCGTTACATCATTTGATAACGACCTTAACGGAACTACTGCATTTGCATTCAGTTCTGAAGAAACAACTGCTTCTAAAATAGTAGTTGAAAATGCAAAGAAGTTTGAAGATAAACTCTTTGTAAAAAGCGCTTACGTTAACGGTGAGTACGTTGACAAGAAAGGCGTTGAAGCTCTTGCATCAATTCCATCAAGAGAAGCACTTTACGGAATGGTTGCTGGAACACTCAACAATATCGTTCGTGGCTTAGCAGTTGCTCTTAATAGAGTAGCAGAAAAAATGGGCGAATAAGAAATACTCAAAAATCAAAATTTAAATTAAAGAGAGGAAATTAAAAATGGCAGATATTGCAAAAATTATTGAAGAAATTAAAGGTATGACTGTACTTGAACTTAACAGTCTTGTTAAAGCAATTGAAGAAGAATTCGGCGTAAGCGCTGCTGCTCCTGTAGCTGTTGCTGGTGTTGCTGCTGCAGCTGAAGCTGCTCCACAAGAAGAAAAGACTGAATTCAACATCGTTCTTAAAGAAATTGGTGCTAACAAAATCGGCGTTATCAAAGTTGTTAAAGAAGCACTTGGTCTTGGTCTTGTTGAAGCTAAGAGCGCAGTTGAAAAAATGGGCGTATTAAAAGAAGCAGTTGCTAAAGAAGAAGCAGATAAGATTATTGAAAAACTTAAAGAAGCTGGCGCTACTGCAGTTGCTGAATAAGACTCAAAAACGTATCCGTTTGATTAAATCTGTCGTGAAACACTTCGCAATAGAACCCTTAACCGCTTGACAATACGGCTAGTATTGCCTACGCAGTTAAGAATACTCTTGCTTGCGTTTGACGCCATCTTTCAAATCAACCGTCTATCGTTTTTTCGTCTAGAAAAGTAAAAATTACACCACTTGTATTTGCAAGTGGTGTTTTTTTGTCTTACTTGTATTTGACGCTCCCTTTTAATAATCAATCTCAAATGTTTTTCGTCTAAAATTAAAAAGTATATAAATAACCCTTGCGTTTTGCAAGGGTTATTTTTTATTTAGATAATTCTTTTTGTTTAAGTTTATAAAGTTCTTCGGTTGCAAGCCTTGCTTTCGTTACCGAAACGGTGTTATTTGGGAAGCAGTAATAAAGCATATTTTTATTTCCGATACTTATCATATCGCCAATCTCGTACCAAAAATAATCGGAATTTAAACTGTACGAGTGAAGTGGTGATTGTTTATATTCAAGTTGACCGTCGTCGCTAGTTAGTATAAAGCCGTTTTCGTTGTGAACGAGTTTTCCATTTCCTATCATATAAAGCGCTTCGTAGTTTTTAATTACGCCTATTTTTACGTTAGTTTCAAGTGAGTAAGAGCCGTTTAACAGTTCTTCTTTTACGCACTCTCTTTCCCAATTATAATAGTCGGGGATATGAGAAAATTCCGTTTCGCCGTCTACTTTTTCAAGTTCGCCAAGCGTTGTAAAATTATAGATAACTCCACAGTTTTTACAAGATAGAGTAGTACCTTTGCCAAGCATTTTATTTTCGCATTTACAAGCAGGGCATTTGTATAAAATTTTCTCAAGCCCATCGGCTCTAAAAGGCTCGTCAACTATTATGTTATTTTCTTTTTGCGACTTAAACGCGTCGAAAGTAAAGGCGTTTTGAAGAATATTATCTAATTCTTCATTAGGCATAGTTTTAATTTGCTCTTTAGAAGCAAGTAAAGAAACTTCTGCCGAAACCTTAACTTTTCTAAGTTGCAAACTGTTATATAATGGGTCGTGTAAAAACGCACCGTCGGTTTTAATCATTAAAACGGGAACTTCAAGGATTTTAATAAGCCTACTTAAATTGCTGGGAAGTGTTGTGGAAGTTCCGTCAAACGAATAACCTGCTTCGGGGTACATTAAAACGCTTACTTTGTTACGTTTTAAAGCGTATTCCATATCTTTAATTAAAGATACGTCTCTAACAAATTTTTGTGTAGGAAGACAGCCTATCTTTTCCATTAGCCATTTTTTTCCAACTAATCCGTCAGTCGTACAAACGATAGAATAAGGCTTAGGAAATATTATTTTAGAAGCGATTTTAAGGTCGATAAAACTAGAGTGATTCATTAAGATTAGATAAGGCTCTTTTCCTATTTTAAAACCGTCTTTTAAAGTGTAAGTAAACTTGGTTTTAAAAAGAGAAAATCTAGATAAAACGTTAACTAAAAGTTGCATAATAAACCAAGGTTTTTTAGGTTTTTTGCGTTTAGGAGTTTTTAATTTTAAAACCTTATCGTAAGGTAAGTATTTGGTTTTTATTTTCATTTATAAAATTCCTTTAACGATTAAGAACATTACGTAATAATTTTACCATTAAAAAATAAGATTAGTCAATATTAAAAATTAAAATAAATTGTTGTAAAATTACAAATAATATGATATACTACTAATATTAAATATTATATTAACTTAGTATGGGGGTTATTATGGCTTGGTTTCGTTTAAATATAGAATGGGCAGATAGCAGTAAAAATACTCTCGTTTACAAATATCCATTTAAAAACGGTGGCAGGGAAGTAAACGATAAGTCAAGAATCGTAGTTAGGGAATCTCAATGTGCAGTTTTTGTATATAAAGGTCAAGTGGCAGACGTTTTCGGTCCTGGCACTTACGAAATGAAAACTGCAACTTTCCCAATACTTTCTAAACTTGCAAATTGGAAATACGGTTTTGAAAATTCTATCGTTTGCGACGTTTATTACATAAATACTAAACAATTTACAGATATTAAATGGGGAACTAAAAACCCAATAATAATGCGCGATAGCGAATTTGGCAACGTACGCGTTCGTGGTTTTGGTGCGTTTTCTTTTAAGGTTGACGACCCAACCGTTTTCTTAAAAGAACTTTTTGGAACTAATTCTTCGTTTATAACTGAAGATATTGCAGAATACTTAAAAACGCTTCTAATTTCTTCTTTAACAGACGCAATAGGTGAAAGCAAAATTTCCGTTTTAGACCTTGCAGGGAATACTGAAGAGTTTGGCGTTTTAGTTAAATCTAAAGTTCAAAACAAGTTTAACGAAATAGGCTTAAAACTTGTAACGTTAGTTATAGAAAATATGTCTGTTCCTGAAGAAATTGAAAAGGCTCTTGACGAAAGAAGCAAACTTGGTATCTTAGGCGATAAGACTGACGTTTTAATGAAAGTTGCAGCAGCCGAAGCAATGAAAGAAGCGGCTAAAAATCCAGGCAACGCAATGGCTGGCGCAGGCGTTGGCTTAGGCGCAGGTGTTGGTTTAGGTCAAGTTTTTGCCGAAGCGTTTAAGTCAAACAATCAACCTAGCGCAAATAAAAATCAAAGTGAAGATAAAATAAATTGCCCAAAATGTGGAGCAATGATAGGTAAAAAATCTAAATTCTGCCCTGAATGTGGTGAAAAGTTAGATTTAAAAAAGTTTTGCTCTGAATGTGGCGCGGAAGTAAAGGCTTCGGCTAAGTTCTGCCCAGAGTGTGGTGCAAAATTCTAATACATAGGAGATATAATTATGGAAAAGAAAATTATTGATAAAAATATGCTTATTGTAGACGTTGTTGAAGCAAATCCAAACGCGCCTGAAATTTTACTTAGTTACGGTATGCATTGCTTAGGCTGTGCTATTGCTCACGGCGAAACTTTAGAAGAAGCGGCTGAAGTGCACGGCATTGATATTAACGACCTTTTAAAAGACCTTAATAAATAATGAGTGATTTAAACTTAGGTTTAGAAAAAGATTTTAACGATAAAGATTTAGAAGCGAAAGAAACTGCTTACGTCAAATGCTCAAGTTGTGGCGCAAATATGGTTTTTGACCCTATAACTCAAGCACTTAAATGCGACCACTGTGGTGCGATAGAAGATTTTTCTAAAAGCAAAAACGTAAAGGAATTAGATATCTTAGATTCTTTAAAGGAAAGGGAAACTTGGGATAAAGAGTCTTTAGTGTATCGCTGTAGTAACTGTGGTGCAGTTGTCGTTTTAAATCCTAACGAATCGGCTAAAAAATGCCCTTACTGTGCAACGTCGCATATAGTAAAGTCTGAAGAATTAGCAGGGTTAAAACCCAACGCGGTATATCCCTTTACTCTTACGGCAGATGATGGTATAGGAAAGGCTAAAACTTGGGCAAAGAAACGCTTTTTTGCACCTAAAAAGTTTAAAAAAAGTTTATTAGCCGAGAATATGCACGGCGTTTACGAGCCTTGTTTTACTTTTGATAGTTGTACTTATTCTTCGTACGTTGGAAGAATAGGTAAAAAGCACACGAGAACTATCGGGTCGGGGAAAAACAGAAGAACGGAAACGTATATTATTTGGCGTTCAATATCAGGCACTTACGCATATAATTTTGATGACGTAATGATTAACGCAACTAATTCGTACGCACAAAAGGACCTTGAAAAACTTAAACCTTTTAATTATAATACGCTTAGCGTTTACGAACAAAAATTTTTAACGGGGTTTATGGCTCATAGGCACGAAAAGAGCGTTAACGATTCTTGGGAAGAAGCAAAAGATATAATGGACGCGGAATTAAAGCGTAAAATTTTATCTCAATACGTTTACGACGTAGTTGATTATATTGATATTTCAACCACTCACGAAAGGGTTACATATAAGTACGTTTTGCTTCCTGTATACAATTTAGTATTTAATTATAAAAAGAAACCGTATAACGTATACGTGAACGGAAATACAGGTAAAGTAACGGGTAAAACGCCTGTTTCGGCACTAAAAGTTACTTTATTGGTTTTTGGAATAATAGCGCTACTTGCGTTATTATCATTGCTTGCAAATTTATAACAATAAACGCGCGCTTTAGCGTGTAAATGGAGATATATATGAAAAAAATTGCACTTAAACTTATTACGTTATGTTTAACTATCGTAACTTTACTTAGTTTTTCGGCTTGTACTTATAGAATGGACGGAAGCGTTATTCAAGACGTAACGTTTAAAGTTTCTTATCTTGACGAGGAAAATCAAAACGTTGATATTGACGTTACGGCTAATTTTTATAAAACTTTTGCACCTAAAACTTGCGACCATCTTTTAGATTATATTAAAAAGGGCAATTACGAAAACACTTCGCTCGTTATGAATAAGAAAGGGGACTATTTCGTTCTTGGCGCGTTCAATTATAACGACGGTGCTTATGAAGAAATAGTTTATACGGGTAATACTGTAGACGGTGAATTTAAGTATAACGGTTGGCCTGAAAGACTTAAAGCCGAAGCAGGTTCATTAGTGCTTCTTCGCGAACACGATACTGGTAAAGCGTCAAAGTATAACACGGGTAAAGTAAGTATTGCTATCTTGCTTTCTGACGAGTCTACTATCTCTAACGAATACTATACTGTATTTGGCAAAATTAATACTGAAGCACTTGAAAAATTACAAGATTTAAGTGAAGACGTTTTGAAAGACGATGAAGGCGATATTAAAATCAGATACGTTGGCGATAGAGATGAAGAGTCTGACAATTTAATGGTAGAAAATGGTAAATACGTTGGTGGCGTAGAATTTTATTTAAATGCTAGCGAAATGGTTTTAAAAGATTTAAATAAAAAAGAAATACCTGAAAAGATTGACGACGCCGAAAACGAACTCTATAAAAAACTTTCAACTGCTAATGATTTTGACTTATTTGCATTACCAACCAAACAAATTAAAGTTGGCAGTTTCAAACTTAAATAATTTAATTAGTAAATGCCACTGCTTTTAAGTTTAAAAGTCGGTGGCATTTATAAAAACTGTAATAAATTATAAAACGGAGTACATTATGAAAACAGGTATAGCAATTACAGATATTTTACTTCCTAAAACCGACGATTATTCAGCGTTTGCCGTAGTCGCTTGCGACCAATTTACGTCAGACGGCAAGTATTGGGAAACACTTAAAAACTTAACGCACGGTAAACTTACTATGCTTGATATGGTTCTTCCTGAATATTACTTAAACGGTGAAGATATCGATGAACGCATTAAAAAAATTAATCAAAATATTGACGAATACTCTAAAAACACCTTAGCTATAAAAGACGGTATGATTTTATCTATTCGCGAAATTACGGGTGGCAAAAAAAGGGTAGGGTTAATAACTAGCGTTGACTTGGAAGAGTACGATTATAAAAAAGGCAGTAAAAGTCTTATTCGCGCAACGGAAGCAACTATTCCGGAAAGAATACCCCCACGCTTAAAAATTAGAAAAGACGCGTCAATGGAATTCCCACACGTTCTAGTTTTTATTGACGATGAAAAACGTGAAATAATAGAGCCGTTATATAAAGACAAGGATAACTTTGATAAACTTTACGATTTTGAACTCAATATGAGCGGAGGGCATATCGTAGGCTATAAGGTGCCTGACTCTAACTTAGTTAAGGAAAAGTTCACTGCACTCATTAATAAAGAAAGACTAGTTAAAAAATATGGTGAAGATTATCCGTTTACAATGGCTGTTGGTGATGGAAATCACTCGCTAGCAACTGCGAAAGCACATTGGGAAAACCTTAAAAAACATTTACCTAAAAGCGAAATAGAAAATCACCCTGCAAGATATGCTCTCGTTGAAATTATAAATATATACGACGACGGCGTAGTGTTCGAGCCTATACATAGACTAGTAAAAGGCGTTGATAAGAAAAAATTTAAAGATGGGTTTGATAAAATTATTCACGGCAAGGAAACGCTTTTTATGGGAGATGATTCTAAAGCGTACGACGGAGAACTTTCCGTTCCAGAATCAATTATAAAAGTTGACGAATATATTAAATCTTTCTTAAGTGAATTTGGTGGAGAAGTCGACTACGTGCACGGCGATTTAGAAACTAAGGAAAAAGTTTTAAGTTTAAACGATGCTGTTGCGATTTTATTTAAGCCAATTGATAAATCAACTTTATTCCCATACGTTGTAAAAGGTGGTTGTTTACCTAAAAAGACTTTCTCTATCGGTGAAGGCAGAGATAAAAGATACTATCTTGAAGGTAGAAAAATCACTAAATAAAATTAGAATAAAAAAATCCCACTATTTTAAAGTAGTGGGATTTTTTATTTAAGCTATTCCTAACAAATTAACTAAAAGTATTATTGAAGTTCCGTAATAAACTAAAACGGCAACTAAGTCGTTAATAGTAGTAATAAGTGGACCTGATGCAACTGCAGGGTCTATCCCTATCTTTTTAAAGATAATTGGAATAAGCGCTCCGTCAAGCCCTGCTATTATCATTGATACAAGAAGCGATACGCCTATACATAACGAAACCGCAAAACCAGAAACGTTAAACGTGCTAGTAAACGATTGCTCTATAAACTGTATATAAACTCCTATAAATATAAAACCTATCAAGCCAATTATTAACCCGTTAAGTGTTGCAACTTTAATTTCCTTAAAAATAAATTTAAATTTATCTTTGAAAGTTAAATCGTCATCATTTAAAAGTCTTATTGTTACGGCAAGGCTTTGCGTTCCACTATTACCACTCATACCGAGTATTAAACTTTGGAAAGTATAAATTATTATAAGCGACGGTGGAATAAAGGCTTGGAAAGATTGTATAACGGTCGCTACTAATATTCCTAAAAACAAAAGAATAAAAAGCCAAGGTATACGCTTTTTAACGCTTTTAAAAAGTGGCTCGTTTAAATCTTCTTCTTCAGTTAAACCTGCAAGTTTAACGTAGTCTTCACCGAGTTGTTCGTCAACGGCTACTACGACGTCTGCCGCCGTAATAATACCTATTAACTTATTTTCCGTATTAAGAACGGGGAAAGAATCTTCTTCGTAATCCTTAATTTTTTCAATACAATCATCTGTATTTTCGTTAGCGTATAAATAAGGGTAGTTGGTAATTATAATACTTGAAAGCGGAGTTTTATCTCTTGCTATAACTAAATCACGTAGTTCAATCGCACCGTAAAATTCTTCATTATCGTCAACAACGTAAATAGTCGTAATGTTATCGTTTTCCGCCGCTTGAGAAATAACCGAGCGCATTGCTTGTTTAACCGTGTAGGTGTTTTTAATTGAAATAAAGTTGGTAGTCATTCTGCTACCAATCATATCGTCGTCATAAGAAACGATAAGTTCAATATCTTTTTGTGCTTCGGGCTCAATGAGAGGTAAAAGTTGACTCTTGCTTTCTTCGGAAAGGTCGTCTAAAATTTCAACGGCGTCGTCCGCGTCCATCGATTCAATAACGTCGGCTGCCTTTTCGTTGCCGAGTTCAAGCAAGTATTCGTGCGCGTCTTCAAGATAAGCAAAGACGTCTGAAATCCAATCTACACCTAATATTCTATATAACTTTTTACGCGCTTCTAGCGTTAGTTCGGGAATAACTTCGGCAATATCGTTATCGTGATAAAGTGATAACTTTTCGCGCATTTCGCTTGAAGAATATTTGCCGTTAATTATTTCTAATATTTCTTCACTATAATCTGGTTTTTCAGGAATTTGGTTTAAAACTTCAATTTTTTCTTCATTCATAATTCACCTATATATAAAAGGCATAAAAATGCCCCAATGCGTTTATGCATTGGGGAAAAGTGAAATTAAAAGTTAAATGCATAAACGATTAAACCCAAATATAGTAAATTTATTTGGGCTTTTAGTATTAAATTCTACTATACTTCGCGGGTTACCGTCTATACTCATGATAGTCTCCTTAAAAAATTTATTAAATAAAGTGTAACATATTTTTTTTAGTTTGGCAACCACTTAAACAAAATTTGCTATCCATATATAAATATATATATTAATTACGTTAAAAAATTGATTGTTTTACTCTAAAAAGTAAATATAAAATCATAATTATAAAAGGCAAAAAATAATCGAAAAAAATTTATAAAAAACCCAAAAAAACGTTTGACAAATTAATAGTAATAGGGTATTATATTATGGCTGTGTTATATTTGGGTTGAGATGAAAAGTTACTTAATCTTGCCTTTTAACGAATCCGGAAATCGTTAAAAATAGCAAGAAGATAATTTTCATTGACAAATGTGGGGGTTCAACTCCCGCGACTAACCACGTAAAGGGGTATTATGTCATTCGCGTCAAAACACACAGTAGCGAATGATTTTTTTATTCTTAAAGCGTGACACACACGGCAATGTTGACTACATTACAGTTAGTATAAAAAAGGAGAAAAACAATGGCAGGACAAAAAATTAGAATCAAACTCGCTGCATACGACCACAACATGCTTGACCAAGCAACTGAAAGAATCGTAGAAACAATGAAGAAAGCGGGTGCAAAAATCAGCGGACCTATCCCACTTCCTACTGAAAAGGAAATCGTTACAATCTTAAGGTCTCCTCATAAGTATAAGGATAGTAGAGAACAATTTGAAATAAGAACTCATAAGAGACTTATTGACATTTACTCAACAAACGCTAAAATACTTGAAAGCATTCATTTACCAGCAGGCGTTGACGTAAAAATTAAACTTTAATTATATGCTAGCCATTAGCGGTTGAATTTAAATACACAGCATCAACAAGTAAAGTGGCAAGGCTAATTTAAAAAAGAACAATACAATTTAAAATTGTAAATAATTTGGAGGTGAACTTTATCAATGAATAAAGCAATCATTGGAAAAAAATTAGGTATGACGCAGGTCTTTTCCGCTGACGGAAAAGTAATCCCCGTTACCGTAGTAGAAGCAGGTCCATGTCCGGTTGTGCAAATCAAAACTATTGAAAAAGATGGTTATGAAGCAGTAAAACTTGGATTTGGCGAAGTAAAAGAAGGAACTCTTAACAAACCTGAAGCAGGTCAGTTCAAAAAAGCAGGCGTTGCTTGTCAAAGAGTGCTTAAAGAGTTCAGACTTGAAAACGTATCTGAATTTGAAGTAGGTAAACAAGTAACTGTTGAAATCTTCAAAGACGGTGATAAAGTTGACGTAAGCGGTCAATCAAAAGGTCACGGTTTCTCAGGCGTAATCAAAAGATGGAATCAACAAAGACTTAAAATGACTCACGGTGTAGGCCCTGTTCACAGAGAAGTAGGTTCTATGGGTTCAATCAGTGCCCCATCAAGAGTATTTAAGAACAAACATATGCCGGGTCAATACGGTAATGAAAAAGTTACTGTACAAAATCTCGAAGTTGTGAAAGTCGACACAGCAAGAAACGCACTTTTAATTAAAGGTGCTATTCCCGGACCTACTGGTGGAATTGTTACAATTTCAAACAGTGTTAAAGCTTAAAGGAGTGTATAATTATGCCTAGTATTAAAGTATTTAACATGAAAGGTCAAGAAATTGGCAATAAAGAAATTAGCGAAATTTTCGCAATTGAATATAACGAACCGTTAATTCATCAAGCAGTAGTTACAAGACTTGCTAATGAAAGACAAGGTACTAAAAGCACTCTTACAAGGTCTGAAGTAAGAGGCGGTGGTAAAAAACCTTGGAGACAAAAAGGTACTGGTAGCGCACGTCAAGGCTCAACAAGAGCACCTCAATGGATTAAAGGTGGCGTTGTATTTGCACCTAAGTCAAGAGACTTCTCTAAGAAAATGAACAAAACTGCAAAAATCGTTGCTCTCTTTAGTGCATTATCTAAAAAGATTGCAGATAACGAATTTTACTGTATTGATAATTTAGTTGTTGAAAATGGTAAGACGAAGGAAATGGTAGCCTTCCTTGAAGCGTTCAAATTCGATAAAACCGTTTTAATGGTTATGGGTGATAATGACGTTAAAGTTTTAAGAGCTGCAAGCAATATTCCTACACTTTCAACTATTCCTGTAGAACAACTTAACACTTACGACGTTGTTAAAAACGCAGTTCTCGTAATTGCAGAAAGCGCGATTGACAAATTACAACAACAATACGATTATGAAGAATCAGAGGAGGCTATTGAAGAATAATGAAGGAAAGAGATATTATTATCAGACCTCTTTTATCTGAAAAGAGCTACGCTGATATCGCTAATAAAAAATACGTTTTTGTAGTTGATAAGAAATCTAACAAAACTGAAATCAAACTTGCTATCGAAAAACTTTTCGACGTACAAGTAGAATCAGTTAACACTGTAAACTGTCGTGGCAAATTAAAAAGAATGGGTAGAAACGAAGGTTTCACTCCTAGTTACAAAAAAGCCATCGTTCAGTTGAAGGCTGATAGTAAGACTATTGAGTTCTTTGACTCATTGTCTTAATAGGAGGAAATACTAATGGGTATCAAAAGATATAAACCTACTTCTTCCGCTCGCCGTTTTATGTCTGTTAGTACATTTGAAGAAATTACTTGTACTAAGCCTGAAAGGTCTTTATTAGAAGATCAAAAGCATAACGCAGGTCGTAATGCTCAAGGTAAAATCACTGTAAGACATCAAGGTGGTGGCAATAAGAGAAAATATCGTATAATTGACTTCAAAAGAAATAAAGATGGTATTCCAGCAGTTGTTAAAACTATCGAATACGATCCAAATAGAAGTGCAAACATCGCATTACTCGTTTATGCAGACGGTGAAAAGAAATATATTCTTGCACCTCTCGGCTTAAACGTTGGCGATAAACTTTTAAGCGGTCCTACTGCTGACATTAAGCCAGGTAACGCTCTCCCTATTGAAAATATTCCTGTAGGTACAATGATTCATAACATTGAACTTCAAGCAGGAAAGGGTGGTCAACTTGTAAGAGCGGCAGGTATGTCTGCACAACTTATGGCTAAAGAAGGCAAATACGCTCAAGTTAAAATGCCAAGTGGCGAAATGAGACTTATTCTTGTTAAATGTAAGGCTACTATCGGTCAAGTTGGTAACCTTGACCATGAAATTATTCGTATCGGTAAAGCCGGTAAGAAGAGACATATGGGTATTAGACCTACAGTAAGAGGTTCAGTAATGAACCCATGCGATCACCCACACGGTGGTGGTGAAGGTAGAGCACCTATCGGTAGACCAGGCCCAGTTACTCCTTGGGGTAAACCAGCACTTGGTTACAAGACGAGAAAGAAAAAGAATAGAACTGATAAGTTCATTCTTAAGAGAGTTAATTAATGGAGAACGAATATGAGTAGAAGTGTTAAAAAAGGACCTTACGTCCAAGCAAGATTATTAAAAAGAGTTGAAGCGCTTAACGCAGAAAACAAAAAAACCGTTCTTAAAACATGGTCAAGAGCATCTACAATCTTCCCACAAATGGTAGGGCACACAATTGCCGTTCACGATGGAAGAAAGCACGTTCCCGTATATATTACTGAAGATATGGTAGGATGCAAACTTGGTGAATTCGCACCAACCAGAACGTTCAAAGGCCACGCAGGCTCTAAGACTTCTGGTGCAAAATAGGAGATTTGAAGAATGGCTAAGAATATGAAATTAAAAACTCAACGCATTGAGGAAAATAAAGATAAAAGAGCAAAAGCGATTGCTAAATATATCAGAATTTCTCCTTATAAAGTAAGAGTTGTACTTGATAATATTAGAGGCAAAAGTGTAAATGACGCCGTTGCTATTTTAGAAAATACTTCTAAAGCAGGCGCTTTACCAATTAAGAAAGTCGTTTTATCGGCAGTTGCAAATGCTGAACACAATCTTGGTATGAATAAAGATGACCTTAAGATTGCTGCTTGTTATGCTGACCAAGGTCCTACTTTAAAGAGAATGAGACCTGTTGGACACGGCAGAGGTTACAGAATTTTGAAGCGTACTAGTCACATCACGGTTATTCTTGATGTGAACCAAAAGTAGGAGGACGATATGGGACAAAAAGTTAATCCACACGGTTTAAGAGTGGGCGTAATCAAAGATTGGGATACACAATGGTATGCTGATAAAAAAGCATTCTCAGTTAACCTTAAAGAAGATTACGATTTAAGAAAATTTATTAAAAATAAATACTTTCAATCAGCAATTTCTTCTATAAGAATTGAAAGAGCAGCAAATAAAGTATCTATTACAATATTTACTGCAAGACCTGGTGTTCTTATCGGTAAGGGTGGCGCTGAAATAGAAGTAATGAAAAACAGTCTTACTAAAATTGCAAAAGGTAAGCAAATAGCAGTAAATATCGTTGAAGTTAAAAAACCTGATTGCGATGCTCAACTCGTTGCAGAAAGCGTTGCTGCTCAACTTGAAAAGAGAGCTTCTTTCAGAAGAAGTATGAAACAAGCAATTTCAAGAGCAACAAGACTTGGCATTAAGGGTATTAAAATTATGGTTAGTGGTAGACTTGACGGTGCAGAAATTGCTCGTTCTGAGCAATATCACGAAGGCTCTATCCCCCTTCAAACTCTCCGTGCAGACATTGATTACGGTTTTGCGGAAGCACATACGACTTTCGGTATTATCGGTGTTAAAGTATGGATTTATAAGGGTGAAGTTTTAGGCGGAGCTAAAAAGGTTGCTGAAGGAGGCGAAGCTTAATTATGTTAATGCCAAAAAGAGTTA
Organism: Christensenellaceae bacterium; assembly: GCA_045603725.1. Lineage (GTDB taxonomy): Bacteria > Bacillota > Clostridia > Christensenellales > Borkfalkiaceae > HGM11412. The sequence continues at coordinate 39,523 of JAZUMP010000009.1, forward strand.
AAAGAAGAAAAGTTCATCGTGGCAGAATGACAGGTAAAGCAAACAAGGGTAATACTATTGCATACGGTACTTACGGTCTTGTGGCTTTAGAGCCTGCTTGGGTTACTTCAAACCAAATCGAAGCTGCCCGTGTCGCTATGACAAGATTTATTAAACGTGGTGGTAAAGTATGGATTGATATTTTCCCACACAAGCCAATCACTCAAAAACCTGCTGAAACAAGAATGGGTTCAGGTAAAGGTTCTGTAGAATACTGGGTAGCAGTTGTTAAACCAGGTAGAGTAATGTTTGAAATGGCTGGCGTTGATGAAGCAGTAGCAAGAGAAGCTATGCGTCTTGCTGGTAACAAACTTCCACTTAAGAGCAAGTTTGTTAAAAAAGAAATCGTTGAAGAAGGCGGTGAAGGTTAATGAAAGCTAAAGAAATTAAAGAGATGACTAATGACGAATTAGTTGCAAAACTCGACGCATTAAAGGAAGAATTGTTTAACCTTCGTTTCCGTCATGCAACAGGGCAACTTGAAAATCCAAACGTGTTGTCAACTGTTAAAAAGGATATCGCAAGAGTTAAAACCGTTATCCGTGAAAGAGAATTAAAGGCGTAACGGAGGAAAGTTAAAATGGAAAGAAATTTAAGAAAAGAAAGAGTCGGTTTAGTTGTTTCTGATAAGATGGATAAGACCGTTGTTGTAGAAGTTACCGACAAAAGAAAACATCCTCTTTACAAGAAGACTATTACTAAAACCGTTAAGTTTAAAGCTCACGATGAAGCTAACGCTTGCGGTATCGGCGATAAAGTAAGAATCGTTGAAACAAGGAAATTATCTAAAACTAAAAACTGGAGAGTTTCCGAAATTATCGAAAAAGCTAAATAATATAGGAGAAAGCGAAAATGATTCAACCACAAACAAGATTAAAAGTTGCAGATAACTCTGGCGCTAAAGAAATTATGTGCATAAGAGTTTTAGGCGGTTCTTTCAGAAGATGTGGTAACATTGGCGACGTTATCGTTGCTAGTGTTAAAACCGCTACTCCTGGAGGCGCAGTAAAGAAAGGCGAAGTTGTTAAAGCTGTTATCGTAAGAACCGTTAAAGGCTTAAGAAGACCTGACGGTACTCACATCAGATTTGACGAAAACGCTGCTGTTATTATTGATAATCAAAAACAACCTAGAGGTACACGTATCTTTGGACCTGTTGCAAGAGAACTTAGAGATAAAGACTTTATGAAAATCATCTCTCTTGCTCCGGAAGTATTGTAAGGAGACCGAAAAATGAAAGTTAAGAAAAATGATACCGTAGTAGTTATTACGGGTAAAGACGTTAAGAAAACAGGTAAAGTCCTTACTGCTCTTCCAAAACTCAATAGAGTTGTTGTTGAAGGCGTTAACATTCAAGAAAAGAACCGTAAAGCACGTTCTGCTCAAGAAACCAGCGAAAAGATTAAGAGAGAAGGTCCTATCGACGCTTCTAACGTACTCGTAATTTGCCCTGTATGTAACAAGGCAACAAGAGTTGGTTATACTATCGTAGACGGCAAGAAGGTTAGAACTTGTAAAAAATGCGGAGCATCTTTAGATGCAAAAGTAGAAAAGAAAGAAGTAGCTAAAAAGGCTACTGCTAAAAAAACTACTAAAAAAGCAGTAACTGAAGAAGCGGTTACTACTGAAGTGGCTCCAAAGAAAACGAGGACTAAAAAGGCAGAAACTGCACCTGCAGTTGAAGAAGTAAAGGAAGTAAAAAAAACTTCTACTAGAAAGAAAGCCGTTAAAGAAGAAAAAACGGAAAACGCTGAAGCGTAAAAATTAAGGAGAACTTATTATGGCAGAAAAGACTCAGGTTACTAAAGTATCTGTAACCGATTCGGATTGCAGAATAAGAGAAATGTACAAAGCAGAAGTTGTACCATATCTTATGAAGCGTTTTAACTATAAAAACGTAAACCAAGTTCCAAAACTTGTTAAAATCACTATTAACGGTGGTCTTGGAGACGTTAAAGACAATGCTAAGAGCGTTCAACAAGTAGAAAAAGAACTTGCTCTTATCGCTGGTCAAAAACCTGTTCTTACTAAAGCAAAAAAATCAGTTGCTAACTTTAAAGTAAGAGAAGGTATGAACGTTGGTATTAAAGTTACTTTAAGAAACGATAGAATGTTCCAATTCTTTGATAAATTCGTTTCTATCGCACTTCCAAGAGTTAGAGACTTCAAGGGTGTTCCAGATAAGTCTTTCGACGGAAGAGGTAACTATGCTATGGGTATTAAAGAACAACTTATCTTCCCTGAAATTCAATACGACCAAGTAGAAAAAGTAAGAGGTTTTGATATTTGTTTTGTTACTACGGCAAAAACAGATGAAGAAGCATACGAATTATTAAAAGCAATGGGTATGCCATTCAAAGCGTAAAAGGAGAACTTATTATGGCAAAAAAAGCAATGATAAATAAACAGCAAAAAACCCCTAAGTTCTCTACGAGAGCTTATACAAGATGCAGTATTTGTGGTCGTCCACATTCTGTACTTCGTAAATACGGTATTTGCCGTGTATGTTTTAGAAATTTAGCATACAAAGGTCAAATTCCTGGCGTAAAAAAGGCAAGTTGGTAAAAGGAGGAACTAAAAATGACAGATACAATAGCAGATATGCTCACTAGAATCAGAAATGCGCTTGTAGCTAAACACGAAACGGTTGAAGTTCCTGCTTCTAACATGAAAAAAGAAATTGCTAAAATTTTATTGCAGGAAGGTTACATTACAGCATTTGAAGTCGTTGAAGACGGCGTTCAAGGTAAAATTGTTATAACACTTAAGTACGGTCCAAACGGCGAAAAGGTTATAAGCGGTCTTAAGAGAATTTCTAAGCCAGGCTTAAGAATCTACGCTGGTTGCGATGAACTCCCAAAAGTTCTTGGTGGTCTTGGAATAGCAATTATTTCAACTTCTAAAGGCGTTATGACAGATAAGGAAGCAAGAAAAGGCAACCACGGTGGCGAAGTTCTTGCTTACGTTTGGTAAGGAGGTACGTGCAATGTCAAGAATTGGTAAAGCACCTATTAAACTTCCTGAAGGTGTAGAATTCAAAGTAAACGGAAACGTTGTAACAGTTAAAGGCAAACTTGGAGAATTAAATCAAGAATTCGATGCAAAAAACATTGGTTTCAACGTTGAAAACGGCGTAATTATCGTTAATAGATTTAACGAAGAAAATACTACTAAAGCAAAACACGGTTTATATAGAGCACTTGTAAACGCTATGGTAATCGGTGTTACTGAAGGCTACAAGAAAACTTTAATCGTAAACGGTGTAGGTTGGAAAGTTACTCAAAACGGTAAGGATTTATCGTTAGCAGTAGGTTTAAGCCACCCAGTAGAATACAAAGCAGTTGAAGGCGTAACACTCACTGTAACGTCTCCAACGGAAATAGTAGTATCTGGTATCAGCAAAGAACTTGTTGGTGCAGAAGCCGCTAAAATCAGAGCCATCAGAAAGCCTGAACCTTATCACGGTTACGGTATTCGCTTAAGCGACGAAGTAATCGAACGTAAGGAAGGAAAGACGGCAGGTAAGTAAGGAGTAAACTGATATGATATCTAAAATAGATAAAAATGCGGATAGATTAAAAAGACACGAAAGGGTTAGAAATAAAATTTCAGGAACTCCTGAAAGACCCAGACTTTCTGTTTTCAGAAGCCTTAACCATATCTACGCTCAAATTATTGACGACGTACAAGGTAAGACTTTAGTATCTTGTTCAACACTTGATAAAGTTGTTAAAGAAAGCGTTAAAGAACTTACTAAGAAAGAAGCGGCTAAGGTAGTAGGAACAGAACTAGCAAAACGCGCACTTGAAAAGGGTATAACTGAAGTTGTTTTCGACAGAGGCGGCTATATTTATACAGGTCGTGTTGAATGCGTAGCAGACGGCGCAAGAGAAGCCGGTCTTAAATTCTAAGGAGGAATAAACATGGCAAGAGAAAATAAAGCTCCAAGAAGACAAGAAGAAAAAGACGGTCTTTGCAAAAAACTTATCGCTGTAAACCGTGTAACAAAGGTTGTTAAAGGCGGTAGAAAAATGCGTTTTGCTGCACTCGTTGTAGTTGGTGATGAAAATGGTAAAGTTGCTTGCGGAATGGGTAAAGCAAACGAAGTTCCAGAAGCAATTGATAAAGCAACTGCTCAAGCAAAAAAGGCTATGAGAAAAGTTGCACTTGTTGGCAATACAATTCCACACGAAACAGTTGGTAAATTTGGTAGAGGTTCTATCGTAATGCTCCCAGCTGAAGAAGGTACCGGTGTTATCGCTGGTGGCCCTGTACGTGCGGTAATGGAAGCAGCAGGTGTTAAAAATATCAGAACGAAATCTCACGGCACAACAAACCCAATCAATATGGTTAAGGCTGCAATAGCAGGTCTTTACGGCCTTAAATCAGCTGAACAAGTTGCTGCTCTTCGCGGTAAAACCGTTGAAGAAATATTAGGTTAAGGAGAGGTATTATGGAAAACGTTAAAGTTACTTTAATTAAAAGCACAATATCTTGCTCTAAAGCCCAAAAGGGCACTGTTGCTGCACTTGGTCTTAAAAAGATTGGACAATCAAAAGTATTTGCAAGCAGCGCAACCCTTCAAGGTCAACTCAAAGTAGTTTCTCACCTTGTTAAGGTTGAAAACGTTTAAGAGGTGCATAATGAGAATTGATACATTACAGCCAGCTGAAGGCAGTAGAACATCAGCAAAAAGACTTGGACGTGGTATTGGTTCGGGTCTTGGTAAAACAAGTGGTAAAGGTCATAAAGGTCAATGGGCTAGAAGTGGCGGTGGCGTAAGACCAGGTTTTGAAGGTGGTCAAATGCCAATGACACGTAGAGTTCCAAAGAGAGGCTTTAAGAATCACTTTAGAAAAGTATATGCAATTGTTAACCTTTCAGAACTTGCTGGTTTTGAAAGTGGCGCGGTTGTAGATTTCGAAACTTTATACAGCGCAGGTCTTATCAAAGAAGTTAAAAACGCTGTAGGACTTAAAGTTTTAGGTAATGGGGAAATTAACGTTGCATTAACTGTTAAGGCTAACAAATTCTCTGCTTCAGCAAAAGAAGCCATTGAAAAAGCCGGCGGTACTGCAGAAGAAATTTAACCTAAGGCCTAAAAACCGCGGAGGTTAGAAATGTTTGAAACATTAAAAAATGCATTTAAAGTAAAGGAAATCCGTGTGAAAATTTGGTTCACGTTACTTTTACTTCTAGTTTACAGGATTGGTTGTTATATTCCTGTACCGGGTATTGGTTCTGAACTTATTTCTAGTGGAGACCTTGAAAGTTTAACGTATCTCAACATCATGAATATGATGACTGGTGGCTCGCTTGCGAGTGGTACGTTATTTGCAATGGGTATTGGTCCATACATCAACTCATCAATCATAATCCAACTTTTAGCAGTTGCTATTCCATCACTTGAAAGACTTTCAAAGCAAGGCGAAGAAGGTAGAAAGAAAATTTCTCAATACACGAGATATCTCACTATCTTACTTGCAATAATTCAAGCAATTGGTATTATTATCAACTACGGTGATAACCTTTTAACTTCAGGTGAAGGCACACCACTCGCAACAATGCTTTGGAATCAAGAATGGCTTGCATACGTCGTAGTAGTATTATTCTTTACAGCAGGTACTGTTATTACGATGTGGATTGGTGAAAGAATTACTGATTACGGTGTTTCTAACGGTATTTCATTGCTTATATTTGCAGGTATTATCGCAACTGCAGGTCAATCAATAATACAAATGATTGAGCAAATTGGTGCAGCAGATTCATCTCACGATGAACTTACAAATTTCTGGAAACTTGTAATTATGCTCGTAGCAATTATTATCGTGTTCGTTTGCATTATAACCGTTGATCTTGCTGAAAGAAAAATTCCTGTTCAATATGCTAAGCAAGTTAGAGGACAAAAAATGTACGGTGGTCAATCAACCGTTATTCCTATTAAGGTTAACAGTAACGGCGTACTTCCACTTATCTTTGCTTTCTCTATTTTAAGTTTCCCAGAACTTATCATGACTTTATTTGGTTGGATTGATAGTGGTTTTGGTATTTGGTGGAGAACATGGATGGGTGCAAGTTCATGGGTATACATGGTTGTTCTTTCCTTGTTTATAATATTCTTTGCTTATTTTTATACGTCGATTCAATTTAATCCGGACGATATTTCAAAGAGTATTCAACAAAACGGTGGATTTATAATGGGTATAAGACCAGGTAAACCAACTGCTGCTTATCTTAAAAAGATTAGCGGAAGAATTACACTTTTCGGCGCAATATTCTTAGCGTTAGTTGCCCTTGTTCCATCTATTGTGTTTAAGGCTATCGACGCTTCAAGTTACGGCGCGTTCACTGCAACCGGTATGCTCATCGTAGTTTCAGTTGCTATTGAATTCAACACTGCACTTGAATCGCAAATTATGATGAAAAACTACAAAGGATTTTTGAAATAAGATGAAAATAATATTACTTGGTGCTCCAGGAGCAGGAAAAGGTACTCAAGCTAAGCGCCTTGCAGAAAAATACGAAATACCACATATTTCCACAGGTGATATTTTCCGTGCAAACATCAAAAATGCAACTCCAATCGGGGTGGTTGCTAAATCTTATATAGATAAAGGCGAACTCGTTCCCGATGAAGTTACTGTAGAAATAGTTAAACAAAGGCTTCAAGAAAAAGATGCCGAAAACGGCTATTTACTCGACGGATTCCCAAGAAACACTTTCCAAGCAGAAGAACTTGATAAATTCTCAAACGTTGAAAAGGTTATCGATATTAACGTTAATCTTGACAAGTTGCTTAATAGAATTACAGGTAGAAGAATATGCGGGAAATGTGGTGAATCCTATCACGTTACTATGCTTAACGGTAGTACGGTTTGTTCTCACTGTGGCGGTGAGTTAATTCAACGCCCAGACGATAACGAAGAAACTGTAAAATCAAGGCTTGCCGTTTACGAAAAGCAAACTGCACCGCTAATTGAATACTACAAAAAAGCAGGTAAACTTGTAACAGTTGACGGCGATAAGTCTGTTGACGAAGTATTAAACGCTATCGTAGAAGTTTTAGGTTAAAATGATAATAGTTAAAACTGATAGTGAAATTGATTTAATGCGTGAACCTTGTAAAGTCGTGCGCGATGCTTTGCTTCTCGCTGAAGAGAAGATTGAAGCCGGCATGACTACAAGTGCGCTTAATAAGATTATACACGACTATATAGTTTCTTGTGGAGCGAAACCGTCTTTTCTAGGTTACGGTGGGTTTCCAGCGGCAACTTGCATTTCGATTGACGAACAAGTTGTTCACGGATTTCCGTCAAACCGAATAATAAAGGAAGGCGAAATTGTATCCGTTGACGTGGGAGCGTATAAAAACGGCTTTCACGGCGATGCTGCAAGAAGTTTATACGTCGGGAAAATCGCCCCAGAGAAGAAAAAACTAATTGACGTTACCAAAGAGTGTTTCTTCAAGGGTATTGAAGGCATTTGCATAGGAAGTCCACTTGGGGACATCGGCGCTCAGATACAACAGCACGCCGAAGCCAATGGATTTTCGGTAGTCCGTGATATGGTAGGACATGGGGTGGGAAAACATCTCCACGAAGACCCGCAAGTTCCAAACTACGGTAGAAAGGGAACAGGCGTAAGGTTAAAACGCAATATGACGCTTGCCGTTGAACCTATGATAAATATGGGTAGATACGAAGTGGAAATTGACGGGTGGAAATGCGTAACGTTAGACGGTTTGCCGTCTGCCCACTATGAAAATTCTATCGTGATTACCGACAACGGGGTAGAAATACTCACGCTTTGATGCGAATAAAACGCGCCTACGCTGATGGTAAAGCGTAAACTTTGAGCCTTAAGGATGAAGCGGGCGCGTGAACGATATGTAAGTTAACTTACATTTTAAAGCTATAAAATGGAGGTATAAAGTGTCTAAAAACGATGTTATTGAAGCCGAAGGCGTAATTGTAGAAGCTTTGCCGAACGCAACGTTTAAAGTAAAGCTCTCAAATGGATTTGTTATTACGGCATATATATCGGGTAAATTAAGAATGAATTACATTAAAATTATTCCCGGTGATAGCGTCAAAATAGAAATGAGTCCGTACGACCTTACTAAGGGCAGAATCGTATGGCGCAGTAAAAACTGATTTTTATAACTAAAAATTAATCGGAGGAATTAAAAATGAAAGTAAGACCATCAGTAAAACCTATGTGCGACAAGTGCAGAGTCATTAGAAGAGAAGGCAAAGTTATGGTTATTTGTTCTAAGAATAAAAACCATAAGCAAAAGCAAGGTTAATTACTTCTTACAAACCCTATAACAAAAATAAAAAACAATAAAAATAATAATTATTATAAATAATCGGAGGTTTAAAAAATGGCTCGTATTGCCGGTGTAGATTTACCAAGAGATAAGCGTGTTGAAATCGGTATCACATATATTTACGGTATCGGTAGACCAACAGCAGTAAAAATTTTGAAAGCAACAGGTATTAATCCTGATACAAGAGTTAAGGATTTAACAGAAGAAGACGTATCTAAATTAAGAGAATATATCGACCATAACATTAAAGTTGAAGGTGAACTTCGTTCAGAAGTAAACCTTAACATTAAAAGACTTATGGAAATCGGTTGTTTCCGTGGTGTAAGACATAGAAAAGGTCTTCCTGTTAGAGGTCAAAGCTCAAAGAGAAATGCGAGAACTCGTAAGGGTCCTCGTCGTACAGTCGCTAAGAAAAAGACTGCAGGTAAATAAGAAAGGAGGATAAGATAAATGGCAAAAACAGTAAGTAAAAAGCGTAAAGAGCTTAAGAAAGTTGATAAAGGTCAAGTTCATATCCAATCTTCTTTCAACAATACAATTGTAACTGTAACTGATTTAAACGGAAATACAATTTCTCATTCAAGCGCAGGTAGTCTTGGATATAGAGGTTCAAGAAAGAGCACTCCATTTGCTGCACAACAAGCAGCAGAAGTAGCAATTAAGGCTGCAATGGAACACGGTCTTAGAGTAGCTGAAGTTTACGTAAAAGGTCCTGGTCAAGGAAGAGAATCAGCTATTAGAGCATTAGGCGTATGCGGAGTAGAAGTAACACTTATTCAAGACGTTTCTCCTATCCCACACAATGGTTGCCGTCCACCTAAGAGACGTAGAGTATAATAGGAGGATATAGAAAATGGCTAAATATACAGGTGCTAAATGTCGTTTATGTAGAAGAGAAGGTTGCAAACTTTTCTTAAAAGGCGATAAATGTTATAAAACTTCTTGCCCATTTGAAAAAAGACCGGTTGCTCCTGGTCAACACGGTGCAGGTAGACATAAAGTTTCCGAATACGGACAACAACTTCGTGAGAAACAAAAAACTAAAAGAATTTACGGCGTACTTGAAAAACAATTCAGAGAATACTTTGAAACTGCAGATAGAATGAAAGGTATTACAGGTGAAAACATGCTTTCACTTTTAGAAAGACGTCTTGACAACGTAGTTTATAGACTTGGCTTTGCTCCATCTCGTTCAACTGCACGTCAACTTGTAACACACGCTCATTTCACTGTAAACGGTAAAAACGTAGATATTGCTTCTTATCAAATTAAAGTTGGTGACGTAATTGCAGTTAAGGAAACAAAAACTGATAGCAAGTATTTTGAAGCGTTCAAGCAAACTGAAAAGACTACAAACGTTCCAAAGTGGCTTGAATTAAATCAAGAAAAACTTGAAGGTAAAGTTATTGCTCTTCCGAAGAGAGAGGATATTGATTCTCAAATTGCAGAACAAATGATTGTCGAATTATATTCGAAATAAGATATTCTGTTTTGTGCGCTTTTGCGCACAAAAAACAGTGTTTTAGAATAACAAGCACTGCAAAATTATAAAATTAGGAGGTAAATTTTCTATGATGGAAATAGAAATGCCTAAGATTTCGGTAGAGGAAAACGAAGACAGAAGTTATTGTAAAATAGTTGTCGAACCACTTGAAAAAGGTTTTGGTGTAACAATCGGTAACTGTTTAAGAAGAACTTTATTGTCTGCACTTCCAGGTGCTGCCATTCAAGGTATCAAATTTGCACCGAGTCTTGACGTTAAGCACGAATTTTCAACGATTAAGGGCGTTAAAGAAGACGTAATCGAAATGACTCTTAACTTAAAAAGCGTTGCTATAAAGACATCTATTACAGACCCGGATTATAAGAAAGTTCTTAGAATTGTAAAGGCAGGTCCAGCCGTTGTAACCGCTGGGGACATTGAAGCCGATGCTGAAGTAGAAATTCTTAATCCAGAACAATATATTTGTACTGTAGATAGCGATGGCGTTATCGATATGGAAGTAACAATCGGTAGAGGCAGAGGCTATAAAGGTGCAGAAAACAATAAAACAGGTGAGATAGGCTATATCGCTATTGACTCCATATATACTCCTGTAACTAAAGCAAGTTACAACGTAGAAAATGCTAGAGTAGGTCAAAATATCGACAGAGATAGACTTATTCTTGAGGTTTGGACAAACGGCGCATTCTCAGGCAAAGAAATTATTTCACTTGCTGCTAAAATTATTGATGAACACGTTAACATTTTTGTTAATCTTTCAGAAATCGTAACTGGTCTTGGAATATTAGTTTCACCACCAACTGACCCACTTCCAAAGATTTTGGAAATGAGCATTGAAGAAATGGACTTATCAGTTCGTTCTTACAACTGCTTAAAGCGCGCAGGTATACACACGGTTGAAGATTTAACAAAGAAGACTGAAGACGAAATGCTTAAAGTTAGAAACTTAGGTAAGAAATCGCTTGACGAAGTTATCTTAAAGCTTAATAGTTACGGTCTTAAATTAAAGGAACAGGAGGAATAAAAAATGCCAGGCAGAATGGGTTTAACAACTAAAGAAAGAAAAGCCGTACTCAGAAACCAAGCATCTAACCTTTTATGGTATGGAAGAATTGAAGTAACTGAAGGTCATATTCAATCTTTAAGAAGTTACGTAGAAAAAATCATCACTCTTGCTGTAAATACTTATACTGATACTGTTGAAACAACAGTTACTACTAAAGACTCTAAGGGTAAAGAAGTAACTAAAAAAGTTATTAAAGACGGTGTTAAAAAGTTAGCTGCAAGAAGAAAAATTATGAGCTTAACTTACGATATTCAATTCACTAAAGAAGCGAAAGAATCAAAGGCTGAATTTAGAGCAAGAACTAAAGGCATTAATCACCCACTTATCGAAAAGATTTTCAATGAAATCGCTCCAAAATACGCTGAAAGAAAAGAACAACTTGGTCAAGGTGGCGGTTACACTAGAAGATACCTTAAAGGCGAAAGACACGGTGATGCTGCTGAAGTGGCTATCATTGAATTAGTTTAATTTTAAAACCTTATAAACTTCGTAAAACTTCGTTTACTGCTACGCGTTTTGCCTTCGATGACCAATAAGGTCTATCTCAACCAAAACGCTTGCGAGCCTTGTTTTACTCGTTTCTAAGTCTTTAAAAAGGTGCTTTATTTAAGCGAACAAATAATATTAAATGCGTAAGTTCTCTTACGCATTTTTTAAGTACATCTTATATTTTTATTTAAAAACTATATAATAATTATGTAAGAGAACTTCCTTATTGTTTTTGGAGAATATAATGACTGTAAATGATGCCGTAGCAAAAAGAATAAATGAATTATTAGTTGAAAGGAAAATGACTCAATATCGTTTAGAGCAACTTTCAGGTATTCAACACGGGCATATGCAATGGATTATGAGTGGGAAGAGTAAAACCGTAACTTTTTCTACCGTATTACGTTTAGCAAACGGGTTTGGTATGACTGTTATTGAGTTCTTGAACGACGATAAGTTTCTTTATGAAAATCTTGAAGTTGAATAATTAATTAAAGCCGAGATTGTTACAATCTCGGCTTTATATTTTACTTATTTACTTAATAATACTGAAAATATAGATTTATCATTAATTTTACCTAATATAAACACTCTATTTTCATCTAATTTATTTTTATAAATTTCAATTTCGTCACCAAAATAACTTTGCGCCATAAACTTTATTTCAAAAGTAGTAAAGTTATAACTATCGTATTCTTCAATATTAAACGCGTTAAGCGCCATACGCGCGTAAGCAACGTTATTAGTGTGTCTGTTGCAGTCAATATCCGTAAGTTTAACTTTATAAGTATACGAGTAAGTTCCTATATCGTAACGCATATTGTCAAAACTAAGCCCAACGTTATCCGTGCGCCTAACTATATCAAAAGGGTAAACGATAGAGTCAGACTTTCTTAAGGATTTGCTAGAAGCATCTAACAAGCACCACTCTGAGTGCGCTACTGCGTTTCCACCCATATCGCCCGAAGCCGTAAATTCCCTAATAAACCTAAATGCCGAAATATCCGTTGGATAAGTTGAAAACTCTACGTTTTCAGTTAATAAGGGCATTTTAGGGGCGTAGAGTTTTATTTTAGTTAAAACCCATATAGCGTTAGAAGTTTTAAGTAAATCGTAGAAGCCAACGCCCATCTCGTTTGAGTGAAATATTGCCGTGTCTTGAAAACTGCTAAGAAGCGTATCAAAGCGCATTTTGTTTTCATAATCAATGGAAGTTGCAGTTATTTGTTTTTTTAACGTAAACGTATTTTTCATAGTTTATCGCTCCATAGCCTAAGTTTTAATAATTATAGACAAGCAAAAGTGCTTAGGCAATTCAATATATTTTAAAACTTGCCGTTAGGCAATTATAGTTATGGCGTAGCATAATTCCTATCGCTACGCCACTTAAAATTATAATATCTTTGATATTGGCTTATCCCATTACGACGAGAACGTTTGCCGTTTTATTTGTGCTAAAGACAACGTTGCCTTCTATTTCTTTTCCGTCTACAAAGATTTTATTAACTTTGTTACCACACTTTGACGAGTTATCTATTTCAATATTATAAGTACAGCCCCTAAAGCGTCTTTGTACTTTTACCTTGTTCCACTTATTGGTAATACAAGGCGAAATTTCTAGACCGTCTAGAGTTGGTTTAACACCGTAAATGTATTCAGTTAAAGCAATCATCATCCAAGATGCAGTACCTGTTAGCCACGATACGCCTGCCTTCCCACCATCGTTTGCGTGTGGCGACCTAATATTAGACGCATAGATATAAGGCTCTGCGCAGTATCTATCAACACCTAATTTAGTTGCAACGCTGTCTGGAATAAGTTCTTTATATATTTTAAACGCGTCCTCATTTCTACCTAGCATACAAAGTGCTATAATAGCCCAAGTGTTTGCGTGACTAAATACGCCACCGTTTTCTCCAACGCCGGGTTGTTGAAAAGTCAACTCATTTTCTTTAGACGGATAGTTTCTTTGTAAAGGTGGATATAACTTCAATAAACCAAAGCCACAGTCAAGGGTATTCATTACAACATCAAATATCTTATTTCCCCTTTCTTCACTTGCAGTACCAGAAAGAACTGCCCAACTTTGAGAGTTTATCCACAAAGAACCACAAGGTTCGTTTCTATTACCAATTAGTAGACCTTCGTCGCTTACCGCACGAATATATCTATCTTCGTTCCAAGCAAATTCGTTGAGAATATTTGTTTGAACATTTTTAATTTCTTCATATTTACTATAATCTTTACCTAGACGCTTATATATATCGATAACTATTTTGCAAGCAGCAACAAGCATTTGTGAAACGAATACGCTCTCACCCTTTCCTTTTTTACAAACGTTAGTTAACGCATCGTTCCAGTCTGAGCCAAACATAAGTGGCATACCATTGATGCCAACGTTGTTAGCCGTAAACTCAATAGATTTTTCAAGATGCTGTAATATCGTACCTTCGCCACCATCGTAATATGGTACAACTTCATTTAAAAAGTCAAGATTTCCATCTTCGCAAACTACCTTATATGTAGTATATACAAACCACAAGTGGTTGTCGCTCTTAATGGTTGTATCCGGCTCATTTCCTTCTACAGGGAATATGGTGTTATTTACTTTACCACATTGATATTGATGAGATAATAGTAATCTCAGCATATCTTTAGATGCTTCAATATCGTATGGGATATTTGCCAAAATATCTTGTGATGAGTCTCTCATGCCAATACCACGACCTGTACCCGTTGCGTAGAAAGATATATTTCTAGAAAGTAAAAAGTTTACGTATGCTTGCAAAGGATTCCAAATATTTGCCATGCGTTCGCAAGACTTGTCGGGCACTTCAACTTGAAAAGCAGATAATCTTTCAGCCCAAGAATTTTTGATATATTCAAAAGTGTCTTTAGCGTAGTTTTTACGGCGAACAATCTTTGCTATATTGTCTACAGTCTCGTTTTGACCAAAAGTTCCTAAGAAAAATGCAAGAGATTGACTTTCTCCCTTTTTGAGTTTTAAGCATACTTGACCTGCAAACATTGCTTCTCCACCACGGAGTTCGCTATTAGAGCAAGTTCCACGCTCAATTGCAATAGGTTCTCTCAAACTTCTGTATGCTCCTAAAAATTTGTGCCTATCTCCGTCATAGGAATTAAGTTTTCTATCCGCGCAGAAAAATACGAACGGCGTTTCGTCCGGTCTCATCTGCATATCGGTAAAGTACTCGTATACTAATGCATCGTTTTCTTTGTTGTAGAGTATATTTTGACTTTGCTTACAATAACATTGAGCATATATTTCTTTTATATATTCCATCATTGCCATTTCTTGACAAGCAAAAACTTCTACGTCTCTATCGTCATCACATAATAAATCTAAAGAGTAAACGAGTACGTTTTCCTTTGCCATAAAGCACTTCAATTCTACTTTTAAGCCGTCTTTCTCGCCTACAAAACGGGTATAACCAAGTCCGTGAGCAGACTCCCAAAAATCAAGTTCCGTTCTTACAGGTATAAGATTTGGTGTCCAATATTTTCCTGTCTTTTTATCTTTTATATAAATCGTCATACCACACTCGTCAGTTGGAAGATTATAAAAGTTATATCTTCCTATACGCCAAATAAGTGGAGATTTATACCAAGTAAGATTTCCGCCTGCGTGCGAAATCATAGTATACATCTTTCCATTAGTTAGGTAGTTCATCCAAGGGGTAGGCATATCGTAACGATTGAATACGATTTCCTTTTGTTCATCGTTGAAATAGTAATATTTCTTATCCATTTTTTTCTCCTATTTATATTGCACTAGACTAATGTTACTAATATAACTCTTTTAATATAATTTGTCAATAGATAATTTATTTTTACAGTAGGAATATTTTTATAAATTTATGGCTTTTTTATGTGGAAAAACTTCTTAAGAATTACAAATAAATATGACATTTTAATATTCGTTAATTTAGTGTTAAACAAAATTTTTTTAGGGTGTTTATCGCTTGTTAATAAACAAAAAATATGCTAAAATTATATTAATAGAAATAATTTGGAGAGAGTTATGGATATTTCTAAAATTGATAAAAATTTTGCAGTAGAAACTATTAAAAATTATGAAGATAAATTTGACGCGTATGCTATTCCCAATTCAAAAACCGATCTATACGGCGTTTTTTACGAAAACGACAAGTTCGTTAGGCTTCCAAAAGAAGTTGCGTCAAATACTAGCGAGGGAGTTTTAAGGCTTCATTCTAATACTTCTGGTGGAAGGGTTAGATTTTCAACTAATAGTAAAACTATTGGCATAGTTGCAAAATGGGAAAATAAAAATTGTTTTAGCCATATGTCTGCAACAGGTGTTTGCGGTTTTACCTTAATAGAAAATTTTGAAAATGGTGAAAACCATTACGTTGCAACGTTCGTTCCACCTGTTGATAGTCTAAACGGCTATGAATCACACACTAGTTTAGGTGATGAAAAATTAAGATATTTTACTATCTATTTCCCACTTTATAACGACGTTAGCGAACTTTATATTTTAATAGATAAAGGTTGCACCTTAGATAAAGGGCTTCCTTATAAGGAAGTAAAACCTATTTTATATTATGGCTCTTCCATAACGCAAGGCGGATGTGCTTCAAGGCCAGACAATAGTTACCCTGCAATGATTTCTAAATGGAATAACGTTGATTATATAAATTTAGGCTTTTCCGGTAATGGCAGAGGCGAAGAAAGTATGATAAAATATCTCGCTTCATTAGACGTTAGTTTATTCGTTTGTGATTACGACCATAATGCACCAGATGTCGAATTTTTAAAAAATACTCATTATAACGTATATAAAACTTATAGGGGAATTAATAAAGATACACCGATACTTTTTATCTCTAAACCAGATTGGTTTAAATGGAAAGGCGATGCTAAATCGCGTTTTAAAGTAATAAAAGAAACTTATAAAAAGGCGAAAGCAAACGGAGATAATAACGTTTATTTATTAAACGGTAAGACTTTTTTTAAAAAAGATTACGATTTATGTACCGTTGACTTTACACACCCTAACGATTTAGGTTTTTACTTTATGGCAAAAAAAATATCTAAGGCAATTAATAAGATATTAAAAATTTAAGTTGTGTATATCTAGCATTAATTAAATAATTAAAGGTTTTTATATGAAAATAATAGATTTATTAACAAAAGAAAAATTAAGTTTATCGTTTGAAGTGTTTCCACCAAAAACACAAAGTTCGTATGATAGCGTAAAAAAGGCAACGGAAGAGATTGCAAAATTAAAGCCGTCGTTTATGAGTGTAACTTATGGAGCGGGTGGTGGAACAAGTAAATACACTTTAGATATTGCAAAAAACATACTACAAGAGCACGGAGTGCCAACCCTTGCTCATTTAACTTGCGTATCTTCAACTCGCGAAACGGTAAAAGAAAGGATTTGCGATATCAAAAATTCTAACGTTAAAAACGTTATGGCTCTTCGTGGTGATATTCCTAGCGATTTACAAAATTCAAATAAAGATAGTTGGCATTATAAGCACGCGATAGATTTAATTAAAGAAATTAAAGAAATTGCTCCCGACCTTTGCGTTGGTGGTGCGTGCTATCCAGAAATTCACCCTGAAAGCGCAAACCAAGATGAAGATATTAAGTTTTTAAAAGAGAAAGTGGACGCGGGGTGCGATTTTTTAACCACTCAAATGTTTTTTGATAATAATTTATTATACAATTTTTTATATAAAATTCGCGAAGCCGGAATAACAGTTCCCGTTATGCCTGGCATTATGCCAATAACTAACGCTAATCAATTAGAAAGAGCTATTAAACTTTCAGGCTCTTTTATTCCACAACGCTTCAAGAGTTTAGTAGATAAGTTTGGCACTTCGCCTGAGGCTATGAAGCAAGCAGGTATTATTTATGCTACCGACCAAATTATAGACCTTTTTGCAAACGGAATAAAGAACGTTCACGTTTATTCTATGAATAAGCCTGACGTTGCCGAAAATATATTAAATAACCTTTCAAGTATTTTAAACTGATATGAATAGTATTGTTTACGTTAAAAACTATTCCGCTCCTAAAATTAATAAAAAAGAAATTTTACGCTATTTAGGTGTAAAGGAAGAAATATCAGAAATTAGCGCAATTGTTGATGAGTGCTTAAAAGAAGTTTATGATAAACTATCTTATAAAGTATGTTTTTGTAAGTTTCCTATAAAAACAGAAGGCGAAGTTTTAAATTTAGGTTTTACAACTCTTACTTCTAAAGATTTATTAAAAAATTTACAAGGCGCAAAAGAAATTATTTTATTTACTGCAACTATAGGAATTGGACTTGATAGGTTTATACAAAGATATTCAGCCGTATCGCAAGTAAAAGCAGTAGTTTTTCAAGCAATAGGTGCAGAGCGTATTGAAAGTTTATGCAACTTGTTTAATAGCGAAATAGAAAAAGAATATAAATTAACAAAGCCACGCTTTTCGCCAGGGTATGGTGATTTTCCTTTAGAAGTGCAAAAAGATATTATAAGCGTTCTTAGCGCATCTAAAAATATAGGCGTAACATTAAACGAAAGTTTACTAATGTCGCCGTCTAAATCGGTTACGGCAATAATAGGTGTTAGCAAAAATTAAACTAATGGTGGAAAAATGGATATTAAAGATTATATCAAGCAAAATTTAATAGTTCTTGACGGCGGTATGGGCACGCTTTTACAATCGCAAGGTTTAAAGGCGGGCGAATTTCCTGAGCGCTGGAATATTTTAAATAAAGATATTATAACCAAAATTCATAAAGATTATTACGATGCGGGAAGTAACGTTGTAAGCACTAATACGTTTGGCGCTAATATTTTGAAATTTTCCGAAAGCGAACTTGATGATATAGTAAAAAATGCAGTAGAAAATGCTAAAAACGCTAAAAACTCGTCAACTTCTATTCAAGAAAAGTGGATTGCCCTTGATATTGGACCATTGGGAAGAATGTTAAAACCATACGGCGACCTTGATTTTGAAAGTGCCGTTGAAATATTTGCAAAAACCGTTAGGTTAGGCGTTAAGTACGGCGTTGATTTAGTGTTAATAGAAACGATGAACGATAGTTACGAAACTAAAGCAGCCGTTTTAGCCGTAAAGGAAAATAGTGATTTACCCGTTTTCGTTTCAAATGCATATGGGGAAGATGGGCTACTTATGACGGGGGCTAATCCCGAAGCGATGGTAGCAATGCTTGAAGGACTTGGAGTTGACGCTATCGGCGTTAACTGTTCGTACGGGCCTAAAAAACTTGCACCTGTCGTTGAAAAATATCTTAAATATTCTTCACTTCCTGTTATCTTAAAGCCAAACGCAGGGCTTCCTAGGGTTATCGATGGTAAAACCGTGTTTGACGTAGAACCAGAAGAATTTTCTTTAGAAGTTTTATCGCTTATTAAAAAAGGCGTAAGAATAGTTGGTGGGTGCTGTGGCACTACTCCTAGTTATATAAAAGCCGTTAGTAAAAAAATAAACGGATTTGAACCAATCGCTATTGAAAAAAAGAATTATTCAGTAGTATCTTCTTATACGCACGCCGTATATTTTGGTAGCGAACCTATACTAATTGGTGAAAGAATTAATCCTACGGGTAAGAAAAAGTTTAAAGAGGCGTTAAAAAATAACGATATTGATTATATTTTAAAAGAAGGTATAGGCGAGCAAGAAAAAGGCGTGCATATTTTAGACGTTAACGTCGGGCTTCCTGAAATAGATGAAACAAAAACGTTAACTAAGGTGGTTTTAGAGCTTCAAGCAATAATAGATTTACCACTGGAGATTGATACTTCTAACCCTTTGGCAATGGAAAGTGCGCTTCGCCGTTATAACGGTAAGGCAATGATAAATTCCGTAAATGGTAAAGAAGAAAGTATGAGCGCAGTCTTCCCACTTGTTAAAAAGTACGGTGGCGTAGTAGTGTGCTTAACTCTTGATGAAAACGGTATTCCAGAAAAAGCAGAAGATAGGATAGAGATAGCAAAGAAAATTTTAAATCAAGCGCTAAAGTTCGGCATTGATAAAAAAGACTTAATTTTCGACCCGTTAGCGCTTACTATAAGCGCAGATAAAAATGCAGGAATAGAAACCCTTAAAGCGGTAAAACTTTTATCTAAACTTGGTTTAAATACTTCGCTTGGAGTTTCTAACGTATCGTTCGGGCTTCCAAATAGAGATATTATAAACGCTAATTTCTTTACTATGGCGTTAAATCAAGGCTTAAGTTGTGCTATTATGAATCCATATTCATTAGAAATGTTAAAGGCATATTACGCCTACCAAGCAATTAATGGTATGGACTTAAATTTTGAAAGTTATATTAATTTTACAAATACTTTACCTAAGGCTCAAACGGCTAATGAAGTTAATCCAACTGTAAAAGTAGAAGAAGTAGCGTCTAAGCTTCAAAACGCTATTATTAAAGGGCTTAAAGAAGAAGCAAAAACTATAACTAAAGAACTTTTAAAAAACGTTAAACCACTTGATATAGTAAATAACGAAATTATTCCCGCGCTTAACGTTGTCGGTGTAGGTTATGAGAACAAAACGATATATCTTCCAGCGCTTTTAATGAGTGCCGAAGCATCAAAATCAGCGTTTGAGTGTATAAAAGAAAACGTTAATAGCGAAAAAACGGAAAACGGTTTAACTTTTATACTTGCTACCGTTAAAGGCGATATTCACGACATTGGTAAAAACATAGTAAAACTTTTACTTGAAAATTACGGCTTTAACGTGTGCGATTTAGGGCGCGACGTTGCCCCTATAGAAATAGTAAATAAAACGATAGAATTGCATGCGCAAGTAGTGGGTTTATCTGCTCTTATGACGACAACTGTTCCTCAAATGGAAGAAACCATTAAAATACTTCGCGAAAAAGCGCCTTGGTGCAAAATCATAGTCGGCGGAGCAGTATTAACTAAAGAATATGCCGATAAAATTGGTGCAGATAAATATGCTAAAGACGCTATGGAGGCGGTAAGATATGCTGAATCTTTTAAAGCCCTATAAACTTCGTTAGGCGTCGTTTCTGCTACGAATTTTGTCTTCAATGAACAAAAAGTTCTATTACAACCAAAATTCTCGCGAGCCTAGCCTAACTCGTTTCTAGTGCTTTAAAATGGCACTTTATTTAGTGTGCTAATTTTAGGCGTCGTTTCTGCTACGAATTTTGTCTTCAATGTAAAACGGCACGATATAAGTGTAAAAATATTTATTATTGTAAAATTTAGATAAAGGGAATTATTATGAAAAGAAATTTAAATCCTAAAGCATACGTTTATCCTATGCCGGTTTTAATAATAGGTACTTACGACGAAAACGGAACTCCAAACGCTATGAACGCGGCTTGGGGAATGGTTTGCGATACGGCGCAAGTATCAATATGTATTAGCGCAACGCATAAAACTACAAAAAACCTTTTAAAAACTAAGGCTTTTACCGTTGCTATGGCAGACGTTAATAACGTTATTCCTGCAGACTACGTTGGAGTGGTTTCGGGCAATAAAGTGACTAATAAATTAGAAAAATGTGGTTGGAATACTGTAAAAAGCGAATTTGTTAACGCTCCTATTATAGAAGAACTGCCTTTAACTTTAGAGTGTAAACTATTAAGTTACGATAATGAAAGTGAAATTTTAGTTGGTGAAGTAGTTAACGTTTTAGCAGAAGAAAGTGTTTTAGATGCTAAAGGTAAAATTGATTTAACCAAATTTAAACCACTTTGTTATGATTGTGATACTCACGGTTATTACGTTTTAGGCGAAAGGGTAGGAGAAGCGTTTAAAGACGGAAAAAAACTTATATGAAATACGTATTAGTAACCGGTGCATACGGAGGTATGGGGTATAAAACGGTAAAGCAATTAGCAAGTAAAGGGTTTACCGTGTTTGCTCTTGATAAAAAAGTAAATACTAAAGAAGATAATATTATTCCTATTGAAGTAGATTTAACTAATTTAGATAGTGTAAACGATGCGTTTCAAAAGGTAAAATCTATAACAGACAGCCTTTACGGAATAGTTCATTTTGCAGGCGTTTATATGTTAAATTCTTTAGTAGAAATTGATGAAAAAGACTTTGATAAAATCTTTAAAATCAATCTATACGGCGCTTTTTATGTAAATAAGACCTTTTTGCCACTTTTAAATAAAGGAAGTAAAATTATTTTAACAACAAGCGAACTTGCGCCACTTGACCCATTGCCGTTTACGGGTATTTACGCAATTAGTAAATCGGCACTTGATAAATACGCTTACTCTTTAAAAATGGAATTGCAACTTTTAGGCGTATCGGTTTCGGTAATTCGCGCAGGAGCTGTTGCAACAAGTATGATAAGCGTTTCAACAGGCGAACTCGATAAATTTTGCGATAATACTAAAATATATACTTGCAACGCAAAAAGGTTTAAAAAAATAGTAGACAGCGTAGAAGCAAAAAGTATTTCGCCTGAAAAAATAGCGCTAAAAACTCTTAAGATACTTAAAAAGAAAAATCCTAAATTCGTATATGCTATAAATAGGAACAAACTACTTTTATTATTGAACGCATTACCAAAACGCCTTCAATTTTTTATAATTAAAAATATTTTGAAAAAATAGAAAAAGCAAAACGCCATCCCGTAAGTCCTGTACTGTCGGTGAAGCGCTCTAGGAGGAGTTTCTTATGTCTAACGACTACGTTTATAACGAGAAAGAAAAAATGAAAAAAAGACCGTATTGTCTTTATGATTCTTCAGTTGATTTTGAAAATGCAACAGGTGGTTTAAGATTTTATATCCCGACCGACAGCGGCTACGTAAATTATAATCTGGTGCATTCCGTAAATGCCGACAGAAACTGCGATACGTGGCGGTTGAGTATGGCATACGGACTTGATAATAATCTTGAAAACGAATACCCCTTAACGCCTCACGGTGCTGAGTGGGATATGGCATTAAAAATAAGTGGACGCGCGGATTTTATCGGTGGATACAATCACGGTGATGAAGTATATACAGTCGTTTCTATGAAAATTGATGGGAAAAGCACCGATATGCAATGCCTTGAAGCCATAACGCCATTTAACGAAATAATCGTTACGGTAGAGTCACAGGGATTTGATCCTAACGACTCTGTAACCGAGGCGCTGAAGCATTACAAGGAGTATACGATAAATGAAAACGGTGTAACTCTTAAACAAAGGGTAGAGTGGTTGAACGATTATACAGTTGCCGCGTCGTATATGGCTATGATGCCACCTCTGAAAAGTTTAACTGACAGCTTTTACACCAACGTTGACCGCACAACGAGAGTGCCTAACGAGCATTACAAGGAAGAGTACCAAAATGTGACGGAGGCTGTTGTTTACGGCTCTCATTCGGGTGTCTCTTTCTCAATGTCAGTACCTCAATATCCAAGTTTACCGGGTGGTCGCAGATTTTTCCTTTCAGATAACATAAAAGGACTCTATAATAAAATGTATTTTGCCATATGCGACGGAGCAGAGGTGCATAGGGGCGACGTGTGGGAGAGCGTGACTCAATATAGCATATCAATCGTGAATTCGTAGCGAATTAGCAAGACTTACGAGCCACGAGTTTATCGGACATTTTTAAGTAAACGAATGTTATTAAACACATATTAATGTAATATTTAAATATTAGTTGTTTTAAATTTAAAGAGGTAGTAGGACTAAGAATTCCTATAATAAACACGAAGAACGATAGAAAATTTCTATCGTTCTTTTATTTTATGGGTGAATTATACTATTAAGTGCAACAGTATAAAAAGAAAGACAGTTCATATAAATCTATGGTAAAATAGTTTCGTCCAAAAACAATAACCAAGGAGAAAAATATG
>JAZUMP010000010.1:0-44719 GCA_045603725.1 Christensenellaceae bacterium
CATACAAAAACTACACGAATACATTAACTATTACAACAATGAAAGAATATCTTTAAAATTGAAAATGAGTCCAGTTAAATACCGAACTCAATTCCAATATATTTAATTTAATTTTTTGTCTAAACTTTTGGGTTCACATCAAATTTCGCAACGCTTTTAAAATAATATTATATATTTTTTTATAGAGTTTGTTATGCTTTTAAAATAAAATTATTTTCTTTTAAAAGAGGGAGTAATTCCTCGTACTTAACAGCGTTAACAGTTTTTCCTTTTTCCTTGCCAACGTACGCCATAAGACCTGCGGCTTCACCCATCGTCATACAAGTATTCATCATTCTAAAAGTGCCGATAAGCATCGGGTCAGTACCAATACATCTACCTGCTGCAAGTAAATTGTCAAATTTAGCAGAAATTAATGATTCCATTGGTACTGCTCCAATTCCGGTAGCAGTGCTTCTCCACGATGAAACAAAACTGTTTTTGCTGTTGGTGTGTGCGCCGTATCTTCTTCGGCATAATGCTACTGGATGATAATAATCGTCCGACATTAAAATTTCCTTTGAAAAATCACACGCGCTTACAATGTTTCGACTCGTACGAACACCAACCTTAACAGGTGTAGAAGTAATATAACAGTTTTTAAAACCTGGCATTTCTTTTTTGAAAAATTCAAGAACCGTCATCATTCTGTCACGCATTTTTTGGTCCATTGCCGTCATTTCGCGAGAATCTGCGCCGTCGCCAATCTCAAAACAAACTGCAAGTTGCACCGCGCCAGGTTTTAGCATATGGCAAAATCCAAAATGATTCCAAACCATTTCGGGAAGTTTTCCCGCTTGTTTTGCTTCCCCGTAAATTCTTTTTGCTTCTTCAATATCAAACGGCGTAACACCGTCAACAATAAAGAATAGGGAATTATGTAAACCAAATTCTTGCGAGCATTTTTTTACAGAGTTACAGTCGGCTAAGAAGGCAAGTTGAGCATTTCCCGTTGCGTCAATAAAATTATCTGCTTCTAAAAGATAAGTTCCTTCAAAACCGGCGAGAAGTACCGAATGAATATGGCCGTTTTCAGTTATTACGTCGGATAATTGTGTGTAAAAATAACAGTCAACCCCTGCTTCTAGTAACATTTTGTTATAAGTAACTTTCATAATTTCAGGGTCAAAAAGTACTAAATTTGTCAATGCTCTATCACCGATTGGACGATATTCCGGCATTTCTATCGGGTTTTGTAAATAAAATGACGCTGCACCGAGCGAATCCATTCTACGAACAAATTCATCAGAAAGACCTGCCGTTACTTGTTTTCCTTCAACTCCAAAACCAAAATAAATAGGGCAACAACTTTGCGTTCCAACACCGCCTGGGAAACCGAAAGTTTCTACAAGAGCAACGCGTAATCCACGTCGTCCAGCAGAAACGGCAGCGCCGATACCGGCTGGGCCTGCACCCACAACGATAAGGTCATAATGGTCTTTAATCTCCCATTTGCGAGTTACACTTTTTGTTTGAAAAGACATAAAATCCTCCGAATATCATATTAATCTATTTCTAAGTATATATGTTATAGCATATTAAAATTTTATTGTCAAACAAGTATATATAATTTTTTTATTTTAAACGAACAGTTTAAGAGTTGTAAAACAACCATATTTACAATAAAAAAGAGTGTTCAAACCACTCTTTTCGTTTTATATAGATATTATGCTTTCATACCTTTAAGGGTAGCAACTGCAACGGCAACCGTCATACCAACCATTGGGTTGTTACCAGCGCCGATTAAATGCTATATAAAAAAAATTATAAAAAGTTTTCAAAATAGGTTGAATTTATCCTATTTTTGTGTATAATATATATAGGAGGTAAAAATTATGATTACTAACACTAAAAATCTTGTTTCTATAACAGATGCAAATCAAAACTTTTCACAAGTAGTAAAAAAGGTTGAACAAAATGGAGATGTTATAATATTAAAAAATAATAAACCTCAATACGTTGTTTCTAAATTTGATGAAAATAAATTTTCTTCTGAAATAGAAATGCTTACAATAATTGCAAAAATGATATTAACCGAGCACAATAAAGCATTCAAGGAGCTTGCTCAATGATTAAGTTTGATAAAGAGAAAGTTTTATTATTACAACAACTTGTAATTGAATCAAGTGGTGGTAGTGTTGGCGTGAGAGATTTTGGTCTTTTAGACTCTGCTATTGAATCAGCTTATCAAACTTTTGATGGTGTTGAACTATACCCTACTAAAGAAGAAAAAGGTGCAAGGCTTGGATATAATTTAGTGTCTAACCACGCTTTTATAGATGGTAATAAGCGAATTGGTTTATTGGTTATGCTATCTTTTCTTGCTATCAACGGAATAAATTTAAAGTATACCGATGAAGAATTAGTTAAAATAGGTCTATCTCTTGCGGACGGGGATATGAAATATGAAGAATTGCTTAATTGGATAAAAGAGCATAAAGAAAATTAAAAGGTACAGTAAAAGCGTAGCGAATGCTACGCTTTTAAAATACAAAAAAATATGGCACGAAATCGTGCCATATAATTTTTTAAAAATTATTTCATACCTTTAAGGGTAGCAACTGCAACGGCAACCGTCATACCAACCATTAGGTTGTTACCAGCGCCGATTAAGCCCATTATTTCAACGTATAAATAAATTTATAAAAATAATTGATAACAAATTTATTAAAAATAGTTAGATTTTTAAGCTATTTTTAAAAAATTATTTATCTTTGACCACATCATTTTTGATAATGATAAACACATTATAACGCGTTATTGTTGATTTGTAAGCTAAATTTAATATAAATTTAATAGTTTTAATATAAAATTAATAAACTAATTTACAAAGCCATAAAAAAGTGCTATAATGAGTTTGCCAAACTATAACAACTTAAATTTTGAAAAGCACATATTTAGGGTATATTCTACCCTTTTTTATGCTCACAATTTGAATTTGATAAAAAGCAAATTCCTTCGGTGTGGGCACAATGTGTTTTTCATATCGTTATAGTTTGGCGACTACTGGAGTTTGTGTTTTTTGTGCGATTACTTTAGTAGTCGCACTTTTTTTAATTTATTGTAGGTTATATAAATCGAGGAATATTTATGAATATTGAAAAAATTAATTATTCAGGATATGATATAGAAATAATTTATCAACCTTTTTTCGATGACTCCACCTCAAAGTCAAAACAATATCAGCTGATTATAAGAAAAGATGCTAAGGAATGCGTTAATCGCTATGGGTTAACGCGTAGTTCTGCTATTACTTATTATAAGCGATGGATAGATAAAAAGTCTAAAATATCAGATTTGGGGTAAAGAATTTGGCTCTAAAATTTTATTATTCAACACTAACACATCGCTGTCTTAAATGCAATACAGTTATAAAGTGAGGAAGCACGATGATATTTTGAATTTTACCTGTTTCTTCTTGTTTATTCCTATTAGAATGAGGTTCAAAGGCGACCAATATGAACCTTTGATGCAGAAAAACTTATTTTAAAAATAATTAGCAAGTATGGTTTATATAAGCTTATGTTTGCATTACATAAGTGTTATTTGCGTATTTCAAGAAATTTAAGGAGATAAAATCTTTATGAGTAGATATAATGAAACTTCTTGGTCAACTATTGGTTTGATATTTTGTCTTGCAATATCCGTTTTGCTGTACCTAGGAATAGAATCCGCGCGTGAAGTCAAGCAAGAATATGATTTGCCAATATACATTTCACAAGAAGTAACAATTTCGGGTTATTCCTCATACACAATAACCGGTGAAATCAAAAATCGGACAAACGAAGATGTAAAAGTAGATTATTTAGAAATAAACTTGTTTGGACATGGTGTATATACTGAATATGTTATAGATGAAAGATTAAAAACGTATGATTTTATCGTTCCTGCAAACAGCACTTATACAATAAGGTTTGATGATGTTGTCTACACACAGCCTGGTAATACAATAGCTAACGGAGAACTAACAGAAGTAAATATCAGTGCATGCATAATAAATGGTAAAACTGTTAGATTAAAGGAAAAAGATGGAGATTATTTTGTTACTCAAAGTGGGGACTCTACGAGATACATATATCTTATTATTATAGGAAGTTTAGGTTTAATAGGAGCGGTGGCTATAATTATTTATAAAATAAAGAAGAATTATTTTTAATGCTACAGCTACGTAATAAATATCTCCACGTTGATGATGAAAACCTAAAAGTTTAGACGAAAAATTAATTTAAATATATTGGAATTGAGTTCGGTAAATCCGAACTCTTTTTGTTTTTGCGGTAAATTTTAAGTGTTTTATTGTATAAAAATTAAAAGAACAACACAAGCACGTAAAAAATAATTACTGCAATATTGAATACACCAACAAATGGCGCTTTGGCAATCAAGTTTAAAACTAAGCCTAATGCCGTTATTACAAGCATTACTTGAAGCATCCACGTTATATGCGCATTTACGATAAACAAGAATATTATAAAACAAATTAGTTTAAATACGTTACATACTATATTATAAAGGTTAATCGCAAAAAATTCTTCGTCTGGTGAAAATATTCTACCAAGTAGACCTAAAATTATAAAAATAAATAAAACCATGCGTATACTGTCATTTTAACTACCCTTTTATCACTTAAAATATATTTTAAGTATATTAAATTTTATATTAAAAGTCAATAAATATTTACTTTATACCATTTGCATTAAAAAACACGCTACCAAACGGCAACGTGTTTTTATTTTTTTAATTTTTAATTATGCTTTCATTGCTTTTTCAATAGCAACTGCAACAGCAACTGTCATACCAACCATTGGGTTGTTACCAGCGCCAATGAGGCCCATCATTTCAACGTGAGCAGGAACTGAAGAAGAACCTGCGAATTGAGCGTCACCGTGCATACGGCCCATAGTATCAGTCATACCGTAAGATGCAGGACCTGCAGCCATGTTATCTGGGTGAAGAGTACGACCTGTACCGCCACCAGAAGCAACTGAGAAGTATTTAACGCCGTTTTCGTTACACCATTTTTTGTAAGTGCCTGCAACAGGGTGTTGGAAACGAGTTGGGTTAGTAGAGTTACCAGTGATAGAAACGCCTACGTTTTCAAGTTTCATAATTGCAACGCCTTCTGGAACGTTATCAGCACCGTAGCATTTAACTTTTGCTCTTGGACCGTTAGAGTATGCTTTTTCGTAAACTACTTTAACAGTTTCAGTATATGGGTCGAATTCAGTTTCAACGTAAGTGAAGCCGTTGATTCTAGAAATAATCATAGCAGCGTCTTTACCAAGACCGTTTAAAATAACTCTTAAATCTTTACCTCTAACGCTATTAGCGTTAAGAGCAATTTTAATAGCGCCTTCAGCAGCAGCAAAAGATTCGTGGCCGGCAAGGAAACAGAAACATTCAGTTTCATCGCTAAGAAGCATTGACGCTAAATTGCCGTGACCAAGACCAACTTGACGGTTTTCAGCAACCGAGCCAGGAATACAGAACGCTTGAAGACCAATGCCGATTTTCTTAGCGGCTTCAGAAGCCTTAGTGCAACCTTCTTTGATAGCAATAGCAGCGCCAACGGTGTAAGCCCAAACTGCGTTTTCAAAGCAAATAGGTTGAGTTGACCTTACGATATCGTCACAATCAACGCCTTTTGCTAAACAAATTTCTTTACATTCTTCAACGGAATTAATGCCGTATTCTTTAAGTACAGAAGTTATTTTTTCTATTCTTCTATCATAACCTTCAAATAATGCCATAACCTTGTACCTCCTTATTCCTTACGTGGGTCGATATATTTGAACGCTTCGTCAAATCTACCGTATTTACCCATTGCTTTTTGGTATGCTTCGTTAGGGTCCATACCTTTTTTGATAAAGTCAGTCATCTTGCCGAGAGAAACGAATTCGTAGCCGATAACTTGCATATCTTCATCAAGAGCCATTCTAGTAACGTAACCTTCAGCCATTTCAAGGTACCTTGTACCTTTTGCTTGAGTTCCGTACATAGTACCAACTTGTGAACGTAAACCTTTACCTAAGTCTTCAAGACCTGCACCGATAACGAGACCGTCATCAGAATAAGCAGATTGAGTACGGCCGTAAACGATTTGTAAGAAGAGTTCGCGCATAGCAGTATTAATAGCATCGCAAACAAGGTCGGTATTTAACGCTTCTAAAATAGTTTTACCAGGGAGTATTTCTGAAGCCATAGCAGCAGAGTGAGTCATACCAGAACAACCGATTGTTTCTACGAGTGCTTCTTCGATAATACCGTTTTTAACGTTAAGTGTAAGTTTGCAAGCGCCTTGTTGAGGAGCGCACCAACCAATACCGTGAGTAAGGCCGGAAATATCTTTAATTTCTTTAGATTGAACCCATTTGCCTTCTTCTGGAATTGGAGCAGGACCGTGTTTAGGACCTTTAGCAACGCAAACCATATTCATAACTTCGTGTGAATATTGCATAAAAATTCCTCCAAAAAATTTGTTTTTAATAAAATCTTTTATAAGTATAACAAAACCTTTTTAATTTTGCAAGTTATTTATCTTAAAAATTTTAGTTTGATATAATTTAGTTGACAAAAAATAATTACGGTGTTAAACTTAATTCAACTTAAAATTATAACGCGATGAAAAAGAGAGTAGCGCACCTTATTTATTTAGAGAGTGGTTGGTTGGTGTAAAACCATTAAATTTTTTGCGTGAATACACTTTGGAGTGGCTGTCTGAAATAGTAGTAGGATATGACGGGTGCGCCCGATATTGCGCTTAAGTGTTATTTAACACTTTCTAAGGGGTGTTTTGTGAAAAATGCCTAAAAAGAGATGGTACCGCGTTTTTGCTCTCTAATAAGAGAGCATTTTTTATTGCAAATTTTTAATATTTAAATTAAGGAGAGATATTATGAAAATTTTTGAAGAACTTGAGAAAAGGGGATTAATTGCTCAAGTTACCGATAAAGAAGAAATTAAAGAACTTATTAATAACGGTAAGGCTAAATTCTATATTGGTTTCGACCCAACTGCCGATTCACTTCACGTTGGGCATTTTATGGCGCTTTGCTTAATGCGTAGGCTTCAACTTGCAGGCAACCAACCCGTAGTTTTATTAGGTGGTGGAACGGGTATGATTGGCGACCCGTCAGGTAGAACGGATATGCGCCAAATGATGACTAAGGAAACTATCGAACATAATATCGAATGTTTTAAAAAGCAAATGGCTCGCTTTATTCGTTTTGAGGGCGAAAACCCTGCAATTTGCGTAAACAACGCCGATTGGCTTTTAGACCTTAACTACGTTGAAGTTTTAAGGGAAGTAGGCGCTTGCTTCTCGGTTAATAATATGCTCCGTGCAGAATGTTATAAACAACGTATGGAAAAGGGTCTTTCTTTCCTTGAATTTAACTATATGATAATGCAGTCTTACGACTTTTATTATTTATTTAAAAAATACGGTTGCAATATGCAATTTGGTGGTGACGACCAATGGTCGAATATGCTCGGTGGTACGGAACTTATCCGTAAAAAACTTTCTAAAGACGCGTACGCTATGACTATTACTTTACTTATGAACTCAGAAGGTAAAAAGATGGGTAAAACTGCTAAAGGCGCAGTATGGCTTGACCCTAATAAGACTTCTCCGTTTGAATTCTATCAATATTGGCGTAACGTTAACGATGCAGACGTTTTAAAGTGCATTAAAATGCTCACGTTTATTCCACTTGAAGAAATTGATAAAATGTCTGATTGGCAAGGCGAACAACTTAACAAAGCAAAAGAAATTTTAGCGTTTGAACTTACTAAACTCGTTCACGGCGAAGAAGAAGCGTTACTTGCTGAAAAACAAGCGAAAGCGGCTTTTGGTGGCGATAATGAAAATATGCCTACAAAAGAAATTGCTAAAGATACTCAAACGGTTATTGACGTTTTAGTTGCTTTAGGTTTATGTAAGTCAAGGGGCGAAGCAAGGCGTTTAATCGAAGGTGGTGGCGTTTCTATTAACGACGATAAAGTTTCAGTTAACGATATTTCTATTGAAAAATACTTAAGTAATGGCGAATTTATTTTACACAAAGGCAAAAAAGTACATTTTAGGGTAGTTTTAAAATAACGATGAAAGATAGTTATTTAAGCGTTAAAAAACCTGCAACTGCCGAGATAGTAATACAAAAATCTCGTTTTATTTGCTCGGTTGCTCCGGTAAACGGGGAAGACGAAGCCAAAAGTTTTGTTTCTAGCGTAAAAAGTAAGTATTCTGACGCTACGCATAATTGCTACGCGTATATTGCCGACGAAGGCGGGTTTTATATTAAATTTTCCGACGACGGCGAACCACAAGGCACTGCAGGTATGCCTATGCTTGAAGTGTTAAAAAACCGTAAACTATATAAGGTAGCGGTTGTTGTTACGAGATATTTCGGTGGCGTAAAACTCGGCGCAGGTGGGCTTGTTAGAGCGTATAGCGAAAGCGTGTGTGAAGGCTTGAATAATGCGGGAATAGTCGAATACGTAAACTCTCAAATTATTAGACTTGGAGTATCGTTTTCGCTATATCCTAAAATACTGAAGTATTTTAACGCTATAACTAACAACCTTTTAGAAACGGAATTTTTGGGCGACGGCGTGTCCATAACGTTTGCCGTTCCTATTGAGGAAACTAATACTATAAAAAACGCGCTACTTGATTTGTCTTCAGGTAAGGCGTCTATTGAAATTTTAGATAATAGGTTTGAAATATTTAAAAAATGAAAACTATAACCGACTTAAAGCCACAACTTAAAAACGGAAAAAGGGTAAGCGTTTATTTGAACGGTTCTTATTACTGTGGACTTGACCTTTTAACCGTAATGAAATATAGGTTAAAAATAGGCAGTGAAATTGAAGAGTCGGAACTTATAGAAATTCAAAAAAATAGCGAAGCGCAAGCGTGTTTTGATAGCGCACTCAACATAATCTCTAAAAGCGTAAAAACCGAAAAGGAAATAGCCGATAAATTAATTAAAAAAGGCTATTTAAAAGAGATTGTTGACGGTGTTTTAATTAAACTTCGCTCATACGGTTTTGCTGACGACAAAAACTATGCCGAGCGCTATATTTCAACCTATAAAGGCGTTAAGGGGAAAAGGCTCCTTAAATTAGAACTTAAGAAAAAGGGCGTTAAAGATATAGATAGCGAAGAAGCGTTAAACGGTATTGAAAGCGAATATGAAACTGCGCTAAAAATTGCCGAAAAGTACGTTAAAAATAAAGAAAAAGACTTAAAAACCTTGCAAAAATGTTATAAATATTTACTCTCTAAAGGATTTTCTTATGAAGATAGTTTAACTGCAGCCAAACAAGTTTTAGGAGATAATGATGTTTAACTTTTTAGCTTCCAAACAAAATGTAATCTTTGAAAAATTTATAGGTTTGTTTATTGTTGTAGTTCTTATAGGTTTTTTACTTTTTGTTAACTATAAAAAATGCAATTACATTATTAAAAGTAGTTTTTCTAATTGGCTTATAATTTTCTATTCTATAGCTTGTATAATTCTTGCTTCACTAGTTATTTGGGGGTCTAATATAATGCTGACTTCAGAGCCTAATCTAGGGCTCGTAATTGTTGGGGTATTTATGGTTGTAGTGCCAAGTGGGGGTGCTATTTACGTTTCTTTTCTTCCTATATTAGCCCTAATTAAAACAGTATTGCGAAAGTCGAAGTTAAAACCAATTACTATAGTTTTTGCTTGTATTGCAACACTATCTGCTATAGCGACTATAATTATGTTATTTATCGTTTTTTAAATTAATAAATCAAAAGCCATCGCGGGTTAAGTTACGATGGCTTTTCGTTTAATTTTGGTCGTTACTAAATAAATTTTTTATTGCTTGCGATAGGTAAGATACGGGGATAATTTCAATTTTATCGCCGTATTTTTTAACGCTTTCAAAGTTGCGTTTTGGAATTATAATTTTCTTAAAACCAAATTTAATCGCGTCAGACACGCGTTTTTCTGCAAAAGATACCGCCCTAACTTCGCCCGTTAACCCAACTTCGCCAAACGCCGTAAGCGTTTTATCAATAGGCATATTTTTATTTGCGCTCGCAAGCGAAAGGGCAATGGCAAGGTCAACGGCGGGCTCTGTAAGTTTAATACCACCCATTGCGTTTAAATACACGTCTTGATTATAAAAGGGGATATACGCTTTACGCTCTAAAACTGCAAGTATTAAAACCATACGGTTATAGTCGATTCCAAGTGGCATTCTTCTCGGCATACCAAATACCGTTTTAGTAACTAAACTTTGAATTTCAACGGGCATACACCTATTCCCACTAATCGATGGCGTTGCAATACTTCCCGAAGACTCGCCACGCGTATCGCTTAAGAAAACCCCGTTATAGTCTATTAATTCCTTAATTCCATTACTCGTCATTTCAAATACACCGACTTCTTCAGCCGAGCCGAAACGATTTTTAACGGCGCGTAAAATTTTTAAATTCTCAGTAGGCTCACCTTCAAAATACAAAACCGTATCCATAATATGCTCTAATACTTTTGGACCTGCTATGCTACCTTCTTTAGTAACGTGGCCTACTATAAATATCGTTTTACGGTTGGTTTTTGCTATGCGCATAAGTTTAGATGCGCACTCTTTCACTTGACCGACGGAGCCTGCCGAACCCGTAAGAGAACTTAAATACACCGTTTGAATAGAGTCTATTACTATAAAATCGTAATTATCGATGCACTTTTCTATATTTTCGATACAGCACTCGTTTAAAACGTCAAAATTATCACTATCAACGCCTAGTCTATCACAGCGCATTTTCACTTGAGATAAACTCTCTTCAGCCGAAACGTATAATACCTTTTTAGTTTTAGAAACGGCTAAAGAAACTTGCGTCAATATTGTCGATTTTCCAATTCCGGGGTCCCCGCCTATCAAAACGATAGAGTAGGGGACTATGCCACCGCCCAAAACAGTGTCAAGTTCCTTAATTCCCGAAGAAAATCGTTCTATATGCTCCTTTTTAATATCTTTTAACGACTTTGGTGCCGAGAAAGTAGGGAGAGAATTTTTACTATCTTTTATAACTTCTTCCACTTCTTCAACGAGCGTTCCAAATTTACCACAAATAGGGCATTTACCAAGCCAAGACGGACTAACTGCGCCACATTCGGTACACGCGTATTTACTAACTGATTTTTTCATAAATTTCCTTTATCTTTTACATAAAACGTAGGCTTGACTCGCTATGCCTTCTTCTCTGCCTACTATTCCTATTCCCTCTAGAGTAGTTGCCGTTATTCCCACCTTTTCTTTAGGCAAGTTTAACGCCTTTGCTAAATTTTCAGTAATTATAGGAATATAATTCATTAGTTTAGGCTTTTCCGCCATAATAACTGCCGAAACGTATAGTGGTTTTACGCCTTTAGCGTTTAGCATTTTCATTACTTTTTCGAGTAAAACCATACTTGAAATATCTTTATATTTAGCGTCTTTATCACTAAAATGATAACCTATATCGCGAAGATTAGCGCTAGATAAAAGCGCGTCCATAATAGCGTGAGTTAAAACGTCTGCATCGCTATGGCCTATAAGCCCTTTATCGTGGGGGATTTCAACGCCACCTAAAATAAGTTTTCTATTTTCGCCAAGTTTATGTAAATCGTAACCAACGCCGACGGAAGTAGGGAAGTTATTAGAAGAAAAATCTTTGGGATAGGTAAGTTTTTTATTTTCACTATTATCTTCTACGAGTTTACATTTCCCAATAAAAGCGCAATAAACTCCGGCGTCGTCTGTAAACCCTTCGCCGTCGCCCGCTAATTCGTAAGCGCGTTTTAAATCTTTAACCATAAACGCTTGTGGAGTTTTTGCAAGCCAAGTATTCCTTCTTGTCGACTCAATTACGTTGCCTTTATTATCGGTTTTTATAACGGTGTCGGTAGGAGGGGAAGCAACTACGCCACTTCCGTTAACTAAAACGCTTTTAATGCACCTATTTAGCGTATCTTTATATAAATACGGGCGCGCGCCGTCGTGTATAATAACTGCTCCGGAATCTATCGTTTGAAGTGCGTTTTTTACCGATAAAAACCTAGTATTTCCACCTACGACGTATCTTAACGGCTTATTAATTTTAGATGATAATATCTCTTCAATTTTTTGTTTTTCGCCATCGCTGTGAACGATTACTATTTCATCAATTTTAGGCGACTCATCGAAAATTTTAACGGTTTTTAATATTACGGGCTCGCCGTCTAAATCGTAAAAAATTTTATTTTCTTTAAGACCTGAACGGCTACCTTTACCCGCTGAGGCTATGACTGCGGTAACTTTTACTTTTTCCATACTAACCTTCTATAATTTCATAAAGCGTTTGCGCTTCTTCTTTTTTTACTGTTTCTTTTAAAATTGCTACTTTGAATTTTAAAACACCTAAGCCAAAGTGAATTTCAACTACGTCGCCAACGGATAGCCTAAAAGAGGGTTTTGCCGGTTTGCCGTTTACTATAACTCTAGAACTATCGCACGCTTCTTTTCCTAAACTTCTTCTTTTAAGAATTCGCGAAACTTTCAAAAATTTGTCGATTCTCATAAAAACTCCTAATATATAAAAAAATAATTGCTAAAAATTTAAAAGTTTTGCCTTTAAATCGTTGACTTATTTTTTTTACTGCTATATAATAGTAAAATGCTAAAATGTAATAATAGGACCTTTTTGCGCCTTTTTTGAAAAAAACGGGCTAAAAATTTGGGCTTATAAATTATATTTATAGCCGTTAGCATCTTATTGCAGTCAAACTGCACGTGCTAATTATACAGCAAACGAAAAAAATAATCAAGTTGTTTTTCAATTTTTATAAAGGAGTGTAAATAATGCGAAATTTACAAACGGTAAAATGCGGTAACGTGGAAAGAAAGACTTTTGCAAGTATTAAAGAGACTCAACCTATCCCTTATCTTGTTGAAGTTCAGAAAGACTCTTATGAAGCCTTTATTGAAGAAGGCATCGAAGAAGTTTTAGAAGATTTTTCTCCCATAACCGATTTTGGGGACCACTACGAGTTATATTTCCTTGACCATAACTTAAACGGTAAGCCTAAGTACACTGAAAAAGAGTGTAGGGAAAAAGAATCTACCTACGCAGTTCCACTTGAAGTTAAGGTAAGGCTTGTGAACAAAGTAACTGGCGAAATTATCGATCAAGACGTGTTTATGGGCGACCTTCCTAAAATGACTGATAGCGGTTCTTTCATTATTAACGGTGCAGAGCGCGTAGTAGTATCACAACTCGTGCGTTCACCAGGCGTGTATAACGTTTACGAACAAGATAAGTCTGGTAAGAAACTTTACAATACTACTATTATGCCAAACCGTGGTGCTTGGCTTGAGTTTGAGCAAGATTCTCAAGGTGTTTTATGGGTACACGTTGATAAAACGCGTAAAATTGCCGCTACTACCTTACTTCGCGCATTGGGTTTCGGTAAAGACGAAAACTTTAAAGAAGTATTCGGTGATAACCCACTCGTTAACGCTACTTTAGAAAAGGATATCGCTAAATCTGAAGCAGAAGGATTATTCGAGTTGTATAGAAGGTTAAGACCGGGCGAACTTCCAACTGAAGAAGCGGTTAAACAACACCTTAAAAACACTTTCTTTGATTCTAGAAGATACGATTTAGCAAAAGTTGGTAGATATAAATACAACAAGCGTTTATGCTTAGCTAATCGTATTGCAGGTTGCGTTTCTGCTGAAGACGTAGTTAATGAAGACGGTGAAATTTTAGTAACTAAAGGTAGCGTTATTTCTAAGGAAGACGCTTTATCTATTCAAAACAGTGGCATCAACGCAGTAAACGTTAAAACTGAAAACGGCGAAGTTCATAAAATAATTGCAAACAACACCGTAAGTTTTAAAGCAGTTACTGGCGCAAGGGCAAAATCTTTTGGTTTATTAGATAGCGTTTACTATCCAAACCTTAAATTCTCTAAAGAAATTTACGAGATGACTAAGACTCTTGCCGTTGAAGACGTTGCCGAAAATATGAAAACGGCAATTAACGACCTTTATTATTTTGAAGAACTTTCGGCTGAAAGGCTTGCAGAAGAAAAGCCTGAAGATAAAAAGAACGAAGAAATAAGAAGAGAAATCAGAAGAAAATTCGTAGAAGCGTGCAAGGAATTTTACGCTATTTTAGAAAGTGGAAACGTTCCTTCTAAATTAACTTCTGAACAAAAGAAAACGGTTAAACCGTTAATCGAAAAATTAAACCAAAAACATATTACGGTTGACGATATCGTTGCATCGGTTTCTATAAATAGCGACCTTAACTATGGTATCGGCAGTATTGATAATATCGACCACCTTGGTAATCGTAGAGTTAGAAGTGTTGGCGAATTATTACAAAACCAATTCCGTATTGGTATTGCAAGACTTGAAAGAGTTATTAAAGAGCGTATGAGCACGCAAGACCCTAAAGACGTAAATCCAAAGAGTCTTATCAACGTTCGTCCTGTAAGTTCTGCAATAAGAGAATTCTTTGGTTCATCACAACTTTCTCAATTTATGGACCAAACTAACCCGATTGCCGAACTCACTCATAAGAGAAAACTTTCTGCGTTAGGTCCTGGTGGTCTTAATAGAGAAAGGGCAACGTTTGAAGTGAGAGATATTCACTATACTCACTACGGCCGTATGTGTCCTATTGAAACGCCAGAAGGTCAAAACATCGGTCTTATCACTTCTCTTTCTACTTATGCAAAAGTAAACGAATACGGTTTTATTGAATCTGCATATAGAAGAGTTGATAAAAATACGGGTGCCGTTACTGACGTTGTTGAATATCTTACTGCAGATGAAGAAGATAATTACATCGTTGCTCAAGCGAATGAACCGCTTGATGAAAACGGAAACTTTATAAATGAACGTGTATCTGCAAGAAAGCAAGACGAAACTATTGAAGTAGCAAGAGAAGAAGTTGATTATATGGACGTATCTCCAAAGCAACTCGTATCTGTTGCTACGGCGCTTATTCCTTTCCTTGAAAACAGTGATACGAACCGTGCGCTTATGGGTTCTAACATGCAACGTCAAGCAGTTCCACTTATTCAACCTGAAAACGCAATAGTAGGTACGGGTATTGAAGCAAAAATCGCTGAAGACTCGGGCGTTATGGTAATTGCTAAAGAAAGCGGTGTCGTTAAAGCCGTTTCAGCAAGAGAAATTATCGTAACTGAAGACGATGGCAACGATAGAGTATATACGCTTAAAAAATTTGAAAGGTCTAACCAAAGCACTTGTCTTAACCAAAGGCCAATCGTTTCTACGGGCGAAAAAGTGTTTAAAGGACAAACCCTTGCAGACGGTCCTGCGACTGCAAACGGCGAACTTGCTCTTGGTAGAAATATTTTAATAGGTTATATGACTTGGGAAGGTTATAACTACGAAGACGCGATACTTCTTTCTGAAAAACTCGTTCAAAACGACGTGTTTACTTCAATCCATATTGAAAAATACGAAACTGAAGCAAGAGATACTAAACTCGGTCAAGAAGAAATCACTCGTGATATTCCTAACCTTAGTGAAGAAGTTTTAAAAGACTTAGATGAAGACGGTATTATTAGAATTGGTGCCGAAGTTACTAGTGGCGATATTTTAGTTGGTAAAGTTTCACCTAAGGGCGAAGTTGAACTCACTCCTGAAGAAAGACTTTTAAGAGCAATCTTCGGAGAAAAAGCAAGAGAAGTTAAAGATACTTCACTCAAAGTTCCACACGGCGAAGGTGGTATCGTTGTAGACGTTAAAATCTTTACTAGAGAAAATAAAGACGAACTCGACCCTGGCGTTAGCAAACTCGTTAGAGTATACATTGCTCAAAAGAGAAAGATTAGCGTCGGCGATAAGATGGCAGGCCGTTACGGTAACAAGGGCGTTATTTCAAGAATTTTACCTGAAAGCGATATGCCTTTCCTTGCAGACGGTACTCCACTTCAAATAGTTCTTAACCCACTTGGCGTTCCATCACGTATGAATATCGGTCAAGTACTTGAAGTTCACTTAGGTCTCGTATGTAAACAACTCGGTTGGAAAGTTGCAACGCCTGTATTCGACGGTGCTAGAGAAAAAGACATAAGAGAACTTTTACAAGAAAACAACATAGTTAATCCGGACGGTGAAGTTGACGGTAAAATTCAACTTTACGATGGTAGAACGGGTGAGCCTTTTGAAAATAGGGTAACCGTTGGTACTATGTATATGATTAAACTTCACCACCTTGTTGACGATAAGATTCACGCAAGGTCGACTGGTCCTTACTCTCTCGTTACTCAACAACCACTCGGCGGTAAAGCCCAATTCGGTGGTCAAAGATTTGGTGAAATGGAAGTTTGGGCTCTTGAAGCATACGGCGCTGCTCACATCTTACAAGAAATGCTCACCGTTAAGTCGGACGACGTAAACGGTAGACTTAAAACTTACGATTCAATCGTAAACGGCGAAGATATAAGCAAGCCGGGAATTCCTGAGTCGTTCAAAGTTCTTTTAAAAGAACTTCAAGCGTGTGCGCTTGACGTTAAAGTTCTTACTGAAAACAACGAAGAAATTTCGCTTAAAGAACTTACTGAAGAAGTTGAAGACGTTCAATTTAACGATAATAGCAAAAACGTTCAAGAAGAAGTTGAACTTGACTTTGGCGATAGTATGGACGATGAAATGGCAGATACTGGAAGTATATTCGACGACCTTGACGAATTCGATAACGACAGTAAGTATGAGTTTAACTCTAAAGATATGTTTGACGACTTTGACGATATTGACGACTTCGGCAACTTCGACGACGATAACGAATAATAAGGAGTATATAAATGTTTGAACTTAACAATTTTGACTCTATTCAAATAGGCGTTGCTTCTCCAGAAAAGGTTAGACAATGGTCTTACGGAGAAGTAACAAAACCAGAAACAATTAACTACAGAACTCAAAAACCTGAAAGAGACGGTTTGTATTGCGAAAGAATTTTCGGACCTGCTAAGGATTACGAGTGCCACTGTGGTAAATATAAAAGAATAAGATACGCGGGCATTATTTGTGATAAATGTGGCGTAGAAGTAACGAAATCAAAAGTAAGGCGTGAAAGAATGGGGCACATTGAACTTGCCGCTCCCGTATCTCACATTTGGTATTTTAGAGGCGTATCTTCTAAAATTGGTCTCGTTTTAGATATGAGTCCAAAGCCACTTGAACAAGTGCTTTACTTTGTAAGTTTCGTTGTTTTAGACCCAGGCACTACCGACCTTCAATACAAACAAGTTATTTCAGATAAAACTTATTCAGAATATCTTGAAAAATACGGCGAAGGCTCTTTCAAAGTAGGTATGGGTGCTGAAGCCATTAAAGAACTTTTAATGGCTGTAGACCTTGAAAAAGAATCTAAAGAACTTAAAGAAATTATCGAAGACAAAGATAAACAATCAAATCAAAGAAAAGTTAAGGCAATTAAGCGCCTTGAAATCATCGAAGCGTTCAAAAAGGGCAATACTCGTCCTGAATGGATGATTTTAGACGTTCTTCCTGTTATGCCACCTGAACTTAGACCAATGGTTCAGCTTGACGGTGGTAGATTTGCAACTAGCGACCTTAACGATTTATATAGAAGAGTTATTAATAGAAATAATAGACTTCGCAAACTTATGGACCTCGGTGCTCCAGATATTATTATTAGAAACGAAAAGAGAATGCTTCAAGAAGCAGTTGACGCGTTAATTGATAATGGTAAAAGGGGTAAAGCGGTTACGGGTGCAGGCTCTAGAGAACTTAAGTCTTTATCTGCATTCCTTCGCGGTAAACAAGGTCGTTTCCGTATGAACCTTTTAGGTAAGCGTGTTGACTATTCTGGTCGTTCGGTTATCGTAGTAGGTCCTGAACTTAAAATACATCAATGTGGTCTTCCAAAAGAAATGGCAATCGAACTCTTTAAGCCTTTCGTTATGAAAAGGCTCGTTGAAGACGGTACTTGCCACAACATTAAGAGCGCAAAGCGTACGGTTGAAAGAATGAAACCTTGCGTTTGGGATATTTTAGAAGAAATCATTAAAGACCATCCGGTTCTTTTAAACCGTGCTCCAACTCTTCACAGATTGTCAATTCAAGCGTTTGAGCCGGTGCTTATTGAAGGTAGAGCAATTAAACTTCATCCACTTGTTTGTGGTGCGTTTAACGCCGACTTCGACGGCGACCAAATGGCCGTTCACGTTCCACTTTCATTAGAAGCGCAAGCAGAAGCAAGATTCTTAATGCTTTCTTCAAACAACATATTAAAACTTTCCGACGGTAAGCCTGTTATGTCTCCAACTCAAGATATGGTACTTGGTTGTTACTACCTTACCATTGCAAGAAGAATTCAAGGCAAATATTACGGCGATAACGCATACGTAGAATTCACTTTAAAAGACGGACAATTCTATATAGAAAAGGAAGGTAAAGATAAAAAGAAGACTTTAGAAGTAGTTGACGAACTCATTGCTTCGGACGTTGTTTACTATGAAAACGGCGAAATTGAGTCTTGCACTTTAACGAGTAAATCAACGGGTAAAGTTTACGAAAACGTTAGAAGATACAATCCACCTGCATACATTTCTGAAGACGAAGTTATTATGGCTTACCAAACTAAGCAACTTGCTCTTCAAGACGAAATTTTCGTAAGGCGTAAAGTTACTCTTCCAAACGGCGAAGAATTTTCAGGCATTGTAAAAACTACTTGTGGTAGAATTATCTTTAACGAACAAATTCCACAAGACCTTGGTTTTGTTAAGAGAGAAAAGCCTGAAGATTATCTCAAATACGAAATTAGCAAACTTGTTGGCAAAGGCGACCTTAAAAAGATTGTTGAAAGTTGCTTTAAAAACAAATCTGCTAAATGTGCTGCCGATACTTTAGACTACATTAAAGCGCTCGGCTATAAGTATTCAACCGTTGGCTGTATCACGACTTCTATCTTTGATATGCACGTTCCTGAAAAGAAAAAGGAAATATTGGACGTTGCTTCTAATGAAGTTCTTAAAATTGAAAAAAGGTTTAACCGTGGTCAACTTACGGACGACGAAAGATATAAACAAGTCGTTGAAACTTGGACTAAAGCAACAAACGACGTAACCGATGAACTTAAAAAGACTCTTGATAAGTTCAATCCTATTTGGATGATGGCTGACTCTGGTGCCCGTGGTTCTATCGACCAAATTAAACAACTTTCAGGTATGCGTGGTCTTATGACTGACCCAAGTGGTAAAGTCATTGAAATTCCGGTTAAATCGTGTTTCCGTGAAGGTCTTACGGTTCTTGAATACTTCACTTCGTCGCACGGTGGTAGAAAAGGTCTTACCGATACTGCGTTAAAGACGGCTGACTCGGGTTATTTGACAAGAAGGCTCGTTGACGTATCTCACTCGGTTATCGTAAAAGAAGAAGACTGTTTTGCTTCGCTTGGCGAATCTCCAAAGGGTATTGAAGTATCTGCAATAAGAATTGACGGTGAAGATAAACCTATCGAATCTTTAGAAGATAGACTTTCAGGTAGATTTACGATAAACGACGTTGTTAACCCAACAACCGGCGAAGTTATCGTTCCTGGCGACACTATGATTTCTGAAGAAAAAGCAAAAGAAATCGTAGACGCAGGCATTGAAAAAGTTCTTATTAGAAGTATATTCTCTTGCTGTTCAAAAGTTGGCGTATGTGCTAAATGTTACGGTAAGAACATGAGTAACCTTTCACTCGTTCAAGTTGGTGAAGCAGTAGGTACTATTGCCGCTCAATCAATCGGTGAACCAGGTACGCAACTTACGATGAGAACCTTCCACACGGGTGGTATTGCGTCAACTGGCGATATTACGCAAGGTCTTCCAAGAATTGAAGAACTTTTCGAAGCAAGAAGACCAAACGGTCAAGCAGTTCTTTGCGATACCGACGGTAAAGTTTCTATCGTTAATAAAGACGGTTTAAGACACGTTGTAGTTAAAAACGATAAGACTACTAAAGATTATCAAATTCCGTTCAGTGCAGAAATTAAAGTTAAAGAAGGCGATTACGTTAAACCTGGTACTGTCTTAACTAGTGGTTCAGTATATCCACAAGAAATTCTTACGGTTATCGGACCTAAAGGCGTTGAAGACTATATTTTAAGAGAAGTACAAAGAGTATATCGTTCACAAGGCGTTGATATTAACGATAAACACGTTGAAATTATCGTAAGGCAAATGCTTAGAAAAGTTATAATTCAAGCAAGTGGAGATACTTCTTTCCTTCCAGGCGAATACGTAGACGAGTTTATAGTTCGTGAAGAAAACAAAAAAGTAGTTGAGAGTGGCGGTAAGCCTGCAATGATTGAAAGAGTTCTTTTAGGTATTACTAAAGCATCTCTTGCAACGGAAAGTTTCTTATCTGCAGCGTCATTCCAAGAAACTACTAGAGTTTTAACCGATGCGGCTATTAAGAATAAAATCGACCATCTCGTAGGACTTAAAGAGAATATCATTATAGGTAAACTCATTCCTGCAGGTACCGGTGCAAAAGAATATAAAAATTTATTACCACAAACAAATTCTATCGTTAAAAACGTTTGACATTTAAGTTAAAATAATGATAAAATTATAAAGTTGAATACAAAAAACGCTTTTCCGATAAAAAGTTATCGGAAAGCGAATTTTGTGCTGTTACGAGTTTTAAGTAAAAAACTCAAAAAAACTGCTTTCTTTAAGCGGGTTTCCGCTTTTTGAATATTTCCGAAATTTTACAAGGAGGTAAAGGTATGCCAACAATTAACCAGCTTATCAAGCAAGGAAGAGCAACTGCTGCTGAAAAGAGCAAGTCGCCAATCCTTTCATCTTGCCCACAAAGAAGAGGTGTTTGTCTTTCAGTTACAACTACTTCTCCAAAGAAGCCTAACTCAGCGCTTCGTAAAATTGCAAGAGTACGTTTGACTAATAAGCAAGAAGGTACGGTATATATTCCTGG
Organism: Christensenellaceae bacterium; assembly: GCA_045603725.1. Classification (GTDB taxonomy): domain Bacteria; phylum Bacillota; class Clostridia; order Christensenellales; family Borkfalkiaceae; genus HGM11412. Next base: position 21,028 of record JAZUMP010000010.1, read on the forward strand.
CGAAGGTCATAACCTTCAAGAGCACAGTTCCGTACTTATCCGTGGTGGAAGGGTAAGAGACCTTCCAGGTGTTCGTTATCATATTATCCGTGGTACTTTAGATACTGCAGGCGTTGCTAAACGTATGCAAGCAAGAAGTAAATACGGCGCTAAAAGACCTAAATAATTAGTAACGACTAACTAAAATCCTACTTGTCGGAAACATTTAAAAAGCACCCGATATTGTAGGCAGTATGCTACTAACGTAGCAGAAGGTTCACCGCTAAATGCGTGTGATAGCTGTACAAGGGTTAAACCCTATAAATTAAAGGAGGACTAAAATCATGCCAAGAAGAGGCAACGTTCCTAAAAGAGACGTTTTACCTGATCCAATTTACGGCAGTAAGGTTGTAACCAAACTCGTAAACCAAATCATGTTAGACGGTAAAAAAGGAATAGCACAAGGTATCGTATATGATGCCTTTACAAAAATGCAAGAAAAAACTGGACAGGACGCTATGGAAGTGTTCAATCAAGCAATGGCCAACGTTATGCCTGTTCTCGAAGTAAAAGCAAGAAGAGTTGGTGGTTCTAACTATCAAGTTCCAATCGAAATTAGACCAGAAAGAAGGCAAACTCTTGCAATCCGTTGGATTGTACTCAATGCTAGAAAGAGAAGTGAAAGGGAAATGGCTGATAGGCTCGCAAACGAACTTATCGACGCTATGAATAACACAGGTGGTTCTGTTAAGAAAAAAGACGATACGCATAGAATGGCAGAAGCCAACAAAGCGTTTGCACATTATCGTTGGTAGGAGTAAACGAGTATGCCTAGACAATACGATTTATTACACACAAGAAACATTGGTATTATGGCGCATATTGACGCTGGTAAAACCACAACTACAGAACGTATTTTATTCTATACAGGTAAAACTCACAAACTTGGTGAAACACATGACGGTCAAGCAACAATGGACTTCATGGTTCAAGAACAAGAACGTGGTATTACAATCGCTTCTGCAGCAACAACTTGTTTCTGGAAAGGTAACAGAATTAACATCATCGATACTCCAGGTCACGTTGACTTCACAGTTGAAGTAGAACGTTCGCTTAGAGTACTTGACGGTGCAGTAGCAACTTTCTGTGCTAAGGGTGGTGTAGAACCGCAATCTGAAACAGTATGGCGTCAAGCAGACAAGTATAAAGTTCCAAGAATAGCATACGTTAACAAAATGGATATTAACGGTGCTAGTTTTGAAAATGCCGTTACTATGATGAAGGATAGACTTCACACTAACGCAGTTCCAATTTGTCTTCCAATCGGTAAAGAAGATACTTTCAAAGGTATTATTGACCTTGTTAAGTTTGACTCTATTATCTATAAAGACGATTTAGGTAAAGATTTTGACATAGGTCCAGTTCCAGCAGACATGCTTGAAGTTGCTACTCAATATAGAGAAGCACTTATGGAAGTTTGTGCAGAACAAGAAGACGAACTTATGGAAAAATATTTTGAAACTGGCGAACTTTCTGAAGAAGAAATGAAAAGAGCAATAAGAAAGGCTACAATCAATATGGTTATGACGCCGGTTCTTTGCGGTTCTTCATACAAAAACAGAGGTGTTCAACACCTTATCGATGCTATTATCGATTATCTTCCAAGCCCAATCGACGTTGACCACGTATCTGGTACAAACCCAAATAGCGGAGAAACTGAAATTAGAAAGACTTCTGACGAAGAACCATTTGCAGGTCTTGCTTTCAAGATTGTTGCAGACCCGTTCGTTGGTAAACTTGCTTTCTTTAGAGCATATTCCGGCCATTTGGCGTCAGGTTCTTACGTTTATAACAGTACTAAGGGTAGAAAGGAAAGAGTTGGTCGTCTCGTATTAATGCACGCAAACCACAGAGAAGAAATTGATGAAGTTTACTCTGGTGATATTTGCGCAATAGTAGGTCTTAAAGATACTACTACTGGTGATACACTTTGCGACGATGCTCATCCAATTATTCTTGAACAAATGGAATTCCCAGAACCAGTTATTAAGGTTGCTATTGAACCTAAGACTAAACAAGGTCAAGAAAAAATGACTTTAGCATTATTAAAACTTGCTGAAGAAGACCCAACGTTCAAGTTCTATACTGATAAAGAAACAGGTCAAACAATAATTGCAGGTATGGGTGAACTTCACCTTGAAATTATCGTTGATAGATTACTTCGTGAATTCAAAGTAGAAGCAACGGTTGGTAAACCACAAGTTGCATACAGAGAAACGTTCAGAAAAGAAGTTGAAGCACAAGGCTTCTACAAAAGGCAATCTGGTGGTAAAGGTCAATACGGTGATTGTCGTGTTAGATTTACACCACTTGAACCAGGTAAAGGCTTTGAATGGGCTGATGAAACTGTTGGTGGCTCTATTCCAAAAGAATATATCGAACCTGTTAGAAAGGGTATTGAAGAAGCATCTAAGAACGGTACTCTTGCAGGCTACGAAGTTGTAGACTTCAAAGCAACTGTATACGACGGTTCTTACCACGAAGTTGACTCGTCTGAAATGGCGTTCAAGATTGCAGGTTCACTTGCGTTTAAGGAAGCTATGAAGACTGCTAACCCTGTTATTTTAGAGCCTATTATGAAGGTTGAAATCGTAACACCAGAAGATTACTTCGGTGACCTTATGGGTAACGTATCTTCACGTCGTGGTACAATTCAAGGCACTGAAGATAGAAACGGTTCAAAAGTAATAGACGCGCAAATCCCACTTTCAGATATGTTCGGTTATGCAACAGACCTTCGTTCACGTACGCAAGGTCGTGGCCAATACACAATGCAATTCGACCACTACGAAGAAGTTCCAAAATCAGTTGCTGAAAAGATTATTGGCGAAAGGGCTACAAGAAATAACGACTAATTATCGTTATTTTTGATTAGGGACTTGACACAAAGTCTAAATTAATATATACTTTAGGTATTAAAAACAAAATTTTTAAATAATAAAAACAATCATAATTTTTGGAGGAAACAAAAAACTATGGCTAAAGCAAAATTTGACAGAACTAAACCACACGTTAACATTGGTACAATCGGCCACGTTGACCACGGTAAAACTACTTTAACTGCTGCAATCACAATGGTACTTGCATCTAAAGGCTCTGCTGAAAAGATGAGATATGACCAAATCGATAAAGCACCAGAAGAAAAGGCAAGAGGTATCACGATAAATACTTCTCACGTTGAGTATCAAACTGATGCTCGTCACTACGCTCACGTTGACTGTCCAGGCCACGCTGACTACGTTAAGAACATGATTACAGGTGCTGCTCAAATGGACGGCGCAATCCTTGTTTGTGCTGCTACTGACGGTCCAATGCCACAAACTAGAGAACACATCCTTCTTGCTAGACAAGTAGGTGTTCCATACATCGTAGTATTCCTTAACAAGTGCGACCAAGTTGACGATGCTGAACTTTTAGAACTCGTTGAAATGGAAGTTAGAGAACTTCTTTCTGAGTACGGCTTCCCAGGCGACGATACTCCTATCGTTAAAGGTTCTGCTCTTAAGGCTCTTGAATTTGCTGCTTCTAACGAAGCTGACGCTATTGCTAATTCTCAAGATTGCAAATGCATTTTCGAACTTATGGATGCTGTTGACTCTTATATCCCAACTCCTGAACGTGAATCTAGCAAACCATTCCTTCTTCCTGTAGAAGACGTATTCACTATCTCTGGTCGTGGTACAGTTGCTACTGGTAGAGTAGAAAGAGGTATCGCTAAAGTTGGTGACCCTGTTGATATCGTTGGTATTAAACCTGAAAAAATGACTTCAGTTATTACTGGTCTTGAAATGTTCAGAAAATCTCTTGATGAAGCATACGCTGGTGACAACGTTGGTGCACTTTTAAGAGGTATTGATAGAACTCAAATCGAAAGAGGTCAAGTAATCGCTAAACCAGGTTCAGTTCAACCACACACTGAATTCAGCGGTCAAGTATACGTTCTTACTAAAGAAGAAGGTGGTAGACATACTCCATTCTTCAACAACTACCGTCCACAATTCTATTTCAGAACTACAGACGTTACTGGTACTATTAAACTTCCAGAAGGCGTTGAAATGGTTATGCCTGGTGACCACGTTACTATCGACGTAACACTCATCACTCCAGTTGCTATGGAAGAAAACCTTCGTTTCGCTATCCGTGAAGGTGGTAGAACTGTAGGTTCAGGCGTAGTTTCTAAAATCGTTAAATAATTATATTTAATAAATTTTAAAAGGTTGGAATTTTTTTCCAGCCTTTTATTTATTTTGTAAAAATAATAGAAATTATTATTTTTAAATTTAAAAAACATTGTAATTGTATTTTTAATATGGTATAATAATTTAGTAATATTTAAAAAACATTCATATAAAATATACTAAGGATTATTAATAATAATGATTGAAATTATTAGAGTTAAAAATAAAAAACAAAGGAAAGAATTTGTAGAATTTCCTCTTAAATTATATAAAAACAATCCTTATTTCGTTCCACCTTTATATATGGACGAGATGTCTATTTTTTCCGATAAATACGTATATTCTAAAACTTGTGATTGTGTGTTTTTATTAGCCAAACGCAATGGCGAAACCGTTGGTCGTATTCAAGGTATAATTCAAAAGCAATACAATAAAATTCATAATGAAAAACGTTTAAGATTTACCCGTTTTGACTCGATTGACGACGTTGAAGTGGCAAATAAACTTTTTTCAGCGCTTGAAGATTTTGGGCGCGAAATGGGCATGGATACTCTTTGTGGTCCACTCGGTTATAGCGACCTTGAAAGGGAAGGTTTACTTATTGACGGATTTGAAGAATTTTCTACTTTTGCAGAGCAATATAACTATCCCTATTATCAAAAACTCGTTGAAAATGCTGGTTTAATAAAGGAAGTAGATTGGCTTGAATTTAAAGTTAAATATCCTAAAAAAATCAGTGAAAAGGTAAAAAGGGTAGCTGAAAGAACACTTGAACTTAACAAATTACATATTGCTGATAAAAAACTTTCCACTTCAAAACTTTTAAAGAAGTATGCTGATGGTATCTTCCACGTTCTTGACGTGTGTTACGGTGAACTTTACGGTACCGTTCCATTTACGTCGGAAATGAAAAAACAAATTCTATCTCAATTTAAACTTTTGATTGATAAAAAGTGGATGCTAGTAATACTAAATGAAAACGACGAGGTAGTTTCTTTCGGTCTTTGTATGCCAAGAATAGGTAAAGCATTTCAAAAAAGTGGTGGTAGGTTAACTATTCCATCTTTACTTAAGTTGTTTATGGCGTTAAAACGCCCTAACGTTATAGAATTTTGCTTAATAGGCGTACTTCCTGAATATCAAGCAAAAGGCGTGAATTCAATTGCGCTTGACGGTATTATGGATATGCTTTCTAAAGATATTGATTATTGCGAAACTAACTTGTGTTTAGAAACTAATAATAAAATTCTTGCTCAATGGAAATACTTCGATGCAGTTAACCATAAAAAAAGAAGAGCCTATTTTAAAAAATTATAAAATATATGCCCGTAAAATAATTTTTACGGGCGATTTTATTTATAAAGGTATAAAAGCAAATTGTGCTTTTTAGCCTTGACTTAATTTAATATATGTATTAAAATAATAGTATATTTTTAAAATGGGAGATAATATGCGTATTTTAGGTATAGACCCAGGCTTAGCGACCGTTGGGTGGGGTGTGATAGACGTTATAAACGGTAAACCAAAACCAATTGCATACGGCGTTATTTTAACCCCTAAGGACAAAAAACTCCCTGATAGACTGCTAATTATAGAAGAAGACTTAAAAAGTTTAATCGATAAGTTTAAGCCTGATGAAATTGCTTTAGAAGAATTGTTCTTTAACGATAACGTTAAAACGGCTATTAACGTTGCACACGCTAGAGGCGTAATACTTATTACTTGCATAAAAGAATGTGGTAAATTGTTTGAATATACTCCACTTCAAATAAAACAAGCGTTAACGGGGTATGGTAGAGCAGAAAAAAGGCAAATCCAAGAAATGACTAAAACTTTTCTCAATCTGCCTAAAATTCCAAAGCCCGACGATGCTGCCGACGCGCTTGCCGTAGCGTTAACTCACTCTCAAACGAATAGATTAAGTGGTAATTTTAAAATTAAGTAGGTTATTATGATAGGTTATTTACAAGGAAAGGTTATATCTCACTCAAACGGAACGGTTATACTTGAAACGGGTGGTGTAGGATTTGAAGTCGTTTGCTCTGCTTCTTCTTACGAACTTTTAGTTATGCAAGGAAAGGGCGCGATTTACACCTATTTAAACGTTAGGGAAGACGGTTTTTATCTTTACGGTTTTATTTCTCCTGAAGAAAAGGCAATGTTTTTAAAACTTATTTCCGTATCGGGCGTTGGTCCTAAAATGGGCATTGCTATACTTTCAAGTATGCCACTTAACGACCTTGCTTTTATTATCGCTTCTTCCGATAGTAAAACGCTCTCTAAAGTAAAAGGCGTTGGGAAAAAGACTGCTGAAAGAATCATTTTAGAACTTCGTGAAAATATTTCGGCAATGGATTTACCTGAAAACGAAAAGTCAGGCAAAAAATCAACTCAAACCGTACCAGAAACCGACGATGCGGTTATTGCTCTGCTTAGTCTTGGCTTTACTAGAAGTGAAAGCGAAAAAGCCGTAAAATCGGCAAGGGAAAGTGGTGCAGATACTATTGAATCTATAATTACATTAGCACTTCAATCTATTAAATAAGGTGGTTTTATGATAGACGAACAAGATATATTCGGAACTGAAGACGAACGAATTGTCGATACTAATAAAATCGAATACGATGAAGTTGAAAACATACTTCGCCCAAAATCTTTAGACGGATACGTTGGGCAAGAAAAGGTTAAAGATAACCTTACAGTTTTTATGAAAGCCGCAAAAATGCGTGGCGAAGCGCTTGACCACGTGCTTTTATACGGACCACCAGGTTTGGGTAAAACCACTCTTGCGCATATTATTGCGGGCGAAATGGGTTCGTCAATTAAAGTTACTTCGGGTCCTTCTATTGAAAAGGCTGGCGATTTAGCCGCAATACTTACAAACCTTAACGATGGCGACGTTTTGTTTATTGACGAAATTCATAGACTTAACCATAATATTGAAGAAATTTTATATCCAGCGATGGAAGATTTTTCGCTTGATTTTATAATCGGTAAAGGTCCGTCTGCTAGAAGCGTTCAAATTCCACTTAAAAAGTTTACTTTAATTGGAGCAACGACTAAAGCGGGTATGCTTTCTTCTCCACTTCGCGATAGGTTTGGGGTTATGCTCCGTTTGGAACTTTATTCTTCTAGCGAACTTTCTGAAATTGCAACGCGTTCGGCTAATACTTTAGGTATGCCTATAGATAAAAGCGCTGCTGACGAGATTGGTAAAAGAAGTAGGGGTACGCCTAGAATAGTAAATAGATTACTTAAAAGAGTAAGGGATTTTTCTTCGGTTTTAGGGCACTCTTCTATTATGGAAAAGGACGCTAAACTTGCTTTATCAAGGCTTGAAATTGACGATATAGGTTTAGATTCTACAGATAGAGCGCTTTTACTTTCTATGATAGAAAAGTTTAACGGAGGACCTGTTGGTCTTGAAACTTTATCTGCAACTATTAACGAAGATGCTAATACGTTAGAGGACGTTTACGAACCATACTTAATGCAACTTGGTTTTATTTCTAGAACTCCGAGAGGAAGAACTTGCACAAAAAAGGCTTACGAGCATTTAGGGGTAAAATATCCCGAATATAAAAACAAACAAACTTCTATGTTTGACGAAGAATGATTATATGTTAAAAACTAGTGATTTTTATTACGATTTACCAAAAGAATTAATTGCCCAAACCCCCGTTTATCCTAGGGATAGTTCTAGGCTTTTAGTTTACGATAGGAAAACTAATAAAATAGAGAATAAAATTTTTAAAGATATTTTAGATATTTTTAATAAAGGCGATTTACTCGTTATAAACAATACGAAAGTTTTACCAGCAAGAATGTTTTCGTATACTAAAAACGGTGGTAAAGTTGAAATTTTGCTTTTAAAAAGGCAAAATTTAACCGATTGGGAAGTAATGGTAAAACCTGGTAAAAAGGCTAAAGAAGGCGTAAAATTAGTCGTTAACGAAGAACTCTCTTTAGAGGTTTTATCTAGAACGGAAAGTGGTGGTAGAATCGTAAAATTTGAGTTTGACGGCGTGTTTGAAGATATTATTTCAAGAGTTGGCGAAATGCCACTTCCACCGTATATTCACGAAAAGTTAAAAGACCAAGATAGATATCAAACGGTATACGCTAAAAACCAAGGTAGTGCGGCGGCACCGACTGCGGGGCTACATTTTACTCTTGACTTAATTGATAAATTAAAAGCAAAAGGCGTTGAGTTTGCAACCGTTGAATTAAAAGTCGGCTTAGGTACTTTTAGGCCTGTTAAAGTCGATAATTTAGAAGAACACCAAATGCACTCAGAGTGGTATGAAATTACCAAAGAAAACGCTGAAATTATAAATAGAGCAAAAAGAGAAAACCGTAGAATAATTGCCGTTGGAACTACTTCTGTTAGAACCCTTGAAACCGTTGCCGATAATAACGGATATGTAAAAGCGTGTAGTGGGGATACTAGTATTTTTATTTATCCACCGTATAAGTTTAAATGCGTTGATAGTTTAATCACAAACTTCCATCTTCCCGAATCTACCTTAGTAATGCTAGTTTCCGCTTTTGCAGGAAAGGAAGAAGTGTTAAACGTATATAAATATGCAGTAGAGAATAAGTATAGGTTTTTTTCGTTTGGGGACGCCTGCTTGTTCTTATAAGCGTCGTTATACTGCGTTTCTATGATTTATCGTGTCCACGATGACCGAGCAAGGTCTATCGTGATCACTCAAAATCAAGAGCCTTGTCTAACTCGCTTCTAAGAACAAGCAATGCACTTTATTTATGTGTTTCTAAATGACCGAGCAAGGTCTATCGTGATCACTTAAAATCAAGAGCCTTGTCTAACTCGCTTCTAAGAACAAGAAATACAACTTTATAAAAACAAAAAATCAAAAAAACTGTCCGAAAAAATGTAGACACACGACTTTATCGTGAAACGGGAGAATTATGGAAAAGTTTTACTTTGAAACAATAAAACAAGATAAAAAAACGGGTGCTCGTGCAGGCATTTTACACACTCCGCACGGCGATATAAAAACTCCCGTATATATGCCTGTTGGAACGCAGGCAACGGTTAAGGGGGTTTATCCTAAAGACCTTGACGAAGCAGGTGCGCAAATCGTACTTGCAAACACTTACCATTTATATATGCGTCCAGGCGATGAAATCGTTAAAAAAGCAGGTGGGCTCCATAAATTTATGAATTACCATAAGCCAATTTTAACTGATAGTGGCGGCTTTCAAGTATTTTCGCTTGCAAAACTTAACGATATTAAAGATGACGGTGTAACTTTCCGTTCAAACATAGACGGTTCTAAGCATTTTATAACGCCAGAAAAAGCCATAGAGATTGAAAATAACTTAGGAGCAGATATAATAATGGCGTTTGACGAGTGCTCTCCACCAAACGTCGATAAAAATTATGCGACTAGGGCTATGAAAAGAACTTTAGATTGGCTTGATAGGTGTTATAATTACCATAAAAATGAAGAGCAGGCGCTATTTCCTATTGTTCAAGGCAATATGTTTTCCGATTTAAGAATTAAAAGTTTAAAAGAAACTATTCCATACGCAAAATATGGTATTGGCATAGGTGGGTTATCCGTTGGCGAGCCAAAGCCTGTAATGTACGAAATGTTAGACGCTATGCTTCCACATTATCCGACTCATATTCCAAGATATTTAATGGGAGTAGGAAGTCCTGACTGCTTAGTTGAAGGGGTAAGGCGTGGCATTGATATGTTCGACTGCGTTTTAGCAACTAGAATAGCGAGAAACGGCACTGCTATGACTAGCAAGGGGAAAGTAGTCGTTAGAAACGGAGCGTATAAAGAAGATTTTACTCCGCTTGACCCAAACTGCAACTGTTATTGCTGTAGAAACTACACTAAAGCGTATTTAAGGCATATGATAAATACTGGCGAAATGATGGGTGGTATGCTACTTAGTTTGCATAACATTACTTTCTTAACAAAGTTAATGAGCGATATGCGCGAAGCGATAATAAACGATTATTTTGAAGATTTTTGTAAACAATTTTATGAAAATTATGGTAATTAATTACGTTTTTAAAATATTTGAAATCAAAAAACGTTAAAACCTACTTAATTACTTGCAAAAAACAATATAAAAATGTATAATAAAATAAAAAGTTAAGGAGAAAATAAAATGTTATTATTTAATTTACTTGAAGGTGAAGCAGGTAAAAACGACTATACGATGCTTATAGTTTTAGGCGTTATCGTAGTTGCGTTTATCGTTATGAGCATAATAAACAATAAAAACCGTAAAAAACAAATGGCTGAGGATCAACAAAGGAAAGATAGTCTTTGCAAGGGAACTAAGGTTATTACAATCGGTGGTATTATGGGTACGGTAGTAAGCGTTGACCATGAAAAGAGCACTTTCGTTCTTGAAACTGAAGGAAGCAAGATTAAATTTGATAAGCGCGCTATTTATCAAATGGATTTACCTGAAAACAAAAAAATTGAAGCAAAACCAGAAAAGGTAGAAGAAGTTAAAGAAGAAAAGGCTGAAGAAACAAAAGCCGAATAATCGTTATTAAAAAATCAATCTCCGCATAAAATATTGTGCGGAGGTTTTTTATGTCATCAAACAACGTATTTATTGAAGCCTTAAAGGCTGTTATTATTTCTCTTATATTTTCCCTTTTTGCAATTTTAATATTTGCAGTTATTTTGAACGCTTTTTCACTACCTAACGCAGTTATTAAACCAGTAAACTACTTAATAAAAAGTTTGTCGGTTTTTTTAGGTGCGTTTTTTTCTATTAAAGGAGAAAAGGGTGCTCTTAAAGGCTTTATTGTTGGAATTATAATAATTTTAACGTGTTTTTTAGTTTTTTCATTAACGAGTTGCACGTTTAATTTAGACGTATACTTAATTTGGGATTTGCTTCTTGGTGGTGTTATTGGAGCGATAACCGGTATCGTAGCAGTAAATAAAAAACGTTAATTTATATAATAAATTGCCTTTAGGAAAATAAAACGCGTAAAAAATATAAAAATTCATAGAAAAAAGCCAAAAACTTATTGACTAAAATCAAGTTTACATTTATAATAATTAAGTATATATGTATTATAGGCGCAATTTTTAATTTTTACGGCTTAAACATAATTTGGGAGGCAATAATGAGCAAGAGAAAATCTGGTATTATACTCGTAATCATCGTGCTTTTAACTGCTATTTTAGCAGTTCTAGATTTTGCATCTTTTAAAATTCCAGGAATTAAAAACGGAACTTTAAGATACAACTCTATCGGTAGCACAATCGGTTTAGGTATAGACCTTAAAGGTGGTTACTACGCAGTCCTTACTCCAAAGGCGGCAGAAGGCTACGACGAAAGTAATCAAGACGATATGTTTGATAGCGCGGTTGATATTTTAAGAACCCGTCTTGACAACAAAGGTTACACGGAAGCGACAATTACAATTCAAGGCGTTGGCGCGGATAGGGAAATTAGAGTAGAAGTCCCTGAGATTGACGACCCTGAAGAAGTTTTAAAAATAATAGGTTCATCAGGAGAACTCACGTTTGAAGATGAAGCAGGTACCGTTTATCTTACCGGTTCTGACGTAAAGGATTGTCAAGGTGGTTACGATAATGACGGTAAGCCAATCGTTTATTTAGAGTTTACACCGGAAGGCGTTACTAAATTTTCTAACGCAACTGGTAAACTTGTAAATCAAGTAATGTATATCAAACTTGGTGGCGAAGTTATATCTCAACCAACGGTTAACGAGCAAATCACTAATACTTCTGCCGAAATTACAGGTCTTCAATCTTACGAAGAAGCGGAAAGTATCGCAGCGGTTATTAAAGCGGGTAAACTTCCACTTGAATTTGAAGTAGGCGAAGCAAATAGAATTAGTGCTACGCTCGGTGAAAACGCACTTACTGCAAGCGTATTTGCAGGCTTAATTGGATTAATAGTAATTTTCGCTATTATGATAGTAAGATATCGTGGTATGGGTATTGCTTCTTCTTTAGCGCTTACTATTTACACGGTCGTAATGATTTTATTGCTTGCTATCGTTCCATGGGTGGAACTTACTCTTCCTGGTATTGCAGGTATTATTCTTTCAATAGGTATGGCGGTTGACGCTAACGTAATTATCTTTGAAAGAATTAGGGAAGAATATGCGTTAGGTAAAACTGTAAACTTCGCCGTACAAGCAGGTTTCAAGAGAGCGTTCATTACTATTTTAGATAGTAATATTACTACTATTTTAGCATCAATCGTTCTTTGGATACTTTGCCCGGGCTCAATTAAGGGCTTTGCAATAACACTTTTAATAGGTGTAGTTCTTTCAATGGTTACCGCTATCGTGGTTACGAGAGGTTTAATCAATATTTTATTAAGTCTTGCATCTAACAAGAGCAAATTCTTTAACCTTAAAAAGGAGGTTCTTGAAAATGATGAGGATTAATAATTTTAAAATCGTAGAAAAATTTAAATATTTTATTGCTGTTCCTATTGCAATTTTAATAACTGGTATAGTTATTTTATTTACGCTTGGTATGAACGTAGGTATTGACTTTGCAGGTGGTGCAATCGTTAAGTTCGATCTTGGCGACTATGCTGCTACTCACCAAGAAGTTAAGCAAGACTTAAAAGACGATATTATTGCTAAAATTGAAGAAAGTGGTTTTACCGTTTCTTCCGACCGTTGGTCTGGCGATGATAATACTACTTTAGAGTTGGGTTTACTACTTTCTCTTGACGGTAAAAAAATCGACTTAAACAATTCTACCGAACAAGCAAACTTTAAAGAACGCATTGAAGGTACTGAAGAAAACGATTATGAAGACGGGCTTAAAATTTTAATTGAGAACTTAGTTCTTCAAAGCAACGAAGGGTTTGACGAAGTAATTTTTGAATACAACTTTGTTGGTGCTTCGGCTGAAAAATTGTTAAAGAACGCTATATGGGCTACTGCCGTTGCCGTTGTTATTATGCTTATCTACATTATGATAAGATTTACGGTATCATCAGGTATTTCCGCAGTAATTTGTTTATCGCATGACGTTCTTATAATGTTAGCGTTAACGACTATTTTCCAAATTCAATTAAATACTACTTTCATTGCTGCTATTATTACGATTATCGGTTACTCAATCAACGCTACAATCGTTATATTTGATAGAATAAGGGAAATTTCCGCTCTTAGTTCAATGAAAGATAAAACTGATAAAGAAATTGCCAACAAGGCGGTTAAAGATACGCTTAATAGAACTATTCTTACCACAATAACTACAATGGCAACTATAATAATTCTTGCTATCGTATGTTCAGTAATGGGCGTTACTACAATGGAAGAGTTCGCACTTCCGATTATTTTCGGTTTAATTGCAGGTACTTTCTCATCGATTCTTCTTGCTCCGTCAGTTTGGGTATATCTTAAAAAACTCGGTACGAAAATCATAAAACCGAAAAAGTAAAATAAAATTATTGCGGACGGGAATTAATCCCGTCCGTTTGCTTTAAACGTATGATAATATTAGAAAAAACCTTTAATGAAGAACAATTAAATATAATAAATAACTTAGCAAAAGATTGTAATATTACAAAAGAAACTGCTAAGATACTCTACGGCAGGGGATATGCTGACGTTTCTTTAATTAACGGTTTTTTACGTCCCGATAAATCTCAGTTAAACGACCCTTACGGCTTAGTTAATATGGATAAAGCCGTTGAGCGTATTACTTATGCTCGTGATAATAAAGAAACGGTAGTTATTTATGGCGATTACGATGCTGACGGTGTTTGTTCAACAGCCGTGCTTTATAAGGCACTTAAACGATTTGGTATAGATGCGATAACCGTCGTTCCTGAAAGGGAAAACGGCTATGGGCTTTCAACTTCAGTTATCGACGAAGTTTTAGATAATTATTTCCCAGACCTAATAATCACCGTTGACTGTGGTATTAGTAATCACGACGAGATAGAGTATTTAAAAGATTTAGGGGTTGACGTAATCGTTACCGACCACCACGAAATACCCGAGATATTGCCTGAGTGTATAACTATTAATTGCAAATTAAAAAATCAAGACTATCCATTTGATAGTTTATGTGGTGCTGGAGTTGCTTATAAACTTGCTTATTCGTTAATAGGCGAAAAGGCTAACGATTATCTTGACCTTGTTGCACTTGCCACGGTGGCGGATAGTATGCCACTTATTTTAGAAAATAGAATAATAGTAAAAGAAGGTTTGGAACTTATTAAGAGTGGAAATTCTTGCAAAGCGATTAAAACTCTTATAAATTTAGTTGGGTTAAAAGAAATTACTGCAGGCTCGCTTGCATACGGCATTGCACCTAGAATTAATGCTGGTGGTCGTATGGGCGATGCATATTCTTCTTTAAAACTTTTACTTTCAGATAGTTTAAACGAAATTGAAGAACTAAGTAATAAACTTATAAAGTATAACGTAGAACGTCAATCAGAGTGTGAAAAGTTATATAGCGATGCAAAAGAGAAATTAAAAACAGGTGGCAATTACGATAACGTTATTGTTTTATACGACGATAATTGGAAAACCGGTTTAGTTGGAATAGTCTCTGCAAAATTAGCGGAAGAATATAACGTTCCTACTATTCTCTTTACAAGAAGTGGTGATTTGTTTCACGGCTCTGCAAGGTCGATAGACGGCATAAATATATACGAAGTTATAAAAGAGTGTGAAAGTGTTCTTTCGGGGTTTGGCGGGCATTCACAGGCTGCGGGCGTTACGATTGAAGAAAATAAAATAATTGACTTTGCAAAATTATTAAGTAAAGTTATAAAAAATAAAACTAAACCTTGCGATTTTGATAAAAAAATCGAAGTTGACGGAAGGATTGATGGAGAATTATCTCGCAAATTTTTAAAAGAACTTTCTTTATTCGAGCCTTGTGGAATATCAAATAAAAAGCCTATCTTTTTAAAACAAGTTAATAAAGTAGATGCCAATATTATAAAGAGTGCGCATTTATCTTTTTTTAGCGACGGGCTTGATTATATGTATTTTAACGGCACTAGTAATTACGATATACTTTCATTAAATAGTACGAAAAGTTTAATCGTAGAGCCTAATATTTCTACGTATAACGGCAAAGAGTATATAAAAGGATACGTTAAATTTATTGCAGACGTAAAATTTAACCCCGAAGACTTATATTTTAAATCATTTTTATTAAATATTGAAAATTTATTAGAGCCGGTTTATAACGATTATACTGAAATATCTTTATCGGAAACTAAAGAACTTTTGAACGGAACTTCTTCAATAGGTTACGGCACGCTATTTGTTTTAAATAACCCTAAAAATTCTTATTTGATAGAAAATAGTAATTTAAGTAGATTTATATTAGATTTAAAAGACAAAACCGGTAAAAACGGAATACTTATCGGAGGAATAAAAAAAGGTGCTAATATAAGTAATTATAAGCGTGTAGTACATATTGATAAACCTTTAAGCGTTTTAGATTTAAAAGTAAAAACTTTAGTAAATAGTGAAGTAAAAGCATTTGATAATAGCGCTATAAACGTTGATAGGCTTGCACTTGGTACTGTGTATAAAGAATTAGTTCAAATTATAAGCCGTGGCGCAAAAAATTTAATCGACGCTTATAGTAAGAAAGAAAAAACTTTAAATTACGAACAATTTATCTTTTCGGGCGAAGTGTTTAAAGAACTTGGATTTATTATTGAAAGAGATAGATTATATTTAGATAAAACGGTTAAAAAAGATTTAACTGAATCAAAAATTTATAATAATATGGTTACGGCCCTATCATAATATAAGTGATTTTTTAAAATTAACTTTAAATTATAGCATTTTATAAAAAGTAAAAAATAATTAATAAATAATATAAAAATTATGGTTGATTTGGATTTTTTTAAAAAGATAAATAGCATATATTCTGAAGAAGAAGCCAAGATGATAGAAAAGGCTTACTATTTTGCAGAAGAGGCTCATAAAAATCAAAAGCGCGCGTCGGGTGAAGATTATTTTACCCACCCATTTTGCGTTGCTGAAATTTTAATTGGTTTAAGTATGGATGCCAACACTATTATGGCAGCCTTTTTGCATGACGTTTTGGAAGATACTCCCGTTACTGCAAAAAATATTGAAGAAGAGTTTAGTAGTGAAGTGCTAGAACTTGTTGAAGGCGTAACTAAACTTGACAAAATTGAATTCAAATCACACGAAGAAGAACAAGCCGAAAATTTTAAAAAGATTTTCGTTTCTATGGCAAAAGATATAAGAGTTATAATTATAAAACTTGCCGATAGGCTTCATAATATGCGTTCGCTAAACTTTTTATCTAAAGAGCGTCAACTCAGAATGGCTAATGAAACTTTAGAAATTTTTGCTCCACTTGCAGGTAGGCTTGGTATTTCTAATATTAAGTGCGAACTTGAAGATTTGTGTTTAAAATATATCGACCCTGAATCGTACGAATATTTAATTTTAAATATGAAAGTTAAACTTTCAGAAAGAAAAGAATTCGTTTCTAAAGTAGTTGAAGAATTAAAAGAAATTTTAGAAGAGAGCAATATAAAAGGGGACGTTTACGGTAGACCTAAACATTTTTACAGCATTTACAAAAAAATGAAAAATAAGGGTAAAACTTTAGAGCAAATCTACGATTTAACGGCTGTGAGAGTGCTTGTTCCAAGCGTTGACGCGTGCTACGAACTCTTAGGAAAAATTCACAAACGTTGGAGTCCTATGCCAGGGCGTATTAAGGACTATATTGCTATGCCTAAAGAAAATATGTATCAAAGTTTGCATACGACTGTCGTTACTACTTTCGGTCAAATTTTTGAAATTCAAATTCGTACTTACGAAATGAATAATATTGCCGAATTCGGTATCGCTGCGCATTGGCAATATAAAGAAAAACGCGCGTCGGCAGACAGTTTTGATAAAAGGCTTTCTTGGATTCGCGAAGTTATGGAATGGCAAGGTGGTCTTAAAGACAGTAAGGAGTTTTTAGAGTCGATAAAAGACGATATTTATAACGCTGAACTCTTAGTTTTTACGCCGAAAGGAAAGGTTATAAATCTAGTTACGGGAAGTACGGCTATTGACTTTGCTTATCGTATTCACACGGAAGTTGGGCATAAATGCGTAGGCGTTAAAATCAACGGCAAAATTATGCCTATTTCTACCGTTTTAAACGTGGGCGACGTAGTTGAAGTTTTAACTTCAAATAATAGTAAAGGCCCTTCTTGGGATTGGTTAAAAATAGCAAAAACCAACGGCGCAAGAGCAAAAATTAAAGCCTTTCTAAAGAGAGAAATGGCTGACGATATGCTAAAAATCGGCAAACAAATGCTTGATGCTGAAGCCAAGAATAAAGGTTATAGTTTAAATGAACTTTTAACTAATACTGCGTTTGAAAAATTAAGCCAAAAAATGTCATTTACTAATCACGACGAAATGTACGCGGCAGTTGGTTGTGGCGCAGTTACCGTTGGTCAAGTTTTAGTTAAACTTATTGATTTCCATAAAAAGGAAGCACCACAAAAAGTTATACATTATCCAACTAGTATTGCTACTAAAATCATACACTCAACGGGCGACGTTTCGATTAAAGGTGTTGATGGGCTACTTATAAGGTTTGCAAGGTGTTGTAATCCCGTACCTGGCGATAAAATCGTAGGTTTCGTTTCGCGTGGTAGGGGCGCAATGGTGCATAGGGCAGACTGTCCTAATATGCGTAATGAAGACCCTGAAAGGCTTTTAGAAGCAACTTGGACGGGTAAGAAAGGCGAAGAAGGATATACTGCATCTTTAAGAATTCTCGCTGAAGAAGATTCTACTTTACTTTCAACTGTTTCTAGTGGTTGCAAAAAGAACAACTTGTTTATTTTAGCAATTAACGGTAGAATTGATAATAAAAACCACGTTGCAATACTTGATATAACTTTAAAGATAAACAACAAAGAAGATATAGATAATTTAATTAGAGATTTGCGCTCTGACTCAACGATAATAGACGTATTTAGGAATAATAATTAATGAAACTTTTAAAATATAATTTAGGTCAATTATCCGTTAATTGTTACGTTATAATTGATAAAAAAACTAATAATGCTATTGCGATAGACGTTGGTGGAGATGCTGGCTTTTTAAAACTTGAAGAATTAAAGCACGGCTTTAAAATTAATCACGTTTTATTAACTCACGGGCATTTTGACCATATTTTGGGCGCGTACGATTTTTATAAATCGGGCGCTAAAATATATATGGGCGAAAAAGAACTTGATTTTATAACTGATAGTAGTTTAAATTTATCTTATATGTTCGGCGATAAAATTAATAAATTTGAAGCAATTGGCGTCAAAGATAACGAAGTCTTAAATTTAAATGGGATAGAAGTTAAAGTTATTGAAACGCCCGGTCATACAGTCGGTAGCGTTTCGTACGTTATCGAAGATAAAATCTTTGATGGCGACGTTATTTTTGAAGGAAGTTTCGGTAGGGTTGACTTTCCTACGGGAAACGCTAAAGAACTAATTAAAAGTGCTAAAAAATTATTTGAGTTTAGTGGGTTTACTTTATATCCTGGGCACGGCTCGGAGACTAAAGTTGATGAAGAAAAATTAAAAAATCCAATTCTTTATTATGATAGATACTAATAGGCAAGATTATAAAAAAGACTTAGAAGAAGTTATATTTATGTTCTCTAGTGGCGAGAATATAAATATTAAACATTTTGAAGAAAACGACGGTAAAATTTTTAAAGATAAGTTTGTTTTTTTAAATAAGGAATATTACTTTATAAACGAAAAAAGCGTAAAAGACGTTCTTGAACTTAAAAGATATGAAAAACGCTTCTCTAAACTTGGTTTATATCAAATTTTATCTAAGCATTTCAGTATTAATTACGAGTGGGGAGCATTAACGGGTATTCGTCCAGTTAGAATGGCTTACTCAATCGGGGTCAATTTTGAAAGTGAGTTTAAAGAGGTTTTTCACGTTTCTGATAAAAAAATAGAACTTGTAAAAGACGTTATAAAAACTCAAAATAATATTATTGATAAAGACGGCAAATTTACCGATTTATTCATAAGTATTCCATTTTGTCCAACTAGATGCGCGTATTGCTCGTTTGTTTCGGAAGAAATTTCTAAGTGCAAAAACATAGATAAATACATTGATACTCTCGTTTACGAGATAGAAAATTCTTTAAAACTATGTAAAAATTTAAGGAGCGTTTATATTGGCGGTGGAACGCCCGTAGCACTTAAAAACGAACAGTTAATAAAGGTTTTAAACGCGTTACAGCCTAAGTTGAAAAGTGGCGTAGAATTTACTGTTGAAGCAGGTAGACCTGACGTTATTACCGAAGAAAAACTTAAAATTTTAAAAGAGTATAAAGTTAATAGAATTTGCGTTAATCCACAAACTTTTTCTGATAAAACCTTAGGGATTATTGGAAGAAAACACTCGGCAAGTAGCGTTATAGAAAAATATAATCTTGCTAAAAAATACGGCTTTATAATTAATATGGACGTAATTGCCGGGCTTCCTGAAGAAACTTTTAGCGATTTTAAAAATACGGTAGATACGGTAATAAGTTTAAATCCCGATAATTTTACCGTACATACGCTTTGCTTAAAGAAAGGCTCGATATTAAAAGAAAAAGTTAAAAGGTTAGAAATAAACGAAATATCTAGTATGACCGATTACGCCTATAAAACGGCAAAAGAAAATGGATATAATCCATACTATTTATATCGCCAAAAATACGCGGCGGACAATCTTGAAAACGTAGGCTATTCAAAACCACAAAAGGAATGCGTTTATAATATTGACGTTATGGAAGAAACTTCAAACAACCTAGCGTGTGGTGCAAACGCGGTTTCTAAAAGGGTGTTTTTAGATAAAAATCGAATAGAAAGATACGGCGCGCCTAAAGATATTACGACCTATATTAATAAAATTGACGAGATTATAAAGTCAAAAGAGCAACTTTTTTCCTAAGGCGGTTAAAAACGTTTGCTTTTTAGATAAATATATGTTAGTATAATATCGTACTTTGGTCTGGGTTTTAAGACTACTCTACTTTAAACTCGGTTCATAGCAAATATTTCCATAACGGAGGATAAATTAAAATGGAAAAAGAAATTAAAACAAACATTATTGAAACTTACAAAACTCACGATGGTGATACAGGTTCTGCTGAAGTGCAAATCGCGCTTTTAACTCAAAGAATCAACCATCTTAACGAACACTTAAAAGCAAACCATAACGATAACCACTCAAGACGTGGTCTTATGAAAATGGTTGGTAGAAGAAAAGGCCTTTTAGATTATCTTAAAAATAAAGATATCGAAAGTTACAGAGCACTTATTGCTAAACTCGGTCTTAGAAAATAATTTAAATATGGGGTGTATTTTTGTACTCCCCATATTTCTATTTTTTTAAAGGCTCTAAAATAAACGCTTTTTTTAATAAAAATAGTTGTTTTTAGTTTAAAAAATATAGAATTTTCAAGTTAAGTGTTGTTTTTATTTTGACATTTTCAAGTGCAAGAGCAGAGGTTTTTGTACTTTAATAAGAATATAAGGAGAATAATATGTTAGAAAATTTTAAAGTGTTTACAACCGAAATCGGCGGACGTGAAGTTAAAGTCGAAGTCGGTAAATACGCTCAGCAAGCCAACGGCTCGTGTCTTGTAAGATGCGGTGATACGGTAGTTATGGTAAACGTAACTATGGCTCCAGCTCCAAGAGATGGTATGGATTTCTTCCCACTCAGCGTAGATTATGAAGAAAAGATGTATGCAGTAGGCAAAATCCCAGGTGGATTTAAGAAAAGGGAAGGTAGAGCAAGCGATAAGGCTATTTTAGTTTCTCGTTTAATTGATAGACCAATTAGGCCACTTTTCCCAAAGGGTTTATATAACGACGTAACGGTTATTGCAACTGCTTTATCCGTTGATACGAACATTATGCCAGAACCACTTGCAATGCTTGGTAGTTCAATTGCTTTATCTATTTCAGATATTCCATGGCAAGGTCCTACGGGCTCAGTTCTCGTTGGTATGGTTGACGGTAAGTACGTTATCAATCCAGGCACGGCTGATAGAGAAGCAAGCGACCTTAGTTTGTATTTATCAGGCACTAAAGACGCTATTATGATGGTTGAAGCGGGCGCTAACGAAATTGACGATGAACAAATGGTTAACGCAATTTTATTCGGCCACGAAGAAATTAAGCGTCAATGCGAATTTATCGAAGGCATCGTTAAAGAATGCGGTAAGAAGAAACTTGAAATGGACCTTTACCATATTCCTGAAGATTTAGACGGTGAAGTTCGTAAATACGCATCTAGTAAACTTGATTGGGCGTTAGATACTTTTGATAGAGAAGTTCGCCAAGCCCGTCAAGACGAAGTTGAAAAAGAAGTTTTAGCGCACTTTGAAGATATTTATCCTGATATGGTTAGAGAAATTAAAGATTCTTTATACTATATCACTAAAGAAAAAGTTCGTGCTAAAATCACAAACTTAGGCGTAAGACCTGACGGCAGAAAACTCACTGAAATTAGACAAATTTGGTGTGAACACGGCATTTTACCAAGAGTTCACGGCTCGGCTGTATTTACTCGTGGTCAAACTCAAGTATTAACTACTTGTACTTTAGGCACCGTTGCTGAAGTTCAAAAACTTGAAGGTTTAGACGATGAAGTAGCAAAACGCTATATTCACCACTACAATATGCCAGGCTACGCTTCGGGCGAAGCAAGAGCGTTAAAGAGTCCAGGCCGTCGTGAAATCGGGCACGGTGCACTCGCTGAAAGAGCACTTGAACCAGTTATTCCATCTGAAGAAGAATTCCCATACGCTATTCGTCTTGTTTCAGAAGTATTATCTTCAAACGGTTCTACTTCACAAGGCTCAGTTTGTGGCTCTACAATGGCTCTTATGGACGCTGGCGTTCCAATTAAACGCCCAGTTGCTGGTATTGCTATGGGTCTTATTAAAGACGTTGAGAGTGGTAAAGTTTCAGTTATGAGCGATATTCAAGGTTTAGAAGACTTCCTTGGAGATATGGACTTTAAGGTTGCAGGTACTGTTAAAGGTATTACTGCTATCCAAATGGATATTAAAATTAAAGGTATTGACGAAACTATTTTACGTCAAGCAATCTCTCAAGCAAACGAAGGCAGACATTATATTTTAGGTAAGATGCTTGAATGTATCCCTGAATATAATAAAGAACTTTCTAAATACGCTCCTAAGATTTTATCGTTTAATATCGACCCTGAAAAGATTAAAGACGTTATCGGTTCTGGCGGAAAAACAATCAATAAAATTATCGCTGAAACAGGCGTTAAAATTGATATTGACGATAATGGTAAAGTATTTATCGCAACATACGATGAAGATACTAAGAGAGCAGAACAAGCAAAAGCGATTATTACTTCAATCGTAAAAGAACTTGAAGTAGGCGATATGTTTATTTCAACGGTTGTTAGAATTTTACCAAAAGTTGGTGCATTTTGTGAACTCACTCCACTTAAAGACGGTATGATTCACATCTCTAAAATGAGCCAAAAGAGAATTGAAAGCGTTGAAGAAGTTCTTTCAATCGGCGATACTGTTAAAGTTGAAATTATTAAAATTTCAGATAAAGGCGTTGACCTTAAATTATTAGAAAAGATAGATAATCAATAAGGTTTTATTTCTTATCTAATTAAAAACCAATAATAAAAACCGTTGCAAACGCAACGGTTTTACTTTTATATTTTCTATGGAACAAAACGTTCCATATACTAAAATTTGTTATTTATGTAGGGGCGAGCATTGCTCGCCCGTTTTCAAATAAAATTAGCACTATCAACCGATAGTGCTTAATTTTATTTTTTTATAAATTCTATAATATTCTTCTTTTTATCAATAGGTAAGTTATCAATTAAATGCTTTAATTCTAGGTCAACGTTATAACTTTCTATATTAGGGCTAAAAAATCTTTCAATAGGGAAATTACAAACTTCTAATATTTGAAATAATTTTTCTATAGTTAAAACTATTCTGCCACTTTCAAGTTGTGCGACATATTGCGGACTCATACCAATTCTAAGGCTAACTTCTCTTGCCGATAAATTAGCACTATTTCTTACGTATCCCAATCGAGACAAAACTTCTTTAATTTCCATAAAATACTCACTTAAATTAGTTATATTTTTATTATAAAGCATAAAACACTCAACTCTTCGCACTCACACACATAAATTTTTAACAATTTAACAATAATGAATACTCAAATACATAAATTTATGTTATAATGAGTACTGAAAGTATTCATTATAAATATTTAAGGAGAATTTTATGATTGACATACATAAATCTTGCTCATTTTTAGGGCATAGAAAAGTTAATCTTTCTAACGAGCAAATTAGTAAATTAAAATATATAATAGAAGATTTAATAATAAATAAAGGGGTAACGGATTTTTTATTTGGT
>JAZUMP010000011.1:0-38440 GCA_045603725.1 Christensenellaceae bacterium
AAAATGACAAACGACACCGTTAAACATAAATTAAGAGTTTTTATTAGTTCAAAATGTGGGGGAAGATACGAAATAGCTCGCAAAGCACTGGAAAAATTACTAAATGAAACAGGATTAGTTGAAAGTTATTGCTTTGAAACCGAGCCCGGAAGCTCTGAATCGATGCCAAGCGCATACTTAGACCAAATACATACATATCAATTATTTTTGCTTATTGTTGATAATGAAGATAAAATTACTGATGCGACAATGTCTGAATACAAAAAAGCAAAAGAACTTGGCTTACGTATCGTGGGAATCTTTTGCAATGAAACAAGTAAAAAAAAGACAGAAGTCGAAGAAGAAATGATTAAAAGTGGATTATGTAAGTTTGACACTGCCGCTAGATTTTCAGATATCGTCGAGTTGTCTTATCGTACGGTAATGCAAGACATTCTTAATGTGTATACAAAAAAGCCAACTATTCCTGAACCAATAACAATAGTAGAAAATGTAAGCAATGTATCAATAAATACGGCTATTCAAATTGAAAAAAATATTTTGAATCAATTTGAGAGTACAAAACATTCCATATTAGACTCTTTTTATAAGGTTAAACCAAAACAAGGGACAACAACTGAAGCTGATACTTTATTTCAAAAATTTCTTCAGTTTGTTTTAGGGAATGGTTCATTTGATGAAAATTTATTTAATCAAATTACAACAATAGTTTTAGAAAAACACACTTCTGAAATACGGGAGATTATACAACAACGATTGGATGCCATAAAGTTTTATTTTACAGGCGATATAGATAATTGTGTCTTAAAACTAGAAGAAACAATTGAAAAAATTAAAGGATTATCAAATATTCCGTATTGGCTTTATAACGATGTCGCAATAGATTTGCGAAATATGATAATCACGCAAGACTCAATGAAAAATATTATCTCTATTCATAATAAGGGACAAAATATTCTTGATGATAGTGAAGAATATGTCCATTTCCCTGTGCTTGATAGAATTGGTGATAATATTAAGAAAAACGTTATAAAAGAATATAGTAAAATTAATTTACAGTCTCCCTATTCCACTTCAATAGGTGGATTGGATTATCTTTTTGCTGATGTTTCATCATATTATTGTGTTGCACTCTTATATGGTTCCATTACCCATTTGCGCCTTATTCGTTCTCGTATGATTGAAATTCTTGAAGTCTTGTCACAAGAATATAGCAATCAAGAATTCCATTCCGAGCTTATTAGATTTTTAATACTTGAAGCAGATGATAAAAAATTAAAAAGCATTTCAAGAACATATAATAGGTCATACGATATTATAAGTTCTACAGAAATTGAAAAAATTATTAATAGCATATCATATTTACCAACCGAATACGACAAAACCCATTCTACTTTATTGTTGTTAAAATATTTTGGATATTATTTAACTGAAGCGCAATACTCAAATCATCTTGATTGGTTTTTAAAATATACAAAAAAATGGGCATGTGATAAAAAAAGAATTTTTAATTTTAATGATATTATAAAGACAGTCTATCAAAGTTGTTGTGAAAGAATCCCTTCCAAAGAAATTGCTGAGTTTATGATTTCTTTATTTAATTCGAATAATTATATTCTTTATGGCATTGCTTGTGAATTAATGGGTTACGTTAAGATAAAAGATTTATCTGTTGATATGCAGCAAAGAATAGAAAAACACTTATTAAAACTCATAAATAATAAAAAATCCCGAGAAAACACCCATCAACTTCGCAATGCGCTTATTCTTTTTGTTCTAAATACAACAATAGATATAACAACGATTGAAAAAGCTATTAAGTTGAATATGGAATCGTTTTATAAAGGCGAATATCACCTTGAATTATACGACAAAGATAAAAAAGCATCCCTTAAACAAATTGATAAGTACATTCAATCTATTCAAGCACGAATAGAAGCTCAAGGGAAGAATGGTTGTTATTCTGGGTTTATGGGTGACCCTTTTGAAACCATTGGCAATATTATCACAATAAATGCTATTAAATTAAATTGGAGAGAGTTAGAACCTATTGTAGTTGCAACATCAAATTTTATACTTACACCAAATCAAAGTTGCGGAGAAAAACGACAAGCCATAACTTTATTAACGACATTAGTACTTACACATCCAAAATTAAAACAACTCTCAGATTATATTTCATCCACAATTCAAGCGCGTGATTCCATACTTAAAGTAATCTCACTTGACTTATTTGACACTACTAATATCCAAACTTTAAGCGTGGCATTAGATTGTCTTGGGTTGTTGATTGGAAAAATATCGCCTACCGATGTAATGTCAAGTTTATCAACCATTAACACAATGGATGATAGAGATATTATTGCTTGTATGAACTACCTTTCTAAAAGTTTAGAAAAAGCCAATCTTAAAAACCTTCCCGACGAAATAACGGCATCAATATTACAACTTGCGATTTCCTTATTCAGCAATAAAGAGCGTGATGTTAGATTTTTGGGGGTAAAGTGTTTAATAGAATTAACTCACAGCAAATATCAAGATATTGCGCTTAAGCAATTGTCTATTTGCATGGATTCAGGATGTGCAGATATAAGACTTGCCATCATCAGTAGAATTAAAAAAATTAAGGATAATTCTTCTACGAAACAATATATAATTCAAAAAGCGAAGATAGACAATCATTATCTTGTCCGGGAAATTGCTAAAGAAAAGGAAATAGCATAAAAAATTTAAGTATGACTAAAACTGTCATATTTAATGTGCTAAAATATAAATAATAGGAGGTAAATCAAATGAAAGCAGTTATATACGCACGATATTCTTCGGATAGTCAACGTGAAGAATCTATTGAAGGTCAACTTCGTGAGTGTTTGGAATTTGCGAATAAAATCGGTGTGGACGTCGTTGCAAACTACATAGACCGTGCAATGACGGCAACGTCGGATAATCGCCCCGATTTCCAACGTATGATTAAAGATAGTTACAAGCACTGCTTTGATATGATTATCGTTTGGAAATTAGACCGCTTTTCTCGTGATAGATACGACTCTGCCCATTACAAACATATCCTTAAAAAGAACGGCGTTAAAGTTGTTTCTGCAAAGGAAAACATTAGCGAAGGCCCTGAAGGAATTATTCTTGAATCAATGCTTGAAGGTATGGCGGAGTATTACTCGGCAGAACTTTCCGTTAAGGTTAAACGTGGACTTAAAGAAAACGCATTAAAAGCGAAAGTAAACGGCGGACAAGTTCCTTTCGGTTATTACATAAACGAAGAACAAAAACACGCTATTGACCAAACACTTGCTCCTATCGTTGTAGAAGCCTTTACAATGTATGCCGATGGCTACCTTATCAAAGATATTGTAAACCGTTTCAACGCAAAAGGAATAACGACAAGACTTGGCAAGAAAATGTCTTATAATATCATTCAATATATGCTTACGAATCGCAAGTACATAGGAGAATTTAGATATAACGATATTGTAATCCCCGATGCCGTGCCTGCTATCGTTAGCAAAGACTTGTTCGAGCGTGTTCAACGTCGTATGGCACAAAATAAACACGCACCTGCCCGTCATAAAGCGGAAGATAACTATCTTTTAACTACTAAGTTGTTCTGCGGAAAATGTGGTGCACTAATGGTCGGAGAAGCAGGAACGGGAAGAAAAAAAGAAGTTCACCGCTACTATAAATGTGTAAACGCTAAAAAGCATACTTGCGATAAGAAAACGGTACGTAAGTTATGGATTGAAGATTTAGCCGTTCAAAAGGCAATGGAAATTCTTCACGACGAAGCCGTAATTGATTATCTTGTAGATAGGATTTTTGACTTGCAAGGTGAAGAAAATCCGCGCTTACCGAGATTGCGCTTACAATTAGAAGACATTGAAAATCGTATTAAAAATATAATTACAGCGATTGAGCAAGGTATTATCTTCGACTCAACGAAAGATAGACTTGCAGAACTTGAAAAAGAAAAAAGCCAACTTGATTTAACGATTATTCAAGAGCAAATTAAAAAGCCCTTCCTTACGAAAGAGCAAATACGCTTTGGAATAGAGAAATTTAAGAAGTTGGATATTTCAACGAAAGAAGGTAAACAAAGGTTAATAGATGGGTTTATCAATGCGATATACCTTTATGATGACAAGATAACCTTTACCTTTAATTACAAGGACGGAACAAAAACAGTATTCCTTTCAGAACTCAACTGCACCCCGTCCGGTTCGGATTTGAAATGCCTTGGGGCACCAAAAACAATAAAGGGTGGGAAGTTTAATCCCACCCTTTATTGTTTGCGTTGACGTAGTCAACGCAAATCTCACCTATGGTTCGCCCGCTCGCCGCGGACCTAAATAAAAACCACCTAATGAACCAAGGTATAGTAATTTCTTATTTGACAACATTTTATTAATACAGTAAAATATAGTTATGGAACTTGAAATTTTAAGGAAAGAAATTAAAAATAAAAGGCTAAATTTAACTGAAACGGAAGTAAAAAACTATTCAAAACTTATTGAAAATAACCTATTTTCATTAGATTTTTTGGCTAAAAAAACCAACTTTTTTATCTATAATTCGATAAAAAACGAAGTTGATACAAGCGAAATTATCGCGCGCTTAAAAAGCGAAAATAAGGTTATTTCTTACCCCGTAATTATAGGCGAAAATATGCTTTCAGTAGTTCCCAAAACAAGTGAGTTCGAGCGCAAAAATTTCGGCGTTTTAGAGCCTAAAAATTACGTTGAAACTAACGAAATTGAAGTCGCTATAATACCACTACTTTTATGCGATAAAAACAAAAATCGCGTAGGGTACGGCAAGGGTTTTTACGATAGGTATTTACAAGGCAAGAATATAATAAAAATTGGGCTTTGTTACGATTTTCAGGTGGTAAATAGTCTAAATCCTAATCCTTGGGACGTTGCGCTTGATTATATTATAACCCCGACGAAAATAATTTATTAAAATTTTAAAAGGTCGCTACTATGCGACTTTTTTATTATATATTTTTTATTCAAATAAAAAAAATAGCGCTAAAATTTTCACTTTATATAATAAAAGTTTAAAACATATTTAATAGTATTGCAAAAACTTATAAATTGTTGTATAATCTTATACGCAAATAAACGAATAAAGTAATAATCTTTACAATTTAAGGAGAATTTATGAAATATACTTATTTATTTAGTGAAGGCAATGGCAAAATGCGTGAACTTTTAGGCGGTAAAGGTGCAAACCTTGCTGAAATGACTTGTCTCGGCATGCCTGTTCCACGCGGTTTTACTATCACTACTGAAGCATGTACGCAATATTATAACGATGGTGAAAAGATTAACGAAGAAATTTCCGCACAAATTATGGAATACGTTAAAAAACTTGAAGAAATTACTGGTAAAGAATTTGGTAGTGCTGAAAACCCACTTTTAGTATCAGTTCGTTCAGGTGCTCGTGCTTCAATGCCTGGTATGATGGACACTATTTTAAACCTCGGTTTAAACGACGTTGTAGTTGAAAGATTTGCTGAAAAGACTGGTAACCGTCGTTTCGCTTACGACTCTTATAGACGTTTTATTCAAATGTATTCTGACGTCGTTATGGAAGTAGGCAAAAAGCACTTTGAAACTTTAATCGACCAAATGAAGGAAAGAAAGGGTGTTAAACTCGATACTGAACTTGATGCTGATGATTTAAAAGAACTTGCAGAAAGTTTCAAGGCAGAATATAAAAAGAAATTAGGCGTTGATTTCCCATCTGACCCTAAAGAACAACTTATGGGCGCAGTAAAAGCAGTATTCCGTTCATGGGACAACCCACGTGCAATTTACTATAGAAGAATGAACGATATTCCAAGTAGTTGGGGTACGGCAGTTAACGTTCAAGAAATGGTATTCGGTAACATGGGCGATACGTCTGGTACGGGCGTTGCATTCTCTCGTAACCCTGCAACTGGTGAAAAGGGCTTATTCGGTGAATTCTTAATGAACGCACAAGGCGAAGACGTTGTTGCGGGTGTTAGAACTCCACAAACTATCGACCAACTTAAACAAGAACAACCTGAAGTTTACGAACAATTTAAAAATATCGTAGAAAAACTTGAAAAGCATTATAGAGATATGCAAGATATGGAATTCACTATCGAAGAAGGCAAACTCTTTATGCTTCAAACGAGAAACGGTAAAAGAACTGCTGCCGCTGCGTTAAAAATCGCTTGTGATTTAGTTGACGAAGGCATGATTTCTGAAAAAGAAGCAGTTTCAATGATAGACCCAAAACAATTAGACGCGTTACTTCACCCACAATTCGATGCTGAAACGTTAAAGAAAGCAATTCCTATCGGTCAAGCGTTACCTGCTTCTCCTGGTGCCGCTTGTGGTAAAGTAGTATTCACTGCTGAAGACGCTACTTTATGGGCAACTGAAAAGAAAGAAAAAGTTATTTTAGTTAGACTTGAAACTTCTCCTGAAGATATCGAAGGTATGCATTACTCTCAAGGTATCTTAACAGTTCGTGGTGGTATGACTTCTCACGCAGCCGTTGTTGCTCGTGGTATGGGTACTTGTTGTGTATCTGGTTGTGGCGATATCGTTATGGATGAAGAAAATAAAACTTTCTTCTTAGGTGGTAGGACCTTTAAAGAAGGCGATATTATTAGTTTAGACGGTTCAACCGGTAAAATCTACGGCGAAGAAATTAAGACTGTTGAAGCATCTCTCGGTGGATATTTCGGTAGAATTATGGATTGGGCGGACAAGTATCGTTCACTTGAAATCAGAACTAACGCAGATACTCCAAAGGATGCTAAACAAGCAAGAGAATACGGCGCTGAAGGCATTGGTCTTTGCCGTACTGAACACATGTTCTTTGAAGCAGATAGAATTGCCGCAGTTCGCGAAATGATTCTTTCTTCTAACGTAGAACAAAGAGAAAAAGCACTTAATAAAATTCTTCCAATGCAACAAGGCGACTTTGAAGAACTCTTTGAAGCAATGGAAGGCAAGAACGTTACTATAAGATTCTTAGACCCACCACTTCACGAATTCCTTCCAACTTCTAAAGAAGATATTTCGGCTCTTGCAAAAGAAATGAAGTTAAAAGTTGAAGATATCAAAAACGCTATCGCATCACTTCACGAATTCAACCCAATGATGGGTCATCGTGGTTGCCGTTTAGCAGTAACTTATCCAGAAATTGCAAAAATGCAAACTAAGGCTGTTATTCAAGCAGCGCTTGCCGTTCAAGATAAGCATCCAGATTGGGAAGTAGTTCCTGAAATAATGATTCCACTCGTTGGCGAAGTTAAAGAACTTGCTTTTGTCAAGAAAGTAGTAGTTGAAACTGCTGAAAAGTGCATTGAAACTTCTGGTAGAAAACTTACTTATAAAGTAGGTACAATGATTGAAATTCCACGTGCCGCATTAACTGCAGACGAAATCGCTAAAGAAGCAGAATTCTTCTCGTTCGGTACTAACGACTTAACTCAAATGACTTTCGGCTTCAGCCGTGACGATGCTGGTAAATTCTTAACTGCTTATTACGATAATAAGATTTATGAAAGCGACCCGTTTGCAAGAATCGACTTTGACGGTGTTGGTAAACTCGTTAAAATCGCAGTAGACCTTGGTAAACAAACAAGACCTACTATTAAACTTGGTATTTGTGGTGAACACGGTGGCGATCCATCAACTATCGAATTCTGTCATAAGATTGGCCTTACTTACGTATCATGCTCTCCATACAGAGTTCCAATCGCTCGCTTAGCCGCTGCTCAAGCACAAATCAAATTCCCTAGATAACTTTATAAAAAACAATTTAAGCCTTGCAATTTCGCAAGGCTTTGTTTTTTTTGAATAGTTTTATTAAATAAAGTGATTAAAATAAAAGTGTTCTTATAAATGCAAGTAAATAGTTTTCTCACAAAAACTAACAATATTTACGAGAAACTTTCTGTATAATAATTATCCCCACGTTCGACGTGGGGATAATTATTAACTAAACACGCACAAAACCCCCAATAAATATAGTGTTTTGTGCAAAAACAGTTAAAATCCATATTTTTTATAACTAAAATGCTTTAAAAACGTCGTTTTTTCTTCGGAAATCAAGTAAATTAGGTATAGTATTACTAAATATTAACCAAATCTACACAAATCACTTGACTTTTGTAGTGTTTTATGTTAAAATGGTTAAAATTAGTTTTGAGGATATATAAATGGCAAAATTTATTCCTTATACGTTTACAAAAAAGGACGTAATAGGCAATTTTATAAATGATAAACAATACGAAAATTGGATAGCGGGGCAAGTTCGTTCTAAAAAAATTGTTAAAGTTCGCAACGGGTTATACGTTCACGTTGATGTGTCGGGATATCCGCTTACTACAAAGTTTGAGCTTGCTACAAAAATTGCTGAAGATGCTTTCGTATGCTATCATTCTGCCTTTGAATATTTTGGCGTGGCTAATCAAGTTTTTAATACCGTAACGGTTGGTAGTAAAAAGCGTTTCAACGATTTTACTTTTGACGATATCGACTACGTTCGTAAACCTCTAAAACACGACGTTCAAATTATGAATATAGTAACCGCCGCGGTTCGTGTGACGTCTCTTGAACGTACGGTTATTGACTGTCTTGACGATATTGACGCAGGTGGTGGAATCGACGAAATCTTAAATGCGCTTGACCAAATTCGCGTTTTAGACGAAACAAAACTACTTGAAACGTTAAAAGCCTACGATTCGGTATTCCTTTATCAAAAAACAGGCTACGTGTTAGAACATTTTCAAGACAAATTTATGCTGACCGATTCGTTCTTTGAAGAATGTAAAAGCAAACTAACCAATCAGATAAAATATTTTTTACAAGACGAGTATAAAGAGATAGAGTTTAATTCTAAGTGGAAACTTATGGCTCCTAAAAATCTTAAATCTCGTTTAAATGGGGGATATTAATGGAATTTTCAAGACAATACTTGACGAGACTTGCCCAAGAATCTAACTTTATAAAAGATACTTTGGAAAAGGTTTTGCGCCTTTCTGAAATATTAAAATTCTTAAATAGCGACGTTGTTTTTAAGGATAAACTTGCGCTTAAAGGTGGTACGGCAATAAATCTAACTGCGGTAGAACTTCCACGCCTTTCGGTTGATATAGATTTGGATTTTACCGTAAACGTCGATAGGGAAGAATTGCCCGAAATTAAAGAGAAGTTCAAAAAGCGCTTAACCGATTATATGTGGCAAGAAGGCTATTCGCTTGCAGATTCCCGTGACCATTTCGCTTTAACGTCGTTCTTGTTTAATTACATTAACAACGCCGGTAATCGTGATAATATAAAGGTTGAAATTAACTTCTTGGATAGATGCCACGTTTTACCGCTTGAAAAGAAGAAAATTTTAACGAAGGGTATAGTAGAAGATTTTGAAGTTTTAACCTTAAACACTACTGAACTCTATGCAAGTAAAATCAACGCACTTCTATCACGTGCTACGCCAAGAGATTTATACGACGTAAACGCTATGATAGAAAATAACGTTATAACGGATACTGAACTTTTAAGAAAATGTCTTGTATTTTATAACGCTATCGGTGGGGACTATGATATTCAAGAGTTAGACTATAAAAACGTTGAAAGGTTAGATTATAGGAAATATAAAACTCAATTAAAACCCGTTATATCAAAAGATGACAAGTTTGATATAGAAAAGGCAAAAGAAAGGGTAATTGCCTATGTTAAAAATTTACTTGAGTTTACTGCCGGCGAAAAGGAATTTTTAGATAAGTTAAAAGACAAAATCTATGCGCCGGAATTGTTGTTTGATGATGAAACGATTATATCGAACATAGCTCATCACCCAGCAACCTTATGGCGTGTAAGAGAAAATAATAATTAGAAATTTATAAAACATGACAAGTGTTGTCATATAATGTGTGGTATTATATAAACAATAGGTGAATTATGTGGTGTAAAACATGTAATAAAATTGTATATGATAAAGTTTGTCCAACCTGTGGCAATGTCGCTCAAGAAGATATCCCTACAGAGGTTTTTTGGTGCGATCATTGCAACGTTCCATTGATTAAAGAGGTTGCGGATGTAGATAAGGATAGTTGTCCTTTATGTGGCGGTAAAACAAAATATTTGTGTACAGACTTGCGTCCTGTTTTCCCTGAAGAAAGACTTTTGATAGAGCTTTTGATAGGAAAACCATTTGCATGGTTGGGCAAAGCAGTTTGGGCGAATAATAATAGATACTACATTAACGGTAAAGTAAAAGTAATATCAAATAGTGAATTTGCCAATGCAGATGTTCAAGGTGTGATTGATCAGCTAGCAGAATGTAAAGAAAAAAACAATTATGATTATTTCTATTTAAATATAGAAACTTTTAACAAGGCTAACTCAAGTAGATATAATTATATTAAGGACGAAGCATTTAAGTTTGTAAAAGAAACAGTTAAAAATTTTAATTCCGATGATATAGTAATATCTTTCTCTGGTGGAAAAGATTCGACGGCGACGGCAGACGTTGTTGTTCGTGCTTTAGGAGATCCGTCTTTAGTTCATATATTCGGGAATACAACGTTAGAGTTTCCTTTAACTGTAGAATATGCTCAGAGATATAGAAAA
Organism: Christensenellaceae bacterium; assembly: GCA_045603725.1. Taxonomy (GTDB): domain Bacteria; phylum Bacillota; class Clostridia; order Christensenellales; family Borkfalkiaceae; genus HGM11412. The sequence goes on from JAZUMP010000011.1 coordinate 10,632, forward strand.
GACAATCCAAAATCTATTTTTAAGGTGGCTAAAAATAAAGAACAAGACTTTTATAGCGTTTGTGAGGATATTGGTCCGCCGGCACGAATGATGAGATGGTGTTGTTCAATGTTTAAAACAGGTCCAATAACACGTGTGTTAAATAATTTGTATCAAAACAAGCAAATTTTAACGTTTTATGGAATAAGAAAATGCGAATCTGTAAGTAGAAGTAAATACTCACGAATAACACAGGGAACAGAATCTGTAAAAATCCAGAAACAAACGGTGGCATCTCCCATTTTTTACTGGTCTGACATAGAATTATGGTTATATTTATTGACAGATGGTGTTGATTTTAACGATGCTTATAGATTAGGTTATGATAGAGTAGGGTGTTGGTGTTGTCCGAATAACAACGAGCGTGCTCAGTTTTTGGCAAAAATCTATATGCCTGACGAATATAAAAAATGGCATGATTTCCTTGTGAATTTTGCTGTGTCAATAGGAAAGCCTGACCCTGAAGTTTATATTGATACTGGCAAATGGAAAGCAAGGCAAGGTGGTAATGGCGTAAGTGCTGCTGAAGATATAAAAATTAAATACACTAATTGTACGGCAGAAGATAATGCTAAAATTTATCAACTTAATAAACCAATAACGGAAAGTTTTTTCAGTTTATTTTACCCCTTCGGCAAAGTGTCTAAAGAACTTGGGCGTAAACTTATAGGTGAAGTTGTTGTACTAGATGTAAAACACAACGTGCCGATAATATCAATTCAACCTTTCAAGCAAGAAGGTTATGATTATTCGGTAAAAATTAAAACGATGAATGTTGCTAATCATGATGATTTGCAACGTATGGCTGGTTATCAAATCAGAAAATATAACGCTTGTAGAAAGTGCTTGAAATGTGAATCTTTGTGCAAGACAGGTGCCATAAGCATTATTGGAGATAATTATAAGATTGATGGTAATAAATGTGTCCACTGCAAGAAGTGTGTTTCATCAAAATATTTAGACGGTGGATGTATGATGACTGGATATTTAGCGACAAAGGAATAAGGAGAGATAAAAATGAGATTTAGAGCTCATGAAACATTTGCTATAAGAAAAGGGTGGCTTCATAAAGGAATGAAAAACGTTGTTAACAGCCCGACAGTATTTATAGATAAAGATGTAAATCCTATGGAAAAATTAGGTCTTGGTACTAACATGGTAAAGGCTTTACGATATTGGTTACAAGTTGCTGGTTTAACATATGAAAATCAAAAAACAAGGATGCAGTTTCTTACAAGATTTGGGAAATTGGTATGGGAAAATGATAAGTATATTGAAGAAGATGGAACTTTGTATTTGATTCATTATTTTCTTTCTTCAAATAAAGAAATGGGAACGTCCTGGTATTATTTCTTTAATCACTATAATGCAACTGAATTTACGAAAGAGTCTTATTTGGAAAGTATAAAGTTGTTCTTGTATGAACAAGAAAAGGAAAACGAAGGCAAGGAAATAAAATTTTCAGAACGTGCGTTAGTGGAAGATCTAGACTGTATTTTAAGAACATATCTGCCTAGTCAGACAAAATATTCTCCTGAAAGCAATATGGATAGTCCGTTTTTGGATTTGCAGTTGCTTAAAGTGATGGACTCAAAAGAAAAGGTTTTTGCAAAAAATTCGCCGTTATCTTTAGTAATTAATCCATTGATAATCCTTGCTGTAATGATTAACGAAAAAGAAAAACTTGAAGAAAAAGATAATGTAAAGGTTTCTGATATAAAAATATCAACTTTAGAATCAGCACCTAATAACATTGGAAGGATTTTTAATCTTAATAATTTAACTGTAGCGATGTATTTAGACAAGTTGCAAAACATGGGATATATCAAAGTTGTTAGAACTGCAGGTCTCGATATCGTTAAGATTAATGAGGATCTTACGTTTATAGAAGTTGTTAAAACATATTACAAGAGTATAATTTAAGAGGAAAAGTTAAAATGGCTAAAAGAATAGAAAAATTAAAAGAGCATATTAATGTTCTCTCAGATTTTCAATTTTCTATTAATCTAGAGTACGATCTATATAGCGATCAAAAGATTAAAAATTACATTCCAACTTTGAGCGCAATAGATATCATAGAAGACGTAATGCTTAGCACGGCACAAAAATCTAACGACAGAGCTCGTATTTTTGTAGGTGCTTACGGAAAGGGAAAATCACATCTTGCTCTTGTATTACTGGCGTTATTGTCAAGGAAAGATAAATCTCTTTATGGAGATGTTTTATCAATGATTTGTCAAACCAAGCCAGAATTATGCAGTTACATATTAAAGTATCAAGAAAGCGAACAAAGAATGTTGCCTGTAGTTATTCAAGGTAGTAGCGTTGGAATTAGACAGTCATTATTGTTAGGGCTTAAAAAAGCTTTACAGGAAGCAGAACTTAGTAATATAATGCCGGATACGTATTATGGCGCGGCTGTGAAGACTATTGAAAATTGGCAAGAGAATTATAATGACACATTTAATAAATTTAAGAGTTTAATTTCTTGTCCAGTAGATGAGTTTAGGGCGGAATTAAACAATTTTAACACTAAGTATTATCAGGATTTTGTTTCGCTTTACCCAGTTTTGACGTCGGGTAGTGAATTTAATCCAGTTAATGGTATTGATATAGTCGAACTTTATAATGATGTTAATGAAAAAATTCAAAAGCATGGTTATACTGGTATTTTTGTGGTTTACGATGAGTTCAGTAAATTTTTATCGGGGAACTTAAAAAATACAGATACAGATGAGATTGAGGTATTGCAATATTTTGCTGAAGCATGTAACAGAAGTGGTAAAAAGCAAATGCATATTATGCTTATATCTCATCAAAGCATCTTAAACTATGTGGATAAATTATCAAAAGCAAAAATAAATTCTTGGAAAGCTGTTTCTCAACGTTATAAATCAGTTGAATTAAATACTTCTGCGGCTCAGATGTATGATTTAACTGCTCATGTTATAAAGAAAGAGCCTATATGGTATGAAAGTTTTTTAACCAATCAAGCTGTTAGTAATGCTTTTGAAAAAATATATAATAAATGGAAAGATAAAAGATTATTTGCAGAATTAACAGAAGCACAGTATAAGAATTTGATTTACGATTGTTATCCGTTGGATCCGATAACATCTTTTGTGTTGCCTGAAATATCTGAAAAAATTGCGCAAAATGAAAGAACACTCTTTACGTTTTTATCAGCAGAAGGGCAAAGATATACTCTTCCTATGTATTTGGAAAATACAGAGTTAAAGGATGTTCCGTTCTTAACGCCAGATTACGTATATGATTATTTTGAATCGTTATTTAAGGCAGATAGTTATGACCGATTAACACATAAGTATTGGAAAATAGTTTCAAGCGCCTTAAATAAGATTGATAAATCATGCGTTTTAGAAAGACGCATGATAAAAACATTGGCACTTATTTATATTGTTGACAGATTTGAGTTATTGGCGCCAACCGTTGATACAATAATTTCCATATATAATAGCAATCATAACGATGCTAAAGATATAATACCAGCCTTAACTAATTTAACAGAAAATGGAATTATTAGAAAGATTGAAGGGAAAGATTATTTAAAAATAACTGAATATACAGGTAAATCGGTTGATACTTTAATAGAAGATTCCTTATTGAAAAGACGTGGAGTTATTAAGGTTGAAGAGACATTAAATCTATTCTGTGGAGATAAAGTTATCTATCCTAACGCATATAACGATGATAACGAAATAGTTAGATATTTCAACTTTAAGTTTATTGACGCGACAAAGATTATACAAAATTTTTCAGCAAATGACCATTTAGGGAAAATAGATGGTGATGGCCTTGTCTATGCGGTTGTTGCAGATAAAAACCAAGTAGAAGAAGTTTTGTCTGTGGTAAAAAAGATAGAAACAAAAAGGATTGTTTTTATCATTCCTAATGCTCAGGAAGATGTTTTAACGGCTGTTCATAGATATGATGCTATAAAGAGTTTACTGATAGAATATAAAGACGATGATGTTTTAGTTGAAGAATTGACGTACTCGCTTAATGCCTTAGAAGAAGTGTTAGCTGGTTGCGTAGATTCTTATTTGCATCCAGAATTGGGATGTTCAAAGTATTATGTTGCGGGCGAAAATAAAAATATAAAGCGACGTTCAGCATTGTCAAAAATGCTTTCAGATATATGCGCTGAAGTATATTCTTTATGTCCGATTATAAATAATGAGATAATTAACAAAAACATTTTAACTGGTCAAGCGATTAATAGTAGGACTAAGGTTGTTAACGGTTTACTTTCAAATAATCTAAAGGAAAATTTGGGCTTAGAGGGAACTGGACAAGAAGTAAGCTTTATGAAGAGCACATTGTCTTATCCGGGCATATTGATATCTTCGCAAGAAGGACCGTCAGTAAACTTAATTCCAGAAGATTATAATTTAAGAAATGTTTTAGCATTAATAAAAGATTTTATAGTAAACACCTCTATTGACGGCAAAAAGCCTATTGGTGATCTTTATGATTTATTAACAAAGCCTGAAAATCATATTGGCCTTAAGAAAGGGCTTATTCCCATTTATTTTGCCGCAGTATTAAGATATTATAAAAAATATTGTGTAATTTCAAAAAATGGAAAGGAATTAGAGATTACCGCCAAACTTCTTGAAGCAATTAATGACAACCCCAGTTCCTATGATTTATATTTGGAAAACTGGGATGAGAAAAAGGATAAATACATCCTCGATTTAGAGAAGTTGTATGATAGTTATATTATTTCATCTGAAAAAGAATATAACAATTTTACCTTCATAGTTGCTGCAATGCAAAGATGGTATATGCAACTCCCTAAATATGTAAAAGAAATTAAGAGCATTTACAAGGGCAATGGAAATAGTGAGGCTTGCGATAGAGTTGTTTGCAAGTTTTTAGTAGCGTTGAGAAATCCTGAAATTAATGCAAGGGATTTCCTCTTCAATAAAATAATTTGGGTTTTTGACGAAAAGAAATTCTCTAGCAAACTGAGTGGGTATATTTCTCAGGCGAAGACGTTGATTGATCGAATTAAACCTGATTTGTTAACGAATCTTAGCAATGATTTAGCCGATATATTCTCTTTCGGAAAAAGAAATATCAATGCAACATTATCATCTATAGTAAAGGATTGGACTTCCTCACTTAGCCAAGATGTTATTGCTCATATGTTTAATGGCATTGAGAACAATATGTTATCTATTTGCTTAAATATTACACCGGACGAAAACAAATTTATTGAGGAGCTGGCTCGTGCGACGACAAGTTTAAGAATAGATGACTGGTCAGAAATTACTATTGAGGCGTTTATAAAAACAGTTAAAGATTTCGTTGAAACGATTAAAAATTTCAAGCAAAAGCTTAGCGAAGGCAATGAGCCTACGGCAGGAAGTTACAAAATAACTTTCATAGATGAAGAGGGTAAAGAGTCTTATAGGACATTTGATAAGGCTGAATATACTAAAGCAGCAAAACTAATGTATGATGATGCCGCAGCAATGATTGATGAGTATGGCGATTCTTTATCGGCAAGTGAAAAAAGACAAGTTTTAATTGATATTATTAACAAACTTTTAGGTTAGAAGGAAGGAAAACTATGCATTATTTTGATAATGCTGCTACAACATTTCCAAAACCTATCGAAGTGTATGAGTTTATGGATACATTTTATAGACAGTATGGAGTGAATGTAGGCAGAGGACAATTTAAGGAAGCATCAATAGCTTATGCGATGATGCAAGAAACAAGGCAGTTATTATTGAAGATGTTTCATGTCAAGTATCCGTATGAGGCTATTTTTGCGCCTTCCGCAACGCAGGCATTAAATATAGTTATCAATAGCCTTAATTTTTCTAAAAACGACGTAGTGTATATCACGCCGTTTGAGCATAATGCGGTGTTAAGAACTCTTTATGCAAAACAAAAAGATTTTGGTTTTACTATAAACATATTGCCAGTTAACCTAAAAACATTGCAAATTGATATTGATAAGACAAAGGGATTATTTAAACAGCAAGCTCCATGTTATTGTTTTTTAACACATGCGAGCAATTCATTTGGATGTATTTTACAAATAGAAGAAGTTTGTAGCCTTTCAAAAAATTGTGGGGCAATAAATGTTGTTGATATGGCTCAGACTGCGGGATTGCTGGATATTAGCTTGAATAACTCTAATATTGATTATGCTATATTTGCTGGACACAAAACTCTTTATGGACCATTTGGTATAGGTGGGATTATAACAAAAGAAGCAAAAAATTTGAAGCCTTTAATTTTGGGTGGCACGGGTTTAGATTCTAAGAATAAAGACATGCCAGAGCAAATCCCAATAAAGTTAGAGGCTGGAAGCGTTAATATTCAAGCCGTTGCAGGATTAAATGCTTCACTAAAATGGATTGAAAAAATTGGCATAGAAAGAATTAGAAGTAAGGAAAAGGCTATCACACAAAAAGTATTAGACGTAATAAAAGGACATTCAAATATTTCTATAATTCGTGGTGAAAACGAAGAAAAAAATATAGGTGTTATTTCGTGCGTTTTTGATAGTTATAGTAGTGATAGTATTGGACAGGTTCTTTCAGATAAAAATATAGCGGTAAGAACTGGATTGCACTGTGCTCCACTTGGGCATGAATTATTAAAAACAGCTCCTGATGGAACAGTTAGGATAAGTGTAAGCTACTTTACATCAGATGAAGATATTCAAGCTTTAAGCGAAGCTTTGGATTACATTGAATTGGAGGGATAAAGTGAATTACGGTAAGTTTAAGGAAATTCTAAATAAATTTTCGAAAAATGAAATTATAAACTTATTGGGCGATAAAATTTATGATTCTATTAAAGAATGGACGGATTCAGAAGATGCCCATACACAATCTTCTTTAGTTGACATTTTAATTAGCATTAATGGGTTTGGATTATTCAAAAATAAAGATTTTCGTCAAAGTTTTTTTGAGTTTGTTAGTTTATCAGATTTGCAAAAGCTTTTAAATAGTAATAGTTCGGATTATGGTAAATTAGCAAATCAGGCAGCCAAAATAGATTTTGTTGAGTGTGACTTTTATAGAACACTTTTTGATACTGTTTTAAATTCTCCAAATTATGAATTTGATAGTTTTGAAAACGGAGGAATATATGAAGAAGTTAATGGCTCAGAAGAAAGATTTTTTGAACTTTTGGATTATCAATATTTAATTAAGCAACAAGCGGTATATGAATTAAATAAAAAAGGACAGTTAGGACGTAAAATTTTGATACATATGCCTACTGGAACAGGCAAAACAAAGACAACGATGCACATATTGGCGCATTATTTAAATTTTATAAAAAAAGATGGTTTAATAATGTGGGTGGCTCACACTAAAGAATTATTAGGACAAGCGCTTGAAACGTTTAAGAACGTGTGGGGACATTTAGGTCTAAGAAATACGTCAGTTGAAAAAAGCTGGGGTTGTGGAGAATATACCATTACTAATGGCGTAATTTTTATAACCATACAGGCTTTACAAGCTATGCGTAAGTCTAATAAAACGGTTTATTCACAACTTTGCGAAAAAGTTTCTTTAATGGTTTATGATGAATGTCATAAAATTGGGGCGAAAGAGACAAATAAGGTTATTCAAGATTTCTCTAAGTCCTACGAGGGGAATAAAAAGGATTTTATTGGCTTGACTGCAACTCCGGGAAGAACGACGGAAGACTCATTAGAAAATAGAATTTTCAACGAGTTTTTTGATAGAAAGATTGGAATTGATATAAAACTAGTTGATAGAATTAGTATGGGACAAAATCAAGCCAGAAATAGAGCTGCGATAAGTGACGTTATAGGTTATTTTCAGGATAGAAAGATTTTATCAAAACTTATAAAAGAACCGCTTGAGTATGAAGTCGATAATGAATTACTGGAGAAGTTAAAAAAAGAATTTTATTCAAATAGGGAGGACTACTCTCCAGAACTAATTACTCAAATAGCAGCAAACAAATCACGCAATTCAGTTATACTAAACAGATTAAAAGAGTTGAATACACAAGGAAAGCCCACAATCGTTTTTGCTTGTTCGTTAGACCACGCTAAAATGCTGTCAGCATTTCTAAATATAGAAAATATACCTAATTCATTAGTATATGGAGATATGTCTGCGGCAACACGAAAAAAAGCTATTGCAGATTTTAAGGATAGAGATAATCCCGTAAATATCATAATAAACTACGATATTTTAACTACTGGATTTGATTCTACTAATATTGATTGTGTATTTATAACAAGACCAACTAAGTCAGTAATATTGTATAGTCAAATGATTGGAAGAGGCTTGCGTGGCCCACAAATGGGTGGAGCTGAAACCTGTCTTTTAATAGATGTAAAAGAAAATTTAGAAGTTTACAACGAGAACGAAGCATTCTCTCACTTTAATAGTTATTGGAGGTAATAAAAATGGCGAATGAAGAAATGATTTTAGAAACACAACAAGGCGAACAGCTTTATAATGTGTCAACAATGGCTGATGGCGTTAGGAATACAGGTTATAAATCTACTTATAATGCAATTGCGGAAATTGTAGACAATAGTATAGAATCAAATGCCCAAAATGTCTTTATAATTGGCTCGCAAGATTTGGTGTTGAATCAACAAGGCATTAAAAAATTTGCCTTTTTAGATGATGGCGATGGGATGACTGAAGAAGTTTTAGCTAGATGTTTACAAATTGGTTTTACAACTAGACAACGTCGTACAGGTATGGGCCGTTTTGGTGTGGGCTTACCTCAAGCATCTTATCATGTTTCTCCAAGGGTTGAAGTTTATTCTTGGAGAGATGGGATTGAGAATTGTAAGTGTGTTTATGTAGATTGGGATTTAGTAACCGACAAGAAGCAAGATACTATTATAGGACCTTTTGTTACAGATATTCCCGATGAATATAAACAATTTATACATTTTTCAACAGATGAAAAAGATTATGATTTTAGCAAGCATGGAACATTAGTTGTTTGGCCTAAATGCGATAGGGTTGACCATAAAAGATGGAATACCTGTCGCCGAAATATTTCTGAGGATTTAGGTAGAAAGTATAGATGGATGCTAAATGATAACACTGTAAATATTGCAACGATAGAATCAAACGATTTAGAAACTTTTGAATTGATTTTACCTAATGACCCTCTTTTCTTGATGAAGAAAAGTCAATTTTGCGTGAAAGAAAACTGCAATGATGCCAATCCTTCATGTCAAAGGTATAATGAAGAAATGGGATATACTGAAAGTATTTTTGAACCGTACACCGATGAGGACAATCTAACAGGAGAAGTTGACCATCCAGTTTATTACTTCGATAAAAAAGGAGAAAGGCATGAGTCAACTGTAAAAATTCGTTTTTCTATTGTTAAGGAAAAATATTATTCTAAAGATTTTGTAGCTTCTGATCCTGGTTCGTTAGCTTACGGAAAAAGTGTAAGAAAAAATACTGGAATATCTATTGTGCGTCAAAACCGTGAAATTGATTTTGGCAATTTTGACTTTTTTGATGCAACTAATAATCCTTACCATAGATGGTGGGGTTGCGAAATTTCTTTTAAATCGGAATTAGACGAGGCTTTTGGTATAGCAAACAACAAACAACAGGTTGACTTAAAAGAAATTGATGAAGAGGCTCTTGCAGATTATGAGGGTAACGAACCTATGTGGATTCAACTTAGGTCTGTTATAATGAATACCATCAAAGATATGGTTGCGGCAAACAAAGAACGTCGTAAAGGAAGTAGAAGTAATCCTGGTAAAACTGCAACGACTGCAACTTCTGAGACTGTAAAAGCTGCAGAAGAAGAAAATCCAGATATAGTTGTTCCTACCACTGTAGTTATTCCTGAGATTACAGAAGAGATAAAAGTTCAGGTAGAAAAGGAATTGCAAGATGAAGGTTACGAAGATGTAACTGAAGAGCAAATTAAACAATATTTAGATTCTAATACAAGAATTAAATATGTCAATCATGGAAGCAGGGGAGCGTTCATTGATTACGAAGATAGACTTGGTGTGTTGAAAATTATTGTTAATAAAGACCATCAGTTCTATGAACAATTTGTTCAAGATGCATATCAGAACGAAGATATGCAAATAACATTTGAGCTTTTTTTAGTATCTTTAATAAAGACGGTTTATCAATTACATGCAACTCATCCTGTGCCTATGGATAAGTTGATTGATGATATTAACAATAGGTTAAAAGCATACTTAAAACAAGGAAGATAATAGGAAATAATTATGCCATTTTTAACTACATCTGAATTTAATAAAAAACTTGTAGAAGAAATTTCAAGTGTAACAGAAGATTTACACGTTGTTTCTGCTTTCTGCAAAAAAGATGCCGTCAAGTTTATTGACGACAATATTAAGCATGTATTGAAAAATAAAAAAATCCTCGTAAGATTTTTACCTGGAGATATTATTAATGGAGCTACTGATTTAGATTTGTATGAATATTGCAAAGCTAATGGTTGGGAGCTTTATATTAGATTTGACTTACATGCTAAAACTTATATTTTTGATAAGAAAAGATACATTTTAGGAAGTGGGAATTTAACGAGTCGAGGTTTAGGCTTAAATTGTTTGGGAAATTACGAATTAGCGGATTTCTCTCAAATAGAAGGAGACGATTTGTTTAAGATTGAGTCTTTGTTTGAGTCAGCTATTTTAATGACTGATGAGTTGTACTCATTAATGAAGGCAGATATTGTAAAATTCCCTAAAGTGAGTTTCAATGAAGCAAAATCCTTAAACTGGGATAAATATATTTCTGATAAATTTGAACCAGATACTAGTGTTTTATTTACATATGACTTTCCACAGGCGTCAGCGCCATCATCTGAAGTTGATGAATATGAGTTTTTAGAATTGTCTGGTATTTCTGACAAGGAAAGAATCAAGCAAGCATTTAGATGGAGTAAAGCTTTTACATGGTTATGTAAAACTATTAATGAAAAAGAAACAAAAGAGTGCTATTTTGGTGAGCTTTCGGCAAAGCTACACAATGCTTTAGTAAATGATCCTAAACCGTATAGAAAAGAAGTAAAAGATTTATTATCTAATTTATTGGGTTGGATTGAATATTTTGACTTTGATTTTATAAAAGTAGACAGACCAAACTATTCACAAAGGGTAAGAGTGATATAACAAATGAAGAAAAGTAAAAATCGTAGTACAACATGGATTAGAGCACTAATATGTGTAATTATATTGTTAATTGGTATTATATCTGCTGTTGCTATAGATTATTTTTGGGGTGATATCGAAAATATTTGGGTGGCAATTGTGTTCGAGTTGGCTTTTACAGTCATAACAGTGTTTGGTGTCTCAGGTTTATGGGAAGTGCTTGGAAAACGTGCTTTTGCTGAAGAAGTGCTTGAGCTTGCAGGAATTGCAAGTGATCTTCAACGAAGTGGAATAATTGGATTCTATGAAAAATTTACTGATATAAAATGGAGCGAGATTTTTGAAGGAACTAAGGAAGTGTCCCTGATGTTTACGTATGCTTATAGTTGGAGAAATAATAACAGGCAAGAATTAAAAAATGTAAGCACTAAGAAGAATTCTCGCTTAATTGTATTGCTTCCAGATTATTTAATTCCCGAAGTATGCGATATGTGTGATAGGGATTTTTTATATGGAAAACATGCAGAAGAGGGATCTGAAAATGCACAAAAGAATACGGAGAGTGAAATCAAAAAAGCGATAGAGGATTTTAAAAAGTTGAATGCGGATATTTATTTGTATCCAGGTAATTTTAAAACTACATACTATTTTTTTGATGACAAATGTATAATTGCTCCTTTCAAGCACGGAAAAGACAAATATTGCGTGCCGGCTATTTTGTGTAGAGAAGGTGGAACATTATATGAGTTTTGTGAAAAAGATTTAGAGCAGGCAATAAAAAAATCTAGGCAGGAATAATTATGAATAGTAAAGCAGAAAATCGATTTGTGTTTATAGATACAGAAACTGGTGGAACAATACCAACGAAACACTCTTTGTTGCAAATTGGGGTAGTGGTTTGGGAGCATGGGATTGGCGTTTTAGCGCATAAAGAGTTTCATATAAAACACAAGGAATATACTATGACAAAGGAAGCCCAAAGAATCAATAAGTTTAGTTTGGAATTTTATAACGAAAAAGCACAGGAACCCAAAAAGGTAATAGATGAATTACTTTGTTTTCTTAGCGGCTATTTTGAGTCAAATACATTAATACCAATAATAGGGCATAATATTCAGTTTGATATAGCATTTCTGAAAGAGTTTTTTAAGGCTAATAACAGGTCGTTTAATCAATATTTTTCTCATAGGATGATTGATACTTATTCGGTATATAAAACGCTGGTTCTTTCAGGAAAGATTGAAGAAAATCTCAATAGTTCAGCAGATGTTTTTAAGTATTTCAATATTAAAATAGATAATAGGCATACGGCAATTGATGATTGTTTTGCAACAGTCGAGTTATATGAAAAACTGATAAATATAATAGCGCATTAAGTTTTTGAACAAGATAAAGGTGTAGGACTGACGGTTATCACTTTTTACTTTTATATAAGGGATTAACAAAAAGTGCACAAAACCCTTGGCTAATGAAGTGTTCTGTGTTAAAACGGTTAAAATGATTAAATTGCGTTAAAGGTGTTGATATTTATTCGTAAATTACGTAATTTTGGTATAAGTTGATGTAAAATTTTTTACAAAGCGGTCAGATGTACCTAAACGTGGACATTTGACCGTTGCTATTTTTAGCGAAATTTTATATAATATATGACGTATGTTGTCATATTAACTATGATATAATATGGGCAGACAATAGAAGGACTAGGTTAAAATGAAACAAGGGTATAGAATTATTTCAATTGAAGCGGCGGATATTTATCGGCACGAGCAAGAAAACGGCGTTAGCGTTGGGTATAAAATGCCCGAAAGTAAAAGCGCCGCCTATTTTCGTTTGTTCAAAATCTATTTGGATAATTCGCTAGACCTCATAGAACTTGAAAACGCATATAAGCGTGTTTGCCGTAAAAAGTTTTCTTTTCAAGATAAGAGCGAAAACGAATATACCCTTGCCGTAATTAACTTAAAATTTAACTATACGTACAAGCCCGAAAACGGCAAGCCTGTAAAAATCAAAGACTTGCGCTCGCATTTCTACCAAAACGGTTTTTATTTAGATGGTGTTCACTACGTAAGATATAAGCGTAGCGCGGGCAGTTCAAGAGAGGGTAAATGCCTTTTTATTGACGAGCGCTTATATAAAGCAATGGATAAATGGAGCAGTTGTGGATTAAAAGCACAAACCGACCTTGCTTCGTGGGAATCATATAAAGCGTTATCATTAAGTAGCATCAAGGGGACAGTGAATATTCCACTTGATGGAATACTTTTCGTTCCCGATTATAAAAGCGTATTTACGGAAGAAGTAATATCCGTAGAACTTAAGGATAGCAAACTTGTAGCCGAGCAAAAGCAAACGGAAATCACAAACGATATTTGGGATGGCGAGAGCCTTTTAGACGAGAGCGTGTTTATAAACGGCTATGCGGACAAGCACATGTTACTGCTTCGTAACAAGTTTTTTAAGTCTTGCGCTTTCCGTACTAAACTTCAAAAATGGATAAAAGATAAAAACATTACCCTTGGCGACATAAAGAAAAGGGGATTTACGCTTGCAACCGACGTAAGCCAAATCGTAATGGTAACGACGCCCAACAGTTTGAAGTATCTTAAATTCGCAGGCGGTCTTTCAGAGAAAAATATTCGCAAGTGGATAGAAAGCGTAGATAATACTTTTGGCGTGGTAAAATGGGATAAAGGCACGAGATTTTTTCACGGCGATATGGTGCAGAGCAGTTATCAACTTCTCAATACGTTGGGGTTTGATAAAGCACAAGCGGAAGAATTATTAAAACCGAGTTTTGATTATATCTCGCTTGTCCGTAACGACGTAGAGTTTATGCGCTATCATTTTACTGATGCTTACGTGAGGGAAAAGGACGGGGAAGAAAAGAAAATTTCCGACGGGCTTGCGGAACGCGCGGAAGTCATTTTTCGATTACTGATGAGTTTTACAACCTTCAATTGTACGGCTTTATACGCTAATTTCAGGGACGACGTAGTAAGCGGACTTAAAAGTAATTTGCGCCGTGGACATATTCTTCTAAACGGCACGAACGCAACATTGTTTGGTAACGGTCCCGAACTTTTGAAATACATAGCAGGGGAAGAAATAATAAGCGAATTAAAGAAAGGGCAAATTTATTCTAAACGCTTTGCAAATGGTGCAAAACTTCTTTGCGCGCGCTCACCACATATAACGATGGGCAATCTTTATTGCGTGGAAAATAATCTTGACGGCGATATTTGGAACTACTTTGATTTGGGTAAAAATATAGTGTGCGTAAACGCTATTGGCGAGAATATTCAACAGCGCTTAAATGGTTGCGATTACGACTCAGACGCTATGCTCATAACCGATGACAAGTTATTGGTGGAAACCGCCGAGAAGCATAAAGAGTATTTCAAAGTGCCCGTTTGTGGTATCCCATCTATGAGTAAAAACGGTCAAACTCTTGCCGAGCTTGACCACGACACTAGCGAAAATAAAATAGGTGAGATAGTAAACCTTTCGCAAAAGTTAAACAGTATTATATGGAACGAAATCCATCACGGCGCGCCCATAGAGGAAATTTTAGATGTTTATAACGACGTTTGCAAACTTGCCGTTTTATCGGGATTGGAAATAGATAAAGCAAAGCGCGCTTACGATAACGTAAACGTTGGAAAAGAACTTTCCGCTTTGTGCAAAAAGTATAATCGACCTGCGCCTATTTTCTTTAAGGAGATAGACGAAAAGGGAAAGGAAAACGAGTACGAGTTTTACAATACGGCGATGGATTATATTTACCAAGCCGTTAAAAAGTTCAACTTTGTCAAGGGTAAAAGAAAGAGCATAAATTATATGCCTATCTCCTGGGTGGTGGGAGAAAATACAACTTCTGATAATGCTACGGATTATAGGCATAGAGATAAAATCATTGAAATTTGCGAAGAGTATAGAAAGAGAATTGACCGTTTGTATATGGAACTTCGTGTAGTTGATGACCAAGAAAGGGAAGTCCTTTACGAAAGGATAGAAGAAGAGAAAGCTGAGAGAGATAGACAAGTTTCAAAGTGGCTAACGAGTAGAAACGTGCTTATATTAGTGCTTAGACATTACGAAAAAAATAGTCCTTCCGATTGGCGAATCTATGCCCCCATTGTAAACACTCCACACTTTAAGAACTTTTCTCGTTACACGGCGCTTCCTATTGGTTGTGTGGAAGAAAAGGAGGATGGGGAGTTCACTGTATATGGCAAGAAATTCGCAAGAAAATGGTAAAAAGTGAAAAAAATTATTTTTAATCGCAAAGTAAATCAAATTAGAAATTAGCGTTTTTCCTTTCGTAGAAAGGAAAGGGCTTGCCAAAAATTAAAAATGAGTAATCGGCGTAATAGAACCCGTTTTTCAAAAGCGTGGGAATTAAGGCTCGACAGTGATAAACTGTCGGGCTTTTTCTACGTCCAAAAATACAATTTAATATATGGGTATAAAGGTTGGTTTTGCCGTTATAGCGAGGAACGTATTTGTCTTGCCAAATACACGATTTTTCAAATCGCCTCGTTAGGGGAAACCCCTAATACCCCAAACAACAAAAAAATAAAAGGAGGAGAAATTATAGGAAGGAGAACAAGACCATTTGCCTACAATTTTAGGGCAAGCGAACAAGAGAAAAATTTAATAGATAGCGCAATAGCGAAAAGTGGACTGACGATAACAGACTTTGTAATTCGGTCAATTACCGACAAGCCGATTACCGTGATAGAAAACGGCAACGAGATTTTAGCCGAACTAAAACGGCAAGGCAACAACCTAAACCAAGTCGTTAGAAACAGTTATAACGGCTTGGCTACGGAAGAAGAAATAAAAACGTGCATCAAAAGTTTGAAAGAACTATACCGCAAAATATCTATTGCAATCGGAGGTGGATAATGCCACTTTTTAAGTGTAGCGCAAGCAAAGCAAAACCGAAAAACGGTATCGCGTATATCACCGACGAAAAGAAAGCAAAGATAGTGTCGGTAAGGAATCTTTTTGAAGATGAGGACTACGCAAAGCAGTTTGATGAAACGGCAAGCAGGTTTGGTAAAGGGGATAAGTTTGACGAGCGTAAATATTATCATTGTAAATTATCGTGCGCGCGCCAAGATAACGTTTCACCCGAAAAAGCTCACGCCTACGCGGAAGAACTTACGGCAAAATTATTTCAAAACTACGAGTGCGTAATCGCTACCCACACGGACACGCAAACGGTACATAGCCATATTGTCGTAAACGCGGTGGACCCGATAACGGGTAAGAAATTGCAGTTCAACAAACAAGACTACGTGAAGATGAAAGACGAAGCTAATAGGATAGGGAAGAAATACGGGTTTACCGAAACGGATTTTAGAAAGCGTGGTAAGAACAGTAGAACGGCAATTGAAAAGAAGATTATGCTCAAAGGCGGTACGAGTTGGAAAGAGGAACTACGAGAAGTAATTGCGGAGGCAACCAAAAACTCAACCACGCCTGACAACTTCAAGGATTATCTTGAAAAATGTTACGGCGTAAAAATCACAAGGGATGGAAAGGATTATTCTTACCTGCATCCCGAAAAACAAAAACCTATCCGAGGGGAAAAGCTCGGAACAAATTATACAAAAAAGGAGATTTTAAGGAAAATTGATGAACAAAATAACGGGCGAATATCCTCAGCCCATAATCGAGGACCAACCGGTGGATATTTCAAGAAATCCGGCGATATTGGATTTACAAGAAGAAGCAAAAAGATTAACAGCAGAAGCGCGCGAGGCAATGTTTTTGCAAGCATTGGCGACATCGAGAGAGCAATGCAACGACTTGATTTTGACGCAAAATGTGCGAATCGCGGAACAGACGCAGCAAGTGAAGAACTTAGAATGGAGCAACAAAAAGCTCGTGAGCGAGCTGAGAAGTGCCGTTTGGAATGTGTCGCAAGAAGTGAAAGAGGAGAACCAGAAGTTCTCAAAGGACCTAAACCAAACGTTAGAGAAGATATCGAAAACGGTAACGGGAATAGAGCACCAAGTAAGTACAGCTACGGCAAAGGCGACTGATGAAGCAGCTAAATCCTTAAAGCATTGCGTTGATAAAATGACAGAAAATGCAGTAAGAATTGTAAACGAAAGCGGTGGTAAAGTTATAAACGCGGCTGAAAAGGCGAAAAAGGAAATCGAAAAGGTAGAAGACGGTATCCGTTTTGAAAGCGGTTTTAGAAAGTTTATGTTTTGGCTTTCACCCGTACTAGCGATTGCGCAAACCATTGCACTTGCAATAGTGATATTTGGTTAAAAGAATTTTCTCAAAAGAATATAAAACAGCTTGACTATCTCGTGATATCACGGTATAATATTGCTACAATAAATTAAAGGGAGGGTTTTATGAACGTAGAAGAAATCATTAAAAAGGCGGAAGCAAACGAAGGGTTGACTGTGGAAGAAATTAAAATCTATCAACAAGTGGTTAAACCTAAAAAGCACGTTTACGGCAAGTATGGAACGCTTGCAAAACAGTATATTGAAGAGCATAACTTCGGTAAATTGTTAAGTTTAGCAGGGCAGTTGCCTGAATATTTGCACGGCGTAGATAAAGCCGCAGAAGATTTGTATGATACTATGTGGGACAAACTTTCTAAAAGCGAACAGTATCGTCGTACGGGTAATTACTTGGAAGACGTTAAAAGAATTAACGCTATGAAACAAGTAATAGAAGAAGAGATTTTAAGCGAAATAGTTTATATTTAAGGAGAAAATACAATGGAAAAACAATTAACGCCGAAACAAAAGGCAAGACAAAAGTATGAAATAATACACAAGGAAGAACGCGATAAAGCAACGAAGCAATTTAACACGAGGCTTCCCGTTAAAGAGCACGATGAAATAATGGCTTTCTTAAAACAAAAAAGAATTTCAAAAGTAGACTTGATTAGAATGGGGTATCAAAAACTTTTGGAGGAGTTTAAGGAAAGCAAATAACAGCGGGACACTATATGTGCTTAATACACCCGTAATGTCGGGAATTAATAAGGAGAAAAATGATTGCATAGGGCATTCGTACTTATCTTTCCGTTAAAAGTGCGGATATCACCCTATAAAATAAAAAATAAGGAGAATTGAATTATAAGGAATTAAATTTAAGAGAAGAAAAATTAAATAATGAAGTGGAAAATCAAGGTTGCTACAAAGCCCAAAACGTGGAGAAAATCGACAAGTCAAAAATAAATATGGAGGTGTTAAATAAGATTATCGCGTTTAAGATGTTAGAGATTATGCGTGATAACGAAATGATTGACGAGCGAGAATACGCCAAAATCGAAAAGAAGCGTACTCAGTTTGGGGAAAGTGTAGTAAAGCAAAATAAATTATTTAAAGGAGGCGATTTAACTTGATTGAAAACGGAATGGTAATGCCCACTAACGTTAATTTTAACAGGGCAAGGCAAAGAAGAGTGGTTTTCTACGGACGAGTTAGCACAGAACACGAAGCGCAATTATCGGCGTTAGAAAATCAAATGCAATGGTACGACGACGTGGCGGATAGAAATCCTAATTGGTATGTTATTAAGAAATATATCGACGAAGGGATTACGGGAACGCAAGCGAAAAAGCGACCTGCATTTTTAAGGATGATACAAGACGCTAAGCAAAAGAAGTTTGATTTAATCGTAACGAGAGAAGTGTGTAGATTTGCTAGAAACACGGTTGATACGCTTGTGGTTACGAGAGAGTTAAAAGAGTACGGTATTGAAGTCTATTTCGTAGAAGATAATATTTGGACGTTGGACGGAGACGGCGAACTAAGGCTTACGATTATGGCAACGCTTGCGCAAGAAGAAAGTAGAAAAATTTCCGAGCGTGTGCGCGCGGGGCAAAAAATCAGTAGAGACAAGGGCGTTTTGTATGGAAGTGGTAATATTCTTGGTTATGATAGGGACAAGGTAAAAGGAACTTACGTAATCAATGAAGAACAAGCCGAAACGGTGCGTATGATTTACGATATGTATTCGGCGGGAAAAGGAATCTCGCAAATTCGTGATGAGATGATACGACGCAAAAGAAAAGATAGTTCGGGGTTAGTTAGATGGGAGAACGCGAAAGTATCACGAGTACTACATAACTCAACCTATAAAGGCTATCCTGCGTACTTAAAATCACGAAGAAATAATTTCCTTGACCAAAAAATTATTATAAACCGTGACGAAGATACTTATCTTTACGTAAAAGGCGATTTTGAGCCGATTATATCCGAAGAGCAATGGGATAGATGCAAGCAAATAAGAGAACAACGCACAAGGTATAGCAAATTTCGTACGGAAAACGGGGAAGTTCTTCACAAAACGGGTATTCACGAAAGTGGCGACGTTTGGACGAAGAAATTAAAATGTAGATGCGGTTATAAAATGCGCAAAAACAAATGGCGCAAGAATAAAAACGGCGAAGTCATCTATGGATATAAATGCTATAACCAACTTAACTATGGTTCTAAAGATATTAGAATTGAAGCAGGGATTGACGATTCAAAAAGTTGTAATCTTAGAGAAATATGCGATTGGAAATTAGAAATGATGGCAAGGCATATTTTTGCAGGGTTATGGGGTAACAAGAAAGATATTCTAAATAACGTGTCGTCTTTATATCAAATCGGTGTGTTTCAAGAATATCAAAAAGCGGCGGAAATTAAGGCAACGGTTGATAAAGAGATAGCAAAGTTAGACGAAAAACTAAAACGCTTAACTCGTATGCGCTTGGAAGACGAAATCCCGAAAGAATCTTACTTAGAACTCAAAAAGGAAATTGAGCAAGAGAAAATCGAACTTATAAACAAAAGGCGTATTCTTGATGCGGGGATGGTTCCAAACGAAGACGGGGAAGAAGAGCCTGCAAAAAAGGTGGAAGACTTCTTGTTATCGAAAATGGATTTTACCGAACACTACGTTGATAGAGAAGTGATTAAACAGTTCGTTCATACCATTGTTCCTGTAACGGAAACGTGCTTTAATTGGTATATGAATTTTGACTTAATTGACGTGCCAAACGATATGAAAAAGTTAGTATGGGAATTTACGATTGATTATAAATCGGCAAGGTCTTATAGAAAGGAAAAAGACGGTATGCTTAGACCAAATCAATGGCAAGATTTGACGGTAAAGGTGTTTATATAACATAAGAATGATAAGGGAAAAACTTAAAAAAATTAAAACTGAATACAACCGCTACGGCGGATAAATATATGGATAATAGCATCGTGATAACAGCCTAATATTAAACGGGCAATTTGTCGCTAAGGGCAAAAGATAACGAGCACAAGCACAAATTAAATATCCTAGATAATCAAATACGCTCTCAGTTGAGAGCGTTTTTATTATTTTTATAATAAATAGTTGACAAACTATATATATAGTGTTAATATTTTTGTAAAGGAAAAGCATTATGAAAAATTTATTTTTATTAAAAAAAATAAATATGACAATGCGCATGCAACTCATGCGCAACTTTTAACGTAATTAAAATTAGGCTTTTTCGTAAAATAAAGTACGTTATGCGGAAAGTCGTTGGCTTTCCGCTTTTCTTTAAAGGAGAATTATTATGAAACAAAATATCGGTACAAAATGCGTTCAAGGTGGCTATACTCCAGGTAACGGCGAACCAAGGCAAATCCCTATAATTCAAAGCACTACTTTTAAATATTCTACTAGTGAAGATATGGGTAAACTTTTTGATTTAGAAGCGTCGGGTTATTTCTATTCAAGGCTTCAAAACCCAACTTGCGATACGGTTGCCGCTAAAATTTGTGAACTTGAAGGTGGTTCGGCTGCAATGCTTACGTCGTCTGGTCAAGCAGCAAACTTTTATAGTATTTTTAATATAGCAAACTGTGGCGACCATATTATTTCTTGCTCTACTATTTACGGTGGTACTTATAATCTCTTTGCCGTTACTATGAAAAAGATGGGCATAGAATTTACTTTCGTCCCACCAACTATTACCGAAGAAGAACTTGATAAACACTTTAAACCTAACACGAAAGCAGTGTTTGGCGAAACTTTAGCAAACCCATCGCTTGATATTTTAGATATTGAATTATTTAGTAAAGTTGCACACAAACACGGAGTTCCACTTATTGTTGATAATACCTTCCCAACTCCAGTTAACTGTAGACCAATAGAGTGGGGCGCAGATATCGTTACCCATTCTACTACAAAATATATGGACGGTCACGGCGCGTGCGTTGGCGGTTGTATCGTTGATAGTGGTAAGTTTGATTGGATGGCTCACGCTGATAAATTCCCAGGTCTTACAACTCCTGACGATAGTTATCACGGCATCACTTACGCCGAAAAATTTGGTAAAGAAGGCGCGTTTATAACAAAAGCAACTGCTCAACTTATGAGAGATTTCGGCTCAACGCAATCTCCACAAAGCGCGTTTATGTTAAACCTAGGTCTTGAAAGTTTACACGTTCGTATGCCAAAGCATTGCGAAAACGGTAAAAAAGTTGCTGAGTTTTTAAATAACGATGATAGAATTTTATCGGTTAGATACCCAGGTTTAGAAGGAAGTGAAGATTTAGCGCTCGCTAAAAAATATTTTCCTAACGGCTCTTGTGGTGTAGTAAGTTTTAGAATTAAAGGTGGTAGAACTACTGCTGAAAAGTTTATGAAAAACTTAAAAATTGCCGCAATAGAAACACACGTTGCAGATGCTAGAACTTGCTGTTTACACCCTGCAAGCGCAACGCATAGGCAAATGTCAGACAGCGAACTTTTAGCGTGTGGAATTTATCCGGATTTAGTAAGGTTCTCTTGCGGTCTTGAAGACGCTGAAGACTTGATTAACGATATTAAAAACGCTCTTGATAATATTTAATAAAAAGGAGTTAAAAAATGCCAATAGTAATTTCAAAAGATTTGCCGGCATATAAAACTTTAACGGAAGAAAATATATTTGCAATAACAAAAAATAGGGCAAAAACTCAAGATATAAGGCCTATCGAAATTGCGATTTTAAACTTAATGCCTACTAAAGTAGTTACCGAAACTCAACTACTTAGGCTTCTTAGTAACTCTCCACTTCAAACTAATATTACGCTTGTAAGTACTGAAAGTTACATAGGAAAAAACACTCCACAAGAACATTTAGATAGGTTTTATAAGCCGTTTAGTAAAATTAAAAACCGTAAGTTTGACGGTATGATAATAACTGGTGCTCCAGTAGAAAACTATGATTTTGAAGAAGTTAAGTATTGGAAAGAACTTGAAGAAATTATGGATTTTGCTAAGACTAACGTTACTAGCACCATCTTTATTTGTTGGGGAGCGCAAGCCGCTTTACATTATTATTATGGAATTGAAAAGCGTCCGCTTAATGAAAAACTTTTCGGCGTATATAAACATAAAAAGATGGTGAACTTCGATAAACTTTTAAAGGGCGTTGACGATGAGTTTTATATGCCACACTCAAGATATACTACGGTTAGCGTTGAAGATATAGAAAAGAAAAAGGGTTTAACGCTTCTTGCTAAGTCTGATAAAGCAGGTGCAACTATAGTAAAATCTAACGATAGTAAGTTTGTATTTATTTTTGGTCATACCGAATACGATAGAGACACTTTAAAGAAAGAATACGAAAGAGATTTGCTTAAAGGTTTACCTATAAAAGAGCCTGAAAATTATTTTAAAAACGGATATCAAAATGGTAAAGGAGAAATTAATATGTGCTGGTCAAGTACGGCAAATTTAATTTACTCTAACTGGCTTAACTACTACGTTTACCAAACAACTCCGTATGATTTTATAAAATGAGTATAAATAAAAAGCCTTGCACGGTATTTTGTGCAAGGCTTCAATATTTTTATAAGTATTAATTTGTAAATTTATTAAGCATTTTGGCTATTGTGGTGGCTATCGTGAAGCCTAGAACTAATCTTGCCTTCTGGGTTAATTTCGCCCGCTTTAGTCAACGCTACTTTAGTAAGGAAAGGTCCAACTAGTTCGTAAATAAGTACCGAGAATAAAATTATGTTTTGAACGAGTGTTCCTATTACTTCTGCGCCCGCGATAGTTGCGCATAAAGCAACGGTTTTAATAGCCATACCGAGTGCAACGCCTGCTTGTGGGAAAAGCGTAATTCCAAGATATTTCGTAACGGTCTTAGGCGCTTTTGTAAATCTTGCACTAATTCCTGCGCCGAAGTATTTGCCAAGGCATCTAAAGATTATATAAACAATACCTATTAAAACTACCATAAAATTAGTTAGAACGGAAAGGTCAAGTTCAGCGCCACTTATAACGAAAAATAGTATAAATATCGGTGCAGTCCACCTGTCAAGCCTATCCATAAGATTTGCCGAAAAATCGCAAATATTACAAAAGATAGTTCCTAGCATCATACAAGCAAGTAGTGATGAAAATGCTATATGTATTCCAAAAATTTCAAACTTGCACATCGATATTGCAACCGTTAAAAACACGAACGCAACCGACATTGAAAGTCTTTTAGAACGCGAATGGAAAAATCTTTCAAAGAAGGTAAATAAATATCCCATAATCGTTCCAAGTGCGATTGAAAGTATAACTTCAATTAGTGGTTCAACTATAATAGAAATAATATCGGTTGACCCAACGAGTAAACTTTTTGCAACGCCAAACGATATTGAAAATAGAACAAGACCTACAGCGTCGTCAAGCGCGACTACGGGAAGAAGCGTGTCTGTAACCGGGCCTTTTGCTTTATATTGGCGAACAACCATAAGCGTTGCGGCTGGAGCAGTTGCTGAAGCGACGGCGCCTAATAATATAGCGGCTGGAAGTGGCAAAACGTCAGGCCTTATAAGATGAAAAATAACGAGTGCAACGTCAACTACGATAGTTGTAAATACTGCTTGGAAAATACCAATGACGGTTGCTTGCTTGCCGATAGCCTTAAGTTGTGAAAGTCTAAATTCATTACCAATAGCAAATGCGATAAAACCGAGCGCTACGTCAGAGATAATAGTTAAAGAATGTAAATTTTCTTTGCTTATAAAACCTAAGCCTTCAATCCCAAACGCGCCTAAACAAAATGGGCCTACGATTATACCTGCAACGAGATAAGCCGTAACTGCTGGCAGTTGTAAAAGTTTTGCAAGCCTAGAAAGCATTAAACCTGCGAAAATCGCAATAGATAGGCTAAATAAAATTTCCATATAAAGTTCTCCAAAGTATATAAATACACTAAATAAGTAAAATTAATACTATAAAGTATTAATAGCCTTTTGAATAATAATACTTTGCAATTTTTTTGTCAACGTTTTTAAGGTAGTTATCGTTAAAAAATCGACAATCTAAATCAGTTAAAACAATAAAGTTTTTAAAAAACCTTGAAATTTGAATATAATTATGCTATGATTAATTAGCATAACATTAAATTTAAGTATGAGACGTTTATGAAAGAAGATAAATTTATTAATGAATTAAAAGTTAGAGATATAGAAAACGAAGTTTTATTTAAAAACGAGGGAGAGACTCTTGAGTATCAAGAGCCTAAAAAACCTGAAAATAACGGTGGCGTTTTTGAAGAGACTGTAAAAGGATTATTTGAAGAAAAAATAATCCCCGTTTCTCATAATGAAAGCAATAAAGATAAACTTCAATCGGAAGTATTATTTAAATCGGGCATTGAAGAAATTGAAGTTAGAGAAGAAGTTTCGTTAAAAGAAGAAAAACTAACTTTTTCAGAGCCTGTTAAACCGGAATTTATGGAAGAAGAAGTATTGTTTTCAACTAATGAGGACGATGCTATAAACTATTCTATTTTTGATAATGAAGTCTTGCCTAGTAGTATTGAAAGTGAACTTTTAGTAGCTAAAGACGAGGCGCCTACGTTAAATGATTTTCAACTTAATTTCGACGATTTAGACGTTGTAACAACTTCTGAAGAAGTTATTAAGCCAAAAGTTGTTAAAAAGTGTTTTGCTGAAAAATTACTTGAAGCGGACGTTGTTATTCAAGAAAATTACGCTGAACTTAAAAATATCTTACTTTCTTATAAAAAAATGAAATCTAGAATTTCAAATACTGCCGATACGTTTAATATAGGCAGAACTAAACTTGCGAAATTATCCGTTTCCGGCAAATCGCTCAAGTTATATTTGAATTTAGACTTTAACGAAGTAGAATCAAGGCTTAAATGTAAAGACGCTGGCGATACTAAAGCCTACGAAGAAGTGCCTGTATTTTTAAGAATACGCTCCCTAAGAGCAATGAAAAACGCTAAATATTTAATAGGTAAACTTGCCGAGCGCTTTGAACTTGAAATTAATCCTAAAGCCGAAAAAGTTGACGCTATGGCTTTAATTAGAGAAGATTTAGAAAAATAATAATATGTAAATTATTCGCAACGTAATACTTGCGAATTTTTTATAAAAAAATATTTAAAAAATTATTGCTATATTTAACTAAATATTGTATAATTAATATATTATTTTTAATAGTAAAAACGTTTGAGCGATTTTTAGTAGATACGCGTTATATTTTCAGAGAGTTGCCGTGTGGTGCAAGGCAATATGATACGCGCTTTCGAATTACCTTTCGCAAGTTACACCCTGAATAAAGTAGGGGTAGTCGGGTAGGCTCCGTTATAGCCTAAAGTGTTTACACTTAAGGTTTCCTTGTGGAAACGAATTGAGGTGGTACCGCGGATTTTCGCCCTCTTGCTATAGTATTTAATAGCAAGAGGCTTTTTTAATACTTGTGAAATACTTCGCAATACGCACCTTAACCACTTCGATATACGGCAAGTATAATTTTCGTGGATTAAGTTGTGTCTTGCTCGTATTTGACAAGTATTACACTAAGAAATTATAAAAGTTTAGTAATACGCACCTTAACCACTTCGATATAAAAAAACGATATATATTTTAAAACTAACCTAGGATAAGGAGTTTAATATGCCAATTACAGAAATTTTAACAAAAAACGCTGATTTTTATCCAAACGACGTAAGTTTAGTAGAAATCAACCCTAAACTTGAAAACAATACTAATATGACTTGGCGTGAATTTTCGCTAATGCAATCAACTGCAAAAGAGGCGTATAGAAGTCAAATTACGTGGAGTGAGTTTCAAAAAAAGGCGAATAGATTTTCCAACTTTTTATTGTCGCGTGGAATTAAAAAAGGTGAAAAGGTAGCAATACTTCTTATGAACTGCTTAGAATGGCTTCCAATATACTTTGGAATACTTAGAGCAGGTGCAATAGCAGTTCCACTTAACTTTAGATACACTTCCGATGAAATTTCTTATTGTTTAAAGAAAGCAGATTGCGAATATTTAGTATTCGGGCCGGAATTCGTTGGTCGTGTAGAAAGTATTTGCTATAAACTTAAACAAATTAAACTTTGGCTTCACGTTGGTGAAGGTTGCCCCGTTTTTGCTGAAAGTTACGATAATTTGGTTACTTACTGCACGTCAAAAATGCCAAAAGTAAAAATTACCGATGATGACGACGCTGCAATATATTTTTCTTCAGGCACAACGGGTTTCCCTAAAGCAATTCTTCATAATCATAGGGCTTTAATGCACTCTGCTAAGGTAGAGCAAAATCATCACGGTCAAACTAAAGACGATACCTTTTTATGTATTCCACCACTTTATCATACCGGCGCAAAAATGCATTGGTTTGGAAGTTTAATGGTGGGCTCTAAAGCAGTTTTATTAAAGGGTACTGACCCTGAGTATATAATAAAAGTTGCTTCGGAAGAAAAATGCTCTATCGTTTGGCTACTAGTTCCTTGGGCGCAAGATATTTTAGACGCAATCGACCGTGGCGATATTGATATATCAAAGTACGATTTATCAAAATGGCGACTTATGCACATAGGCGCGCAACCCGTTCCACCAAGTTTAATAAAAAGATGGAAAAAGATTTTCCCAAATCACGCTTACGATACAAACTACGGTTTAAGCGAGTCAATAGGGCCTGGTTGCGTGCATTTAGGTATGGAAAATATTGACAAAGTAGGAGCAATAGGTAAAGCAGGCTACGGCTGGCAAACTATGATTGTTGATGAAAACAAAAAGCCACTACCTAAAAACCAAGTAGGCGAACTTGCCGTTAAGGGCGACGGTGTTATGAAATGCTATTATAAAGACGAAGAAGCAACTAACGAAATTTTAAAAGACGGTTGGCTTTATACCGGCGATATGGCAGTTGAGGACGACGAAGGGTTTATTTATCTTGTCGACCGTAAAAAAGACGTTATTATTTCAGGTGGCGAAAATATTTATCCCGTTCAAATTGAGGACTTTTTAAGAAGCCACGATAGTATTAGCGACGTTGCAGTTATTGGTTTACCAGATAGAAGGCTTGGCGAAATTTCCGCCGCTATTATTGAAGTAAAAGAAGGCGAAACTTTAACAGAAGAAGAAGTTAACGAGTTTTGTTTAGAACTTCCAAGGTATAAGCGCCCTAGAAAGATTATTTTTGCAGACGTTCCAAGAAATCCAACGGGTAAAATTGAAAAACCTAAACTTAGAAAAATGTATAGCGTAGACCAACTCGTTGCAAATCAAAACGAAATAGTTTAGGCTATTGCCTAGGGATTTAACAAAGAATAAATAGGAATTTGCAAGTCAAAATCAAGGTT
>JAZUMP010000012.1:0-2610 GCA_045603725.1 Christensenellaceae bacterium
TTAGTTTAGACAAGGCAAAGGCCGAAGATAATAGTATAGTCTATTATCAAGGGGTTTAACGCAGTATAAACAAAAATTAGCAACCCCAAATCAATGCTTGAAATATTCTTTCTTGCCTCTACTCGTTTCTAGTGCTTTAAATAAATGCTTTGATTAAGTAAGTAAAAATTTAAAGCCGTAATAACTTCGTTTACTGCTACGCGTTTTGTCTTCAACAACCCAAAAGGTTAGTTTCAACCAAAACGCTTGCGAGCCTAGTCTAACTTGTTTCTATACTCTTAGGTGGTGCTACATTTATTATTGTCATTCTTCGCCTACCACCAGCGACGGACTTACGGAGAATCTATTGTGATAAGGAAGAGATACTTCAAAAGCCGTTCAAGGAAAGCACGGTTCAGTATGACATCTATATATAACTTTTCCTGTCATTCTTCGCCTACCACCGTGACGGGCTAACGGAGAATCTATTAACAAAATAAAATTAATAAACAAAATAAAAACAAAAAATCACGACTAATTTAGCATTTGCTAAAATTTTAGCCGTGATTTTCATTTGCCTAAAATTAATTCGTCAAGCGAAACGTTGAAAATTTTTGATAGAGCAATTAATTGCGCAATAGAAGGCTCGGTATACCCAGTCTCCCAATGTGAAACGGTTTTGGGCGACACTTTAAGTTCGCTTGCAAGTTTAGTTTGGTCAATCCTATATTCTTTACGTAAAGATTTAAGACTTTCCGAAAACTCCATAATTATATCTCCTATATTATTATTTTATCAAAAATTGAGAATAATACTTTACAATCTCAATAATTGAGAGTATAATGATTTATATTTTATTATTGGAGGTAGGTTATGAAAAAACGCTTACTAAAACTTTTATCTATAATATTAGTTTTAACTTTATTTTTAAACGTATTCTCTGCGTGTGGGGATTCTTTGGAAATACCATCACACACTCACGATTACAAAACTTTAAAATATGACGGTACTAGCCATTGGTATGAATGTTCTTGTGGTGAAAAATCTAATCTTGCCGTGCATAGTTTTGATAATAATAAATGTATATGTGGTTATGAAAAACCAGAACATACTCACGACTATAAAACTTTAAAATATGACGGTACTAGCCACTGGTACGAATGTTCTTGTGGTGAAAAATCTAGTCTTGCCGTGCATAGTTTTGATAATAATAAGTGTATATGTGGTTACGTAAAAATTGAAGAGCATACTCACGACTATAAAACTTTAAAGTTTGATACTATTTCTCACTGGCTAGAATGTGAATGTAAAGCCAAATTAAACGTAGAATACCACAAAGGTGGAACTGCAACCGAAACCCAAAAAGCAAAGTGTATAGTTTGCAATCAAGAATATGGCGCTTTTTTTATACCAGATCATACGCACAATTATAAAAATATAAAATATAATGCAGAATGCCACTGGTATGAATGTGATTGCGAATCAATTAGCACTATAGAAAACCACAAAGGTGGAACTGCAACCGAAACCCAAAAAGCAAAGTGTACAGTTTGCAATCAAGAATACGGAGATTATTTAACGCCAAGCCATACGCATAATTATAAAACTTTAAAATATAATGGAACTAGCCACTGGTACGAGTGTGAATGCGGTGAAAAAACTAATCTCGCCGTGCATAATTTAGTTAATAATCAATGTATATGTGGTTACGTAAAAGATGAAGAGCATACTCACGACTATAAAACTTTAAAATATGACGACAATAGCCACTGGTACGAATGTTCTTGTGGTAAAAAATCTAATCTTGCCGTTCATAATTTACTTAATAATCAATGTATATGTGGTTACGTAAAAATTGAAGAGGGTAGTGATATTTCATATTTTAATATCATTGCGCCAAACAACGGTTTGGGTATAAGTGGTATCAAAGAATTAGCAAGAAGGTTCCAAGAATTGCATAAGGATACTTCTTTTGCTCCTGGCAAAAAGGGTGTAAGCGTTCAAGTTACAGCAAGTCCTGGCGCAGTTTTGACTACTAACATTGTTACAGACGGTTATCATGCTTATATCAACCCATATGCAGTTGATACTAGTATGATTAGTAGTGGTAACTTCCTTAATATCGACTCTATCGTTAAAGAACCTAACCCATACGATAACGGTAAAACAATCGATTCAAAAATTCCTGAAGGTTTTAAAGAGCAATTAAAAGGCAACTCTGCTATACACGGCGAAGGTTACTATTTCTTACCAGGCTCTTCTTATGAAGGTGGCTTAACTTACGATAAGCATCTTTTTGATGAAAAGGGATACTATTTCTTAGCACCTAATCAAGAAGATGAAGGCGAGTATTTCTACAGCGAGTTTACAGGTAGAGAAGTATATTTTGCAAACATTTATTCTAATTTATATACTGAAGCAATCGATGCAGACGATGACTGGAAGGGTTGGAACTCAAACCACTATTTGTCTTGTGGACCTGACGGTATATATGAAACGTATGACGACGGTATGCCATCTTCATTAGAAGAACTCGTAGTAGTATGCGAAAAAATGGATATCGACGGTGTTAAACCATTCGTATTATCTGGTAAATATCCTGATAACCACGCTTACGTTGCTGACGGTATG
>JAZUMP010000013.1:0-4436 GCA_045603725.1 Christensenellaceae bacterium
AAATGTTTACAAATCGTTAATTTTAGAAAGAGATAATTTAAAGAAAGAAGAAATGGAATATTATCTTGAATATATTAGAACTTTTGGCGAACTACTCGAAAAAAGATTTGTTTTGCAAATTGAATGTATTAAAAATAAAAAAATTATTTCTATTTGTCAATCTAAAAAAAATCGTGGTGATAATTTAATAATTCTTTCAGATATAGAACAAGAAGTAGAAATAGAACTTTTGGAATATTATGAAGAATTACAAACGATACGTGAAATATCGCAAGATAAAGGTCAAGAAATATCAGAATATGAATTTGTATTAATAAAGCGAAAATATAAAAAACTTGCAATGAAAATCCACCCTGACCTGCACCCTGAATATTCAAACGACGTTGAACTTATGGAACTTTGGGAAAGAGTAAAAACGGCTTATAAATGTAACGATTTAGAATCATTAGAAGAAGTTGAAATTTTAATTATGGACTATTTAAAAGAACGTGGTGAAAACTCTAATATTGAAGTTCAAAATCTTGAAGAAAATATAGAAAAATTAAAAAAAGAAATTCAAATTATAATTTCTAACGACCCTTATAGATACAAGTTTATTCTTAACGATAAAAAAGCTATAAAACAAAAAAAAGAAGAAATTCAAAACGATATAGAAGAATATCAAGAATATTTAAACGAATTGATTGAAAAATTAAACACATTTAATACTGTAAAGGAGTTGCCAAATTAACATGAACGAGTTAGTTAAAATAGATATAAATTCTATTGTTGAAATAGAGAAAAAATCGCTTTCCGATGTAATAAAACCATTAAAAAAAGAAATAGTTCTATCAGATTATTACGTTAATGATGTTAACGAATTGTGCTCCGACTTGGTTTTTGGCGAACTTAAAAAAAATACCAAACTAGAACTTAAAGCAGATAATATGCTTTATAGGGCAACCACAGTTGGCATATATTTTAACGGTAAAAGAATTGGCGAATTGTACGAGGGGCAAGAGATTATCCCCTATAATCTTTTAATAGCGGGTAAAGAACTTACGGCAACTATTAAAAACGTTCATATTTCTATGAATAAAAAGGTTTTACAAATATCAATTAAAATGTTGGATTTTTAGATGGTTGGAATAAAATACAAATATAAAAGTTGAGATAATAAAAATGGAAAACAATAAGATAATGTGTCCTTTATTAAACTTTATTGAAATTAGCGATGATGAGTGTTATGAAATTTGTTTAGTTACAGTAGGTTTGCTAAAAAAAGAAGCCATTAATAATCAATTTATTGAAAAGGATAATTTCAGAGAAATTTGTATAAATTGTAAAAATCACAATTTGGATTAAATATTACATTATTATAAAAAATAAGACTAAAACTCAATCAAGAGTTCAATGAGTGAAGCACACACTCCGCCAAAAATAGAGATATCCTTTTGGGTATCTCTATTTTTTTGTTTTCGAATAGTTTAGGTTAGGGATTCGAACAAGAACGTTAAGAAAATATGCGTTGCTCCGCATATTTTTAGTGGCTGACCGAAGTATTTTGCAAAGCACAAGTTTAATCTTATGTTACTGCTCTGCAAAATGCAAGAGCGAACCCTAACTCTCCGCCAAAAAATAGAGATACACCAAAAGGTATCTCTATTTTTTATTTGTGAATAGTTTAGGTTAGGGAATTAAGCGATAGCGTAATAAAATATCATTTAACTATAATGTTTTAACTAAAATAATCTATAAAACTTAGTATTGCATCATTTGTTTCTTCTAAAACACGCTTTATTGGAAGTTCTTTTTTAGGTTTAAGTTGTTCAAGTGGAACTTCTAAAAAGGCATCAAATATTTTATTTGTTTCTTCTTCAAGAGAATTAGTTTTAGCATCTTTATTTAGTAACATATCAAAAAATGCTTCTGCTACACAAGAAAATACTGAATCCATCAACTCAAAAGCAGGTTGAGCACAATAACCGTTGCAAATATTTCTTTTTAGAGTTTTTTCAAATTCTGGATTGGTTGGGGCAACACTCTTTAAGTATTCTAATGTTTCATATATTGAAAAATCATCACTTATTTCTAAAACGTTTTTCATACACTTAAGCAAACTAAAGTAAATATTTTTTAATGAATTTACAACTACTATATTGCCAGTATTTTTCAACGCTTCAATTATAATAAAATCTAAAAATCTACCAATTATTGTTCTTATTATATCTACTATATCACGCCTAGCAAACTCATTACTCAAAAGTTCTTCGTTTTCTAATAAAGCGTTTAACGTGTATTTTATATTGTCAAATTCTTCTATCGTTTGCTTAAGCTTTACTTCTCTATTTTGATAATAATATTCATTATTTTGTTTATTTCTTAAAAACTCAGCAATTCTTGGCCAAAGCGCTCTGTGCATATAAAACCCAGGTAAATATTTAACGTAATCAGGGTCTTCTTTTGTTCTATTTGAATAACCATTCCAATCACTTAGTTGAATAAATGGTAATATGCTTTTCCACACATTACTCATAGATAAAGCAAATTCGCCATATCTTTTACAAGAAAAATCGTCAATTAAGTTATCCGTATTTTTAGATAATGGAGACCAAGAATTTACCGATAAATACTCTAAAACAATCGGGTCGCTATGCGAAAGTTCAGGCCAGAAAATAAAGCCTTTACACATTTTATCTTCTACGGCAAATTTAAGCCTTTCATCAATTCTATCATAATCTCCACGAAGTTCAGACTCGGACTCATACGCGTGGAAAAGACCAAATATCCAAGGGAATTTACCTAAAATACCCCAATTTAAGAAGGAAACGTTAGGATCGTGAACGTCTGACGTGTAATCTAAAATTATCGTTCTTTCATTATCAAGTTCTTTTATGAGTTCTTTAACTTCATCAGGTGACCACCAACCAACAAAATCCCAAGATGCAAGCATAAGTTTAGAATTAGGGTATTTTTCACGAATACTTTCAGCAATTCTCCTATATGCAATTTTCTTCAAAGCAAAGTTCTTATTTTTATCGTCATAAAGTCTTCTTTCGCCTAAGCCGATAGTATGAAATAATGATGATTTTTTTTCATATTCTTCTACCATTGTTTGAGAAAGTTTAGTATAAAAATCCATATTTCTCTTTTTGGTGAAATCAAAAACTTTACCATTGTCAAATTGAGTATATGCACCGTTAGCCTGATCAATAAACGAAGGCTTTTCATTTTCTAAAAACTCATTTGGCGTTCTACTATACCAATGAGTCATAGTACCACAATCTACAGGATATTCTAAATCTAATTCGCGCGCATATTCTAAAACTTTTTCTCTTAATTCTCCACGATATTTTAACGTCCAAAAATCGCTTCTATCATCGTAATGCGACGCTTCGCTTTTATTAACGTTATAAAAACCATCGGCATACGGAACGCTACTTGGGAACGCCCTTTGCCAAACGTCATCCATACCTATACGCAACATAAAAAAATTAAGACGTTTTTTAGTCATCCAATCAAGTTCTTTTTTCCAATCTTCAAACGACCAGTGTTCTGCTTGAAATCTTTTAAGCCCTCTATGCGCAAAGTATCTAAGACCACGATATTCAAATCTTGGAGATTCAACAATTGAAATATCGTCAAAAATTATTTCTTCTTTTTTAGCAATTACGTCTCCGTCCCAAAAGTATGCGCAGCCCATTATTCTTTCGAAATAGTCGTAAATAGCATATATTGTTGAACGACCTCTACCACCAGCCAAAACAAGAACGTTACGATTATCTTTCTTATAAGTTTTAATGCAATAATCATCTGTGCCGTATCTAATATTAAGTTCGCCTATATTCGAATTAAGATATTCGTTCATTAAAAAATCGTTAACCGAATCTGAACCAATAACCACAAGGTCAGAAGTATCATCATCTACGATTGATGTTGCAATGTTTTTGCCTGTAACTTTATTATATAAATCAGCAAAAATATCGCACGCCTTAATATAAGTTTTATCATCTGTTGTTGGTTTTAAAAGTAAAATAGACATAACTTCTCCTAAAATTTTTCTTTAATTGTATAATTTTTAAAATAAAATAACAATACAATTTTTAACATATTATTTACGATTTCCGAAACAATAATTGACATTTTTATTAATTTTTAGTATAATTTTTTAGAGGTAATTTATGTTTTTTGATACAAACAATTTTAATATAAGCAACATATCGGTATATCATTTATCGTGGGAAAAAAGTAATTCCTTTACAAAAAAAGAAAGGCCATTTAACGCCTTATCATATCGTATTAAAGGTAATGCAACGTTTACACATAATACTAATAAAACAACTGTAAAAGACGGCGATATTATCTTCACACCTTCAAACTGTAATTATCATATTAACGCAATAAATGAAGAATTGATTGTAATACACTTTAATTCTAATATAAAATTAAGTGATGAC
>JAZUMP010000014.1:0-34847 GCA_045603725.1 Christensenellaceae bacterium
GAGTTTAAAAACTCATGAATTGCACTAAAGTGCATTAAAAGGCAATTCAATTCATGGAGCGTAGCGAGAATTCATGGCTTTAGCCAATTCATGACAATTTATTTGTCTATTCATTTATTATATATAAAAATCGGGAGAGCATTGCTCTCCCATACGTTTGTTTGAATAAAAAGTTTAAGTTTACGAGTGATATTAAAAAGCGAATATTAACGCCGTTTATATGCTCTTAGGCGAAGAATGACAATAATGTAATTAAATAAAGAACATATTTAAAGCCCTAGTAACGAGCATTTCAAGACTCGCAAGCGTTTTGGTTGAAACTAACCTTTTTGGTTGTTGAAGACAAAACGCGTAGCAGTAAACAAAGTTTTACGACTCTTATACGCTTTTAACTTTATAACTATCTTTCATAGTTACAATTTCAGATAAAATGCGTTTACCGTTTTTTGTAGTAGTTTTAAAGTAGCCTTTTCTTAAAAGTTGGAAAGAAGTGTTATCGTTAACGGTTAAAAGGTATTCTTCAACCTTAGCATTTGAGATATGAACGCTATCGTAGTTCATACGCTCGCTAAAATCTTGCCCAGCGTACTCTTGGTCTTTTAAAAGATATTCGTATCTTCTTACTTCCATATCGCTAGAAGTTTTGGCGTTTACCCATTGGATTACGCCTTTACACTTAATACCACTAGTATCTTCACCGGACTTACTTTCAGGAACGTACGAGCAAAGTAATTCTTTAACGGTGCCGTCATCATTTAGAATTACGTCATCACACTTAATAATGTATGCGTTTTTAAGCCTTACGTAACCGTCCTTTTTAAGCCTGAAATACTTTGGTGGTGGGTCTAAAGAGAAGTCGTCCCCGTCGATATAAATTTCACTAGAAAAAGTTATTTGACGCTTACCGTCTTCAGGCTTATTAGGATTAATATCAAAGTCTAAACTTTCGCTTTCTTTATTGTAATTAGTTATCGTAACTTTAATAGGATTTTCAACTACCATTGCCCTTTCGGCGTTGAAGTTTAAATAATCCCTAATAAAGTGTTCAAAGTAAGAAATTTCTATTTCGCTATTTGCTTTAGCAACGCCTATTTCCTCGCAGAACGCTTTTAACGCTTCGGCAGGTACGCCACGGTTTCTAAGCCCTGTTAAAGTTGGCATTCGCGGGTCGTCCCAACCGTCAACTGCCCCGTCTTCCACTAATTTTTTAAGGTAACGTTTACTCATAACCATATTGGTTATGTTAAGCCTTGCAAATTCTATTTGGCGTGGTTTATGGCTAACGCCCGTATTTTCAATAGTCCAATTATAAAGTGGGCGATGGTCTTCAAACTCTAAAGTGCAAATAGAGTGAGTTACGCCTTGCATGCTATCGCAAATTGGGTGAGCGTAGTCGTACATTGGGTAGATGCACCACTTATCGCCCGTTCTATGATGTGTAGCGTGAAGTACCCTATAAATAATCGGGTCGCGCATATTGATATTTGGCGATGCCATATCGATTTTTGCTCTTAAAACCTTTTCACCGTCAGAATACTTACCTTCTTTCATTTCGGTAAAGAGTTTAAGATTTTCTTCAACGCTTCTGTTCCTATAAGGGCTTTCTTTTCCGGGCTCTGTTAAAGTACCACGAGTAAGCCTTATTTCTTCAGGCGATAAATCGCAAACGTAGGCTTTACCGTCTTTTATAAGTTTAACTGCAAGTTCGTAAATCGTATCGAAAAAGTCTGAAGCGTAATGCATTTCGTACCAATTAAAGCCAAGCCACTCAATATCTTTTTTAATGGCTTCAACGAACTCGGTTTTTTCTTTTGATGGGTTAGTATCGTCAAAGAACAAGTTGCAAACGCCGTTATATTTTTTAGCCGTGCCGAAGTTTAAGCATAAACTTTTAGCGTGGCCGATATGTAAATATCCGTTTGGCTCGGGTGGGAAACGAGTGTGAACACCGTCTACAACACCACTATCAAGTTCTTCATTGATAATTTCTTCAATAAAATTTTTTGCTTCCATTAAATAAACCACCGTAGTAAAGTTTTTATTCATTTTATCACATATTTTTTAAATAATCAAGAAGTTATAAGACATTAAAGTACTATATTGCTTAATTTACTTGACATTATTTAATATTTCTAATAAAATTGATTAATATTAATAAATTAAATTATTGAGGTACAAAAAATGGAAGAAAAATCTGTTGCAACTATGGAGAAAATCGTTACTCTTTGTAAAACGAGGGGCTTTATTTTCCCTGGTTCTGAAATCTACGGTGGTCTTGCAAATACTTGGGACTACGGTCCACTTGGCGTAGAACTTAAAAACAACGTTAAAAGGGCTTGGTGGAAAAAATTTGTTCAAGAAAACAAGTATAACGTTGGGCTTGACGCTGCAATTTTAATGAACCCACAAACTTGGGTTGCTTCTGGCCACTTAGCAGGTTTTTCCGACCCCCTTATGGATTGTAAAGAATGCCACGAAAGATTTAGGGCTGATAAACTTATTGAAGACTGGGTTAAAGAAACTGGTTATACTTTAGAAAAACCTATCGATGCGTTTACTCACGCTGATATGAAAGCGTTCGTTGAAGAACATAATATTCCTTGCCCAACTTGCGCAAAACACAACTTTACCGATATTAGGCAATTTAACTTAATGTTCAAAACTTTCCAAGGCGTTACGGAAGACAGTAAAAACACCGTTTACCTTCGCCCTGAAACTGCACAAGGTATATTTACAAACTTTGTTAACGTTCAACGCTCTCAAAGAAGAAAAATGCCTTTTGGTATCGGTCAAATCGGTAAATCGTTTAGAAACGAAATTACTCCTGGTAACTTCATTTTCCGTGTAAGAGAATTTGAGCAAATGGAACTTGAGTTCTTCTGCAAACCAGGTACTGACTTAGAATGGTTTGATTATTGGAGAAGTTTCTGCCATAAGTGGCTTTTAGATATCGGGTTGAAAGACGAAAGAATTAGGCTTCGCGACCACTCTCCTGAAGAACTTTGCTTCTACTCTAAAGCAACTACTGACTTTGAATTCTTATTCCCATTCGGTTGGGGCGAACTTTGGGGCGTTGCCGATAGAACTGATTACGACCTTACTCAACACCAAAACGTATCTAAGAAAGACCTTACTTACTTTGATAGCGAAACTGGCGAAAAATACGTTCCTTACGTTGTTGAGCCATCACTCGGCGTAGAAAGATGTGTACTCGCTGTTCTTTGCAACGCTTACGATGAAGAAGCCGTTGGCGAGAACGACGTTAGAACGGTTATGCACCTTCACCCTGCACTTGCTCCATTTAAGTGTGCCGTTTTACCACTTTCTAAAAAACTTGGCGATAAAGCAATGGAAGTTTACGACGAACTTTCTAAATACTTTATGGTTGATTACGACGAAGCAGGTTCTATTGGTAAAAGATACCGTCGTGAAGACGAAATTGGTACTCCTTTCTGTATCACTTACGACTTTGATAGTGAAACTGATAACTGCGTAACCGTTCGCGATAGAGATACTATGGAACAAGTTAGAATTCCAATTTCTGAACTTAAAAACTATATTGAAGAAAAAATTGCGTTTTAATTAACAATTTAAAATACTGCGCTTTTTGTAAAGCGCAGTATTTTTTTAACCGTGAATAAAACTGTTATAAAACTAAATCCATAATCATCATAGTAATAAAGCCTATCATTGCACTCCAAGTGCCTAAATGCGAATGCCCGCTCGTTTGCGCGTCTGGTATAAGGTCTTCAACTACCACAAATATCATTGCGCCAGCAGCAAATGAAAGTAGCCAAGGTTGTAGCACTTGTATATAAGATGCTAAAACGAATCCTAAAACTGCAAATATTGGTTCAACAAGCCCTGATATAGTACCCATTATAAACGCTCTATTGGAACTTCCCGTAGTTGCTTTTATAGGAAGTGCAACAGCTGCGCCTTCGGTAAAGTTTTGTATACTTATACCTATTGCAAGCCCAAGTGCCGATAATATAGCCGTACTGTTATTCGCACCTGCAGAGCCGAGCGCAAAACCTACTGCTAAACCTTCGGGAATATTGTGTAAAGTTACCGCTAAAAATAGCCTTATAGATTTTTTT
Organism: Christensenellaceae bacterium; assembly: GCA_045603725.1. GTDB lineage: Bacteria > Bacillota > Clostridia > Christensenellales > Borkfalkiaceae > HGM11412. The sequence goes on from JAZUMP010000014.1 coordinate 4,101, forward strand.
ACTTTTAAATTAGCACCTTCTTCTAAATTACTAGATTGATGAAAGTGGGGAACTGTTTTATCAAGTAAAACTAAAAATAATCCACCTAAAATAAATCCAATGGTTGCAGGTAAAAAAGATAATTTGCCGTAATTACTAGACTCTTCAATTGCAGGAAGTAAAAGCGAGAAAACGGACGCTGAAACCATTACTCCCGCGGCGAAACCTAAAAATACGGTATTTATTTTAGGAGGTATGCCCCTTTTAAAAAAGTAAACGAGTACCGAGCCTAACGCCGTTGATATAAATATTAAAAATATGCCGAGAACGGTTATTTGAGTTTCCGTCATAATACCCCCTTTAATAATAAGTGGTTGACAATATATCAACCACTTTTAAATTATTTTATTTTAAAATATTCTATTGCGTTGTTATAGCAAACGTCTTTAATAACTTTGCCAACGAGTTCTAAATTAGTAGTCATTTCACCTTTATCAATCTTATCGCCTAAGAAGTTACATAAAATTCTTCTAAAGTAGTGGTGGCGTGGGTAAGATAAAAGTGAACGAGAGTCTGTAAGCATACCGATAAACGTTGCTAAGTGCCCAAGCCTTGTTAAGTCAACTAAATGTTCTTCCATACCTTCTTTATTATCTAAGAACCACCAAGCAGGACCGTATTGGATTTTACCTTTTGCACTGCTATCTTGGAAACAACCAAGTAAAGTCATAATTTCAGTATTCATTTTAGGGTTTAAGTTAAATACTGCAGTTTTTGGAAGTAAACCTTCACTATTTAACTTATCGAATAACCTTGAAGTTAATCCTATACTGTTTTTATCTGAAATACTATCGTAACCCGTGTCAAGCCCTAATTTATCGAACATAACTTTGTTGTTATTTCTCATAGCACCAAGGTGAAGTTCGGTTGACATATCGTATTTAGCGTAAGTTTTCATTAAAAAGTAAGTAAAGTAACCTTTAAACACTTCGCTTTCTTCAATAGTAACGGCTTCCCCGCTTCTACGCTTTGTAAACACTTTTTCAGCGTCAACTCTATCATATACGGGATAAACGCTTTCAAGTGCAATATCCGTTGCCGTTGAGCCAACTTTAATAAATGCTTCAAGCCTATTTACGATTGCGTTTTCAAGGTCGTTCAAACTCTTAATATCAAAAGTTAAGCCTTGCAAAGTATCAACGAATTCGTTATATTTTTCCGCTTCGATATTCATAATTTTATCGGCACGGAAGGCAGGAATTACTTTAAATTTATAGTCTTTTTCTGCAATTTTTTCAAAAGTAGATAAATCGTCAAACACTTCGTTAGTCGTAAAAATTACTTTAACGTTAGCCTTTTCAATTAAACTTTGTGGGGTTATGTGGTTGAGTTTAATATATTCGTTACACCAATCCCAAATAAGTTCTGCATTTTCTTTATTTATTTCGAGTTCGCAGTTAAAGAAATCTTTAAGTTCTACTTGCGACCAATGATAAAGTGGGTTGCCAAACGCCGTGCCTAAAACTTCACAGTAAGTAATAAATTTTTCTTTATTACTAGCGTTACCTGTGATTAATTCTTCGTCTATACCGTAGTTTCTCATTAAACGCCATTTGTAATGGTCGCCTTTAAGCCAAACTTCAAAAATATCTTTAATTTCTTCGTTTTCTAAAATTTGCTTTTCAGGTAAATGGCAGTGATAGTCGAATATCGGCATATCTTTTGCGTAAGTATCGTATAAAAACTTTGCAGTTTTGCCGTTAAGTAAAAAATCATCTTTTAAATAACTCATAATTATTCTCCTTTTAATAGATATATTTTAACATATTAAAACAAAACTTGCAAGACAAAGATTATATGTATTTTATTATTTTATATATAATTTTTAGGCGTTATAAACTAAATACAGAAAAAATTTCTATACAAAACTATTGAAAAATTTATAGTTCTTGATTATAATTAAAAAAACAGTATAATCTATATATACTATAAATTATTTTAAAAAATATGGAGCAAATTATGAACGAACTCGATTTACACAATATAGTATGGAAACGATATATTAGAATGCCCTACGGTCATTTATTAGATTCGGCGGAAGTTGACGGAACAGCCGTTATCCCAACAGCAGAAGAATGCCGTAACTATATTCCATCTATTCTCGCGTGGACCACGCCTATTGCGGACGGGGCAATGTTTGGTGGGCTTTACCTTTACGCTCTTCTAAAAAAATATGAAATTGAGCCAAGTGATGCTTTGAAAGAACAATTACACACCCTTGTTGACGGATTATTACTTCTTTGCGATATTTCGGATGTTGACGGGTTTATAGCAAGGGGTGTTGCAGATGATGGAAAAACGCATTATCCTTGCTCTGCAAACGACCAAACGGGCCCTTGGATTCTTGGTCTTTATAAAGCCACAAAATCAACGGCTTTTAACGATAATGAAAAGAAAGAAATTGAAAAGCGTCTTTCTCGCACTTTAAAAGGTTTTATTGCTAACGATTGGCATTTTAAAAACGAGTGGGAAGGCACGGCTCTCGGCTCTTTTAAGACGGGAGACTATCGCAACTGCGCAAAATTTTTATTTGCCGCTGCCGTTGCAAGAGAGTTGGGCATTATCCCCAACGAAGAGTTTTTAAAATACGCAAACGAAAAACCGTTAGGCTTCGTTACGAGTGATAAGTTCGTATCAAACGATTCCGAAATACCAGAAAGTGGGCTTTTCTCTCGAAGAGAAATTCTTGCTCAAGGATTTTCACACGATATGACGCGCGCTTCTTGGTTAATACAATTTTGGATAACCGTATGCGCACACTTATCCGTTCTTGAACTAAAAGAACTTGACCAAGACGGAAAGGATTTTTACGAACGTGGGCTTTATCTCAACGCCGTAACGGCAAATAACTTCGTTCGCGAATTTGATTTATACAATCCAAACGAATTCCCTGAATTCGACCACGATTGGAGAAAAATCGTGCCTAAACTAAATAAATATACTGCTTATGAAGATATTCTAAAAGAAGGTCAACGCGCAAATGCACTTTATGCGGAAATTTGTCCGTTACGCCTTCATGAAAGGCAAACTCTTGGTCAAGCATTGTTTAGTGCTTGGATTGCAGTTACTGGCAACGATAAAAAAATTGCCGATAGCGCATATAAAAATCTTATTCAATGCGTAGAGCAAGTTGACTGGGATAAAGTCGGTCAATGCTATGCTTTCGTTGCAGAATCTGCGATTATATCTTATAACTACTTATGGAGAAAATAAAAATGGAAAAATTGCGCTTTGATTTGACTGAAAACAAGGGTGGGCTAACGGCTTCAATTTTGATATAGAATATTGGGAAATTTGGAACGAACCTGACCTTGATGATGACGATTCTCCTAACAAACGCAACTGGGGCGGAACTACAAAAGAATTTTACGATTTGTTTGAAATTTCTGCAAAACACCTTAAAAAATGTTTCCCACATCTTAAAATAGGCGGGCCTTCTCTTTCGGGAAAACTTGATTATCTTGACGGATTTTTAAAAGAAATGCAAAAAAGAGAAGTTCCTATGGACTTCGTTTCTTGGCATCGTTATTTAACAAGCCCTTCAGACCTTTATTTAAGAGCGCAAACCATTAAAGACATGCTCGTTAAATACGGCTATGAAAAGGCTGAAAGCATTTTCAACGAGTGGAACTATATTAAAAACTGGAGAGATAAATATATTTATTCTCTTGAAACAATTCACGGTATTAAAGGCGCAACATTTATGCTTGGAGTTATGGCAGTTTGCCAGCACTCACCGGTAGATATGTCAATGTATTACGATACTATACCTTGCTTATTTAACGGTGCTTTCGACTATTATACTTTAAGACCTCTAAAAGGTTATTATGCGCTTAAATGGACTGGCGACCTTTATTATTTAGAGAAAGAAGTGCTTTGTAAAGATAATATTGAAAATATTTACACTCTTTGCGGTGTGGATAAAGATGGCAAGGCAACTTTAATCGTTAATTATTATAGCGACCAAGATGATTTAGAAGATAAAGAATTAGATATTGATTTAGGAAAACAAGGAAATTTTGAAATATATCTTCTTAATGAAAATCACGATGGCGAACTCGTTAAAACCACAACCGACCTTAAAATCACTTTAAAACAAAATACAGCAGTATATATTAAAGAAATTTAATTAATCTTTTTATTGTTTTATAATTAAAAATGCACCCTAAAAGTTAAAATTTAGGGTGCATTTTTAATTTTATTTAATCTGTTAAGCGAAAATATTTTTTAATTTGAGGTTTTTTATAAAATTATAAACTCATTTTTAATATTATCATTTTAGTTAGGTTGTAGCTTTTTAAATATTTAAAGTAGTCATTTCAACGGGCATATAAAAGCATAAGCCGTGCGCTGAAGTTCCTACGCCTGCTTTTTCTTTTACTGCTTCCATAATTTTATTTGCAACCGCTTCTTCTACGATTGATAAAATTATTTCCTTTTCAGTATCAATGGTTATACCTAAAATAGTTTGTGGTTTTTGAACCGAGCCCCTTGCATTTATAATCGTTGCGCCCGTTGCACCACATTCACGAGTAATGTCAACTATTTGAGAACTGAATCCTGCATTTACTATTATATAGAGTGCTTTTAAAACTTTCATAACTCTCCTTTAAAACAATAAGCCTTCAACGGGAACGGTAAACGCGATGCCCGTGTTTGGTTTATCAAAATTGTACTTATTTTTTAAAATATCTACTAAACTTATAGCAACGTCGTATGGAAGTAGCGTAGTTATAATAAACTTTTTATTAGTCGCTTCAAGACCAAACGCCTGCAAAATAGCGCTTTGTGGAGCAGAGCCCTTGGCACTTACCGTGTTTGTTGAACGCGCGCCGTTATCTTGAAGCAAAGTAAGTAATTTAGATTTGTGCTTAGGATTACATATAAGAACAAAATATTGGAGTCTATTATTATTTTTTTCCATTTTTTCTCCTTTTAGTTTTAGTAGAAGTTATATTCCCGCTACTAATATAGTACTGTAATTCTTCAAAGTTATCTTCCATACTAGATTTAATCGCTTTCTTAGAACAAACGTCGTAAATTATACCAAGCACTTGAACAGCAATTATTGGGGTTACCGATATAAACGAAATTATTCCAAATCCGTTAGTTAGTACCGACATAGTCCCCCCTGAAGTTATAGCAACTTGTTGTGCGATACTTAACGTTAACGGAGTTAAAAACGCCGACGTTAACGCTCCACCTGTAACACCACCCGAGTCGTACGCTAAACCAACGAATAATTTCGGAGCAAACGGCATAAGTGCGATACTTATTATATAAAGTGGAACTAAAAAATATAAAATATTAAGTTCGGTTAAAATTTTTAAAATTGAAAGTAACGACGCAAAACCTATACCTATTGCCAACGTAATTTTTATAGTTGATTTTTTAATGTGGCCGTTAGTCAATTCTTCAATTTGGTCGCCAAGCACTGTTACTGCCGGCTCTGAAACGGTTATTGCGGCACCTAAAACAAATCCTACTAATAAAAGCAAATATTTAAACCAATCGGGTTTTGAAGCATCAAAAAATACTTGGCCTATATATTGACCTACGTATTGGAAACCATAGTCGATACCCGATAAAAATATTAAAAGACCTAAATATGCGGGAACTACGCCGACTATAAGTTTTATAAACTCGTTTCTAGGAAGTTTTAAAATAAAAATTAATAAAGGAACAGAAATGATAACTATAGGTAAAACTGCAAGCGCTACGTCAGTTAAATTATTTACTAAAATTGCGCCTAAAGAACCGCTCGTTTCAATAACGTACTCGTTTGCTTCGGGTAGTACCCCTCCGTTTAACGTTTTTAAAATTACGCCGTATAATAAAACGGCAATAATTGGGCCAACTGAAGCAAGACCTATAATACCTAACGATTCTTCGTTGGTTTTATTTTTTGAAAAAGTTGCCGAAATACCTATACCCAGCGCTAAAATAAAAGGAACGGAAACGTCGCCCGTCGTTGCACCGCTACCGTCAAAAGCGATGGAGATAAATTCTTCTGGAGTCATTAATACTAAAATGAATACTAGCGCGTATAAAACTGCAAATAAAATTTTAATGCTAAAATTCTTAAGCATTCTATAAAGTGCAAGCGCAACGAACACGCCTATTCCAAACGCAGTTATCCAAATAAACACCGTAGTATTAATAATTGGTAAAATTTTATTAATTTGGCGTGCTAAAACTGCAAGCGCAGGCTCTGCAACCGTTGCTAAAAGCCCAAACACTAACCCAAACGATAGCACGAAAAATACTTTGTTATATTTAGAAAATGAACTACCTACCATATGACCGATAGGTAATATACTACTATCTAACCCAACTAAAAATAAGGATTGCCCAATTACTACTGAAGCATAACCGATTATTACTTTTATATAATTATCTAAGCCTTGCATTGGGAAAAAACACAAGCATAAAATTATAATAATCGCAAGGGGAAAAGACGAGTAAAAAGTTTCTTTAATTGTTTTAAGTAATCTCATATTGCCCCCTTATAGTTATTTTGTAACGCATTGCGTTTTTACATAATCATTTTAGCATACGCCTTTAAAAAAGTAAATGAAAATCTCAATTTAACAATTATTTAACGTAAAAAATAGTCAATTCTACTCATAGTAGAGTAGATTTTTTTAATTCTACTATGCTTATTATAACATTATATTTTTTAAAGAATACTTTAGAGAACAAATTTAAAATTTTACTGTATAATATTTTTTGTGAGAAACAACTCTCATCGCACTTGTAGATTTTTAAAGGAGTTTATTATGACTAATATTTTAAGCAAGAAAGAGATTCCTATAGTTTTTGCCGTTGATGACAATTATGCTCCGTTTTTAACGGTTGCTCTTAATTCAATACTTAAAAATTTAAGCCTTAACTATTTCTTAAAAGTATTCGTTTTAAATACAGGGCTTTCAAAAATTAACGAGGAGCGTATTATTGAACTAGCAGAAAATTATTCTTGTGACGTTAATATCGAGTATATTGACGTTACTAAAAGTCTTGACGGTCTTAACGATAAAATGCATTTAAGAGATTACTACACAAAAGCAATTTATTATCGTATTTTTATTCCCGCTTTACTACCTATGTACGATAAAATTATTTACGTTGACTGCGATATGGTGTTTTTATCTGACATTTCTAAACTATATAACGTAGAACTTGAAGATAACTTAATTGCCGCCGTTCACGAAGAAGCAATGTCTTCTTACGATTGCTTTGGAAAATACAGTGAAGAGTTTTTAGACGTTCCAAGAAATGATTATTTTAATTCCGGCTTACTTGTTATCAACGCTAAAAAATATAGAGAAGAAAACGTAGAAAAAAAGTTTATAGACTTAATGCTTACTCATAAATTTGAAGTTGCGCCCGACCAAGATTATCTTAACGTTTTATGTAAAGGCAAAGTTAAACTTTTAGATATTGGCTGGAATAAAACGCCGATACCCGAAAAATTTTTTGACGATAACGATTTAAAGATTATTCACTATAAACTTAATTTTAAACCTTGGCATTACAAAGGTGTAAAATACGAAGAATACTTTTGGCAATACGCTAAAAACACTCCTTTTTACGACGACCTTATTAAAATGCGCGAAAATTATACCGATAAAGAAAAACAGCGCGACGCCGTAGCCTTTTCTGCCCTTCAAAAAATGGCTATCGACTACGTTTTAAGCGATAATAATTATAAAAAATTAATGCTTAGGAATAATAAAAATGCAATCTGAATCTAGACTTAAAATTTTAGAAAAAATTAAAGAATATGAAAGTAAAGAACTTTGGGATAAAGACGTTGAAAACGACCCTGAAACCATCGTTTTAATGCCAAATAAGGTCGATTATTTAGGAAAAAAACTTTCATCTAAAATAATGACTTTTATTGCAAATCGTTTAGCAGTTAATTATTACGAAAAAAAGATAAAAACCGGCGAATTTATTATAAAAGAAATTAAAGGATTAGAAAACTATAAGGCAGTAAACGGTGGTGCTATAATTACGTGCAACCACTTTAGCGTTTACGATAATTATGCCATTTACCGTGCAATAAGAAAGGAACTTCCCAAAGGTCATCAATTATACAAAGTTATTCGTGAAGGAAATTACACTAATTTTAAAGGGTTTTTCGGTTTTTTATTCAAGCATTGTAACGTTTTACCACTTAGTAGCAACACTCAAACTATGAAAAACTTTTTAAGCGCAGTAGACGTTCTTTTAAAGCGTGGCGAAAAAATTCTTATTTATCCCGAACAAGCAATGTGGTGGAATTATCGTAAACCAAGGCCTATGAAAAACGGCGCGTTTAGATTTGCAGTTAAAAGCGACGTTCCTATAATCCCCGCTTTTATTACAATGGAAGACACGGATAAACTCGATTCTGACGGATTTAAAATTCAAGCGTATACCGTTTGGTTTTTACCAGCAATTTACCCTGATAAAAATTTAAACGAAAAACAAAATGCCGAATTTTTAAAAAATAAAAACTACGAACTAGTTAAAAACCTTTACGAAAACGTTTACAAAATTCCCCTTTCTTACGGAGAATAACGATATGATTTTATATTTAGGAACTATTATTTTTAATACTATTTTAATCATAATTTTGAACTATTTTTTCTACTTCCCAATAAAATTGTATTTCAATTTTTTGGAGTTTAGTATAACGGTAGTATTATTAGTTATTTTAGAAATAGTTATTGATATAATTTTTGCAACGATTGTTAGATGGTCATTGCCTAAAAAATTTTTTAGCGTAGATAAACTTTACTTTTCGGCAACTAAAAAAGAATCGAAATTTTATGAATCTATAGGCATTAAAAAATGGAAGGATAAAGCACTTGAACTCGGTGCTGTTACCGGTTTTAGAAAAAATAAAATTAAAAGTCCACAAAACAACGAGTACGTTGAAAGATTTATAATTGAAGCAAATTACGGCATTGTAGTTCACGTTTTTTGTATAGTTTTTGGATTTTTAATAATGATTTCTAACGCTTTTGCTCCGTTTTTTTACGTAACCTTACATATATCGCTTGTTAATACGTTTTTAAATTTACTGCCAATTTTTATATTGAGATACAATCTTCCAAAACTTCATAGTTTATATAAATTTAACGTAAGAAAATCTAAAATCGCCATCAAATAGTCTTAGTTATTATAAAAGGACCACTAGGTCCTTTTTACTTTGATAAATTGTTGAGTTTTATCGTTTAATATTTGACAGTAGATTTTTTTTGAGTTATAATCACTATATATACTTACTTATTTATATTTAATTAATAGGAATTCAAATGATTGACGTGATGAAAAATTTAAACGCTTCAACTTCAAGTGGTAGGCTTTTAGCACTAGATGAAGCGCTAAAAAATCAAAAACAAAAACCTAATTTTAGAGAAAACGACGCAAATAATCATATTCACACTATTTACTCGTTTTCCCCTTACTCTCCAACGCTTGCCGCTTATATGGCGTATAGCGCAGGATTAACTAGTGCAGGTATAATGGACCACGATTCGCTATCTGGTGCAAAGGAATTCAAAAGCGCTTGTAAAATGCTTAATATTGGCAGTACTTGTGGCGTTGAAGTAAGAGCAAAATTTAATAAAGGCTTTGGCAAAATCAATCACCCCGACCAAAACGAGTGCATTTATATGGCTGCTCACGGCGTGGCTTTAAAATACGTTGATGAGTTTAACAATTATCTTAATACTTTTAGAAAAAAACGCAACGAGCGAAATAATCGTATGTGTAAACTAATTACTGAAAAATACGCTAAATACGGTATCTCGTTAGATTTTGAAAAGGACGTTTTGCCCTTATCTAAATCAAACGAAGGTGGAAGCGTTACCGAAAGGCATTTACTCTACGCGCTTGCTATTAAAATTTCTGAAAGATTTATAGATAAACAAGAACTTATCGGTTTTTTAAAAAACACTTTAGGCTTAACTATTTCTGATAAAATCAACGGCTATTTATTAGACGAATCTAATCCACATTTCTTATACGACCTTGTTGGCGTACTTAAAGCAGATACTAAGTTTTTCTATATCGACGCCGATGAAGAAATGCCAATAGCGGAAGAGTTTATAAAAAAGGCTAAATCTTTAGGTGCTATCCCCGCCTACGCCTATTTAGGCGACGTTAAAGATTCCGTTACAGGCGATAAAAAAGCACAAAAGTTTGAAGATGATTATCTTGAAGACTTATTCGTTGAACTTAAAAAAGCAGGTTTTGTAGCAATAGCCTATATGCCTACTAGAAATACCCCTGAACAACTTAAAAGGCTTCAAGGGTTATGTAAAAAATATGAAATGTTTGAAATAAGTGGAGAAGATATAAACTCCCCGCGCCAACAATTTTGTTGCAAGGCGCTTGCACAAAAAGAATACGCGCATCTTATCGACTCAACTTGGGCTCTTATTGGCCACGAATATAGCGTGGAAAATTACGGAATTGAAAGCGGTATGTTCTCGTCTAAAACCGTAAAAGAAACGCCTGACCTTAATAAAAGAATTAAATTGTATGCTGAAATCGGCAGAAAAACAATTATAAAATAATTTATGGAGATAAAATTATGAGTAACATCAATTTAGAAGGAAAAGTAGCAGTAGTAACAGGCGCAAGCCAAGGCTTAGGCGAAGCGCTTGCAATAAGGCTTGATAAAGAAGGTTGCAAAGTAGCAGTTCTTGACGTTAATATTGAAGGTGCAAGTAACGTTGCTAGCAAACTTAAAGACGCTATCGCTTTAAAAGTAGACGTAACTAAATATGAAGATTGTGAAGAAGCAGCAAAGCAAGTTCTTGCAAAATGGGGTAAAGTAGATATTTTAGTATCTAACGCGGCAGTAGTTAAAAGTGGTGATATTTATAACCTTACTCCTGAAGCGTTCAAATTCGTTACGGATATCAATCTTAACGGTTATTTCAACACCGTTAAAGCGTTTGCTCCATCTATGCTTGAAAGAGAAAGTGGAAGCATTATTCAAATTAACAGTAAGTCTGGTAGAAAAGGCTCGTTTAAAAACGGTGCTTATGCTGCAAGCAAGTTCGGTGGCGTTGGTTTAACACAAAGTCTTGCGCTTGAATTTGCTGAAAAGGGTGTAAGAGTTAACTGCATCTGCCCAGGAAACTTACTTAACTCGCCACTTTGGGTAAACAGTTTATTTAAGCAATACGCTCAAAACCAAGGTATTACTGAAGAAGAAGTAAGAGCTAAATACATTAACCAAGTTCCTATGAAACGTTCTTGCGAATATATTGATATTGAAAACGCGATGGTATTCCTTGCTTCAGATTATTCTAACTATATGACTGGTCAAGCAATTAACGTTACCGGCGGACAACAAATGTAATTTATCGCAAAACTGCGAATATATAAAAATTTATCATTACGCTTCTAGCGTAATTTAAGGAGAAAAATATGAAAACTAAAGCAGTTAGACTTTATGGAAAAGAGGATTTAAGATTAGAAGAATTTGAACTTCCTGAAATTAAGGATGATGAAATTCTTGCAAGGGTTGTTTCAGACAGTATTTGTATGTCTAGTTTCAAAGCGGCAGAACAAGGCGCTGCTCATAAGAGAGTTCCTAACGACGTTGCCGAAAACCCAATAATTATCGGCCACGAATTTTGTGGCGATATCGTAAAAGTTGGCGCAAAATGGAAAGATAAATTTAAAGAAGGCGATAAATTCGGTATCCAACCTGCTATTGACTATAAGCCTGTTATGAACGGCCTTGGCGCACCGGGATATTCATATCAATACATCGGTGGTGATGCAACTTACGTTATAATTCCTAACGAAGTTATGGAAAAAGACTGTTTACTTCCATACCACGGCGAAAGTTATTTTAAGGCTTCACTTGCTGAACCAATGTCTTGTATAATTGCAGGCTATCACGAAAACTATCACTCCGTTTACGAAACACACTCTCACGAAATGGGTATTAAAGAAGGTGGTTCAGTTGCAATTTTAGCAGGTGTAGGCCCTATGGGACTTGGTGCTATCGATTACGGTATTCACTGCGATAGAAAGCCATCACTTATGGTTGTTACTGATATCGACCAAGCAAGGCTTGATAGAGCGGCTTCACTTTTAACTGTTGAAGAAGCGGCTAAAAACGGTGTTAAATTAGTTTACGTTAATACAAGCACTATCGAAAACCCTGTTGAATATATGAAGGAATTAAACGGTGGTAAAGGTTATGACGACGTTTTCGTTTACGCTCCTGTTTCAGCACTCGTTGAACAAGGCGACGCGCTCCTTGGCGAATACGGTTGCTTAAACTTCTTCGCTGGTCCTATTAACAGTGATTTCTCTGCAAAATTTAACTTCTACGACGTTCACTACGCTTTCCACAGAATTACGGGTACGTCTGGTGGTAACAAGGCAGATTTAAGAGAAGCAATTAAACTTGCAAGCGAAGGAAGAATTAACCCTGCTATTATGATTTCACACGTTGGTGGTCTTGACTCGGTTGTTGATACGACTTTAAATCTTCCAAATATTAAAGGCGCTAAAAAACTTTGTTATACACAAATTTCTATGCCTATGACTGCTATTGCTGACTTTAGAAAATTAGGCGAAACTGATAAGTTCTTCAAAGACCTTGCAGACATTTGTGATAAGAACAACGGTATTTGGTCTGACGAAGCAGAAAAATACGTTTTACAAAACGCAAAGAAAATCTAATAACTTAAATTAAAAAGAGCAATTTACATTGCTCTTTTTTTTATTTTAAATAATAAATTTTAAGGTTTATTACAAAGTAATAAAATCCTTGACATTAATAGGCGATTTTGATATATTGTTAAAGTTAAATAAAGTTACTATTGGTGAAAAATGCAAACGGCTAAAAAACTATCTAAAGATTTTACTAAAGGCAATATAGCAAAACAATTAATAATATTTTCATTACCGTTTATGGCGTCTAACGCTCTTCAAGTGCTTTATAGCACTATTGATATGATAGTAGTTGGCGCATACGTTGGAACGTACGGTCTTTCGGCAGTATCTCAGTCAAGCCAAATTATAAACTTTGCAACTATGGTTTGTTTAGGATTTTCTAATGCTGGTCAAGTTTTATTAGGTCAAGCATACGGCGCTAGCAAGAGAAAAGAAATGAACGATATTATAGGAACGCTATTTATTTTTATTTGCGCTATTTCGTTAGTGTTTTCTCTTATTATGCTCTTTGGGCAAAACCTAATTTTAAAACTTATTAAAATGCCTATAGAATCTTTTGAAATGGCAAGGGAATATTTAGTTATTTGTGCATTTGGTTTTATATTTACTGCAGGCTATAACCTAGTATCTGCAATACTTCGCGGTATGGGCGATTCTAAAAGGCCTTTCCTTTTTATAGGTATTGCGTCAATTATTAATTTAGTGCTCGACCTTTTATTTACAGGCTTACTCGGTTGGGGCGTTGCTGGTGCGGCATGGGCTACTATTATCGGTCAAGCAGTTTCTTTTATTTTTTCTATAATATATTTAATAAAGAAAAAAGATGAATTCGGTTTTGATTTTAAAAAGGAAAGTTTTATACCAAACAAAAAATATTTAGGTATGATAACTGCCGTTGGAACGCCTATGGCAATACAATCAGGCTTTATAAACGTTTCAATGTTGTTCGTTAACACTATGGTAAACGACGTTGGCGTTGTTGCTTCTGCAACTTTCGGCGTAGGCGTTAGAATAGATGATATAGTCAATAAAATTTGTATGGGTATTCAATACGCTGCAGTTCCTATAGTAAGCCAAAATATCGGCGCTAAAAACTACGTACGCGTAAAACAAACTGTGTATTATGCTTGGATTTACTCAATAGCCCTTACAATTTTCTTTATGGTATTATACGTACTACTCGGAAAGCAGATGTTTATGTTATTTGATGATAATCCTTTAGTACACGAAATGTCGGCAGAGTTTATAAAGGCAATACTTTGGATGTTCCCTGCATTTGCATTAATGCGTGGTAGCGGTGCGCTTATTCAAGGTATGGGGCACGCTAAATTTGGTATGATTCTTTCTATACTTGACGGCGTAATATTACGAATAGGCTTAAGTTGGCTATTAGGCATTGCGCTTAACTTAGGTTTTTACGGATTCGTTTTAGGTTACGGTTTAGCGCCTTACGGCTATGCTATTCCAAGCACTATTTACTTCCTTTTAGGAAAGTGGAAAAAACGAAAAGCCTTAGCAGAAGATATTTAACAATAATTTTATATAATTTAAAAGTGGCAACAAAAAGTTGCCACTTTTTTAAATTATCATAAACTAGATTTTACAATTTTTCCGTAAGATTTCTTATTTTTGTTCTTAAAGATGAAAGTTCTTTATAGTATTTCAAATAAAGTTTTGCTCTATCTGTTCCCCAACCATTTTCCTTTACAGCATTTTGTGCGTTTATAATCATTTCTTCTTCGCTAAAATTGCCAAAGTATTTATTATATGGAGTGCCTCTTAATATTCCACCTGCATCGCGCTCTAATTTTTCTAAACGCTCGATTTCATCATTTTCAGGAGTTTTAACAAACTCGTTAGGAATATTTGTGCACCCTAAATATTCTAGCATTATTTGTGCTATAAACTTTAAACCTACGTTAGCGGTATAATGCACACCGTCTTCAGAAAACATATTCGTTTGCTTTAACATTTCTTCATAAGTTTTTTCAAACATAGGCAAATACTCTGCACTCGTTTCCTTTGCTATTTCTTTTAATTTAATAGCGTAACCTTTAAGGGCTAAATTGATATTTCTAAAAGTTGCACGTGTGTAAAATGACGGCTTTAAATTATCTTCTTTTTCATCGTTATCAGCAACTGTTTCAATATTTTCTTTTTCTATTAACAATTCATTAACTGCAAAAGGAGATAGAATAATAGGTGTTGCGCCGTAATCTTTAACTACTTTTATTGATTTGTAAATACTTTCAAAATATTCTTCATCCCTAACTTTACGCTTTGCTAAAAGTTCACTCGTTACGGGCTTTAAATTGTCATAAAGCCAAATTCCTAAATCGTTAACTCCATAACTAATCATAACGTAATCGGCTTTAAGTTCTTTTATTTCATCATCAAATAAATATGGAAACATAACTGCGCGATTGCCACACGTTCCACGATTATATAGGTAACACTTATCTTTACTATTTTGAAAATACGAGCGCAAATAATAAAATTGCTTGCCAGATTCCGTTATACTATCACCTATAACCGCAATGGTTTTGCCAATAAATTTTTCTTTCATTTGCTAATCTCCTTAATGCTTTTCCATTTTAATATCAAATACTTACTTTATGATTGCCTTTTGGTCGGCGAGTTCATTTTATCACTTTATCGTAAATAAATCAAGGCGTAGCTTTGTATATTTAATGAAATCGTACTTTGCACGATGAAATCCAAACAAGTTTGGATGAAATCTTCAGCCTACGGCTTCAGATGAAATTAAATCCACCTCCCTTAACCTTGCGAAGCAAGATTTCATCGCGTAGCGATTTCATCCACGATAGTGGATTTATTTCGACGAAGGCGGATTTAATTGAAAAAGACTCAAGATTGTATTCAACCTAGAGTCTTTTTCTGGTGCGGACGATGGGACTTGAACCCATAAGGTTACCCACAGGTTTCTGAGGCCTGAGCGTTTGCCAGTTTCGCCACGTCCGCAAATAAAAGCGGATTATATCCGCTTTTAATTTCTATTTTTTCTCTATTGCTATAAGTTTGTTTATATTTTTGCCAAGTGCAACAAACTTTTTTTCGTATTCCGTCATAACGTTATCTTCGGGATTTTCGCTATGTAAATCACGCGTTTCGTATTCTATTTCAAACCCGTTTTCTTTAAAAGAATTAAGTGAAAACTCGAAAAAATCATCGTTATCAGTTTTTTGATAAATTTTGCCACCGTCTTTTAATAAAAATTTATAAATTTCTAAAAAATACTTATAGGTAAGCCTATGATTTTCGTACTGCTTTTTAGGATACGGACAAGAAAAGTTTAAATAAATATTAGATATAGAGTTTTTAGGTAATAGATATTGCAAAATCTCTGCACCACAGTTAAAAAAGCGAACGTTTTCTAAATTTTCTTTTTCTGCCTTTTCCGCTGCCGAAACTATTATGTTATCAATAATTTCTACACCTATATAGTTTATATTTTTATTGCGATTTGCCGTTTCTACTATAAAATCCCCGCGACCACAACCAATTTCAAGTTCCACAGGGTTTTTATTTTTAAATAAACTTTCTAAATCTTGAACGTCATACCTTTCACTTTCGGGTTGTCTATAAATATTGGTGGACTTTGAAAGTACTATATTTTTACAACTATCAAACCTACTAGTTAGGTTTTTCTTCCTGCGCATTCTCATAATTAAATATTATCTATATCTCCATAGCCGTATTCAGATAGTAAATTTTCTTTATCGCGCCAATTTTCTTTAACTTTAACGTAAGTAGTTAAAAACACTTTCGCATTTAAAAATTTTTCCATAGACTCTCTAGCGTACTGACTTACCCTTTTAATTGCTTGACCTTGTTTGCCGATTAAAATTGCCTTGTGGTTTTGTTTTTCGCAAATTATATCTAAATTAACTTCGTATGTGCCACTAGGCTTTTTATAAAATTCGTTTACTATAACGGCTATTCCGTGTGGAATTTCCTTATCGAATTCAAGAAGTATTTTTTCACGCATAATTTCAGATATCATAAACTTTTCGGATTTATCTGAAATAATTTCTTCTTTAAAAATTGCTTCGGCGTTTGGTAAATATTTTAAAATAATATCAATTAATTCTTTTATATTTCTATATTTTCTTGAAGAAATAGGAATTATTTCGTCAACCCCTTCAATTTCAGCAACTTTAACGAGCGCTTCTGGAATATTTTCTTTAGGCATAATATCAATTTTAGAAAGCGCTACTATCATAGGTACTTCGCTTTTTGCTATTGATTTAAGCATATCTAAATCTTCGTCTTTTACACCTTCGTGAATATCTAAAACGTATAAAACGACGTCTACGTCGTTTGCCGTTCTTTTAGCCGTTCTTTGCATTTTTCTAGATAGTTCGGTTTTTGATTTATAAAAACCTGGCGTGTCTTCAAATACAATTTGATAATCTTCGCCGTTTAACACGCCTAAAATTCTATCTCTAGTAGTTTGTGGCTTTGGCGATACGATTGCCACCTTTTCGCCAACAATTACGTTTAATAAAGTAGATTTACCGGCGTTTGCCTTTCCAACTACTGCTACTGTTCCACTTTTCATTATCTTTTTATCCCTATTTCGTTTAATATGCTTTCTTCTAAAGCGCGCATTTCAATTTTATCTTCTTCTATCATATGGTCGTAACCAAATAAATGCAATAAACCGTGGCAAACAAGATAATTAAGTTCCCTTTCTTCACTATGCCCGTATTCTTCGGCTTGCTCTTTTGCTCTTTTAACGCAAACTGCGATAGAGCCTAAAAATACTCTGTTATCGTTTACGTCAAGTGGATAATCTTTTGCGCGAATTATTTTACCACGATGCCCGTCAAGAGTTGGGAAAGATAAAACGTCTGTAACCTTATCAATTCCCCTTTGCTCGCTATTTAATGCTTTTATTTCTTCTTCGCTAACGAATATTACTTCTGAAGAAAGACTTTCTTCTTGCTTTAAAGTTTTGTATACTACGCGCGCTAATTCTTCAGCGTTAACTAAAGAATCTTCTAAATATAATAGTAAATTAGTTTGCATTTTTATTGCCTTTTTTAAGTTTTGGATATTTAACCCTATCGTGATATACGCCGGCAAGCGCGTTAGTGATAGAATTTCTTATAATATCAAGTTCTCTAAAGGTTATATCACAATCGGTGAATTGGTCTAAATCCATTCTTTCTTCTATAATTTCTTTAACTGCTTTATCAACGTTTTCGTGAGTACGGTTACTTACCGTTCTTACTTTTGCTTCGCAAGCGTCGCAAATCATAATTATAGCGTTAATTTTAGTTCTAGGTTTTGGACCGTAATAACTATAATCTTCTATATCAAGTTCACCGTCTGTAAATTTTAACGCCTTTGCATAAAAGTATCTTATTGGCATTGTTCCGTGATGTTGTTCAGCGGCTTCCGCTAAAACTTCAGGGTAATGCCATTTTCTTATAAGTTCAGCACCATCTCTAGCGTGAGCCCTTATAATATCCGTTGAAAGTTCTGGAGAAAGTTCATCATGCGGGTTATGCCCAACCTGATTTTCTGCAAAATAATCGGCTTTTTTTATTTTGCCTATATCGTGATAATAAGCACATGCTCTAGCGAGAAGCGGATTTTCATTTATTGCGTTACTACACGCTTCTGCTAAAGACGCAACTATTAAAGTGTGATTAAACGTTCCGGGTGCGCGCTCTATTAAGCATTTTATAAGTTTAGATTTGTGGTTTGTAAGTTCACCGAGCCTAAAGTTAGTTAATACCCCGAATACGTATTCAAAGAAAGGTATTATAATCATTAATAACATATCTGAAAGCACACCACTTGCTAAAGCGTATAAAGCCGTTTGCCATAATACTGTAAACCCAGAATTTAGTTCTAAGCAAACTGCACTTACTATTACCGGGATTGACATAAATATACCTTGAGATAATACTTTTAAGCGCGAGCCTTCAACGTCTACGATAAATACTGCAAGCGTACCTGCTATAAAGTTCAATAATAACGCATTGTACATTTCAATATTCGTAGTTAAATAATAGTTAATAAACAAGTCGAAAAGCATCATTAACATACTAAAGAAGCAGTTTAAAAATATTGCTGAACGCTTATTTACTAAAAACATCACTAAAACTGCGCAAAGTGCGTAAGGGCGCAAATATATGTTAATATTACCAAATAATACGCAAGAGATAAACGATACGTCAATTATTAAAAATATCATTAATATGTTAGACGTACTTTTAATAAAATCTCTTTTATCGGTATAAAAGTAAATAAATACTATAAACGATAAAAGTATCTCTGCTATAAAAATATATAAACATTTAGATAGCAAACTCTTATCGTTTAAAAACATTGAAATTATATTAACGTCTTCACCGTAAAGGGTAAACGCACCTATAAATAATGCGAGAATTAATAACGCTTGTCCTAAAAACAAAAGCGAAACTCTCGTATAATCAGAAGTTTTCCACTTTAAATTCCTTTGAATATTCATAATTACCTATACTAAGATTTAATTTTTTATTTTAGAAGTTTTATTTTCACTTTTTGAATACGCTTTTATTATTTCTGCAACGAGTGGATGACGAACAACGTCTTTATAAGTTAAATTTATAATTTCTATACCCTTTATGCCACCCAAAATTGAAACGGCGTGCTTAAGCCCGCTCTTTTTACCGTCAGGAAGGTCAATTTGAGTAATGTCGCCGGTTATTACGACTTTACTTCCTTCACCCATACGCGTTAAAAACATCTTCATTTGCTCTACCGTCGTATTTTGCGCTTCGTCTAAAATAATAAAACTATCGTTTAGAGTTCTACCACGCATATATGCAAGTGGGGCGATTTCAATTGCGCCCTTTTCGATAAGTTTTTGATAAGTTTCTAGCCCGAACATTTCTTGAAGAGCATCGTATAGCGGACGCAAATACGGGTCTACCTTATTTTGTAAATCGCCAGGTAAAAACCCAAGTTTTTCGCCTGCTTCGACGGCTGGCCTTGTTAAAATTATTTTTTCTATCTCTTTATTTTTATAAGCGCTCACGGCAAGGGCTACGGCAAGATAGGTTTTACCCGTCCCCGCAGGGCCCACGCCAAAAACAACCGTATTTTTATTAATAGCGTCAACGTAACTTTTTTGACCTAACGTTTTACATTTTATTTGCTTGCCTTTAGAAGTTATTGCAACAACGCCACTAACTACCTTTTCGATACCGTCTATATTCCCACTTCTTGCTAGTTCAATCAAATATATTATTCTAGATTTATCAATTTTTTCGCCAACTTGTATTATATCTAAAAGTTTAAGTATAACCTTTTCGGCAATAAGCACGCTATCTTTACTTCCCGAAACAATTAAACTATCGCCGTCTAAAAAAATAACCGTTCCCGTTTCTTTCATTAAGACGTTTAAATTTTCGTCAAACACGCCTAATAGTTCTAAAGCGTTGTTAGAATTTTTAATCTTGATTATACTTTCGTATTTTTCCAATCTATCCTCCTATGACGATATGCCTTACCGTTAGTAAAACTTCAACCACACCGTCTTTCACAGTGCTTTTAACGCTTACTACTTCATCGTTTTCGTTAAACTTTGAAATAGTTTCTATGGTTTTAATAATATCGTCATTTATGTACTCTAATTTATAAAACTTGAGTTTTTCTTCTAAAACGGTTATTCTCCCAACGATATACGTAGGATACGTTTTATCTTCCTTACCCGTTATGTACGCGCCTATTAATGGAGTTCCAATATCAATTAAATCTCCTTTTTTAACGAGTGGCGTTCCCCTTAAAACGTTTACGCTTTCAACCACGCCTTTTACTTCGCTAACTAGGTCGTTCGCATTTTTATTAAGCGTATCTAATTCGCATTTTTGCATAACGGAATTTATTATTAGTATGTTTCCACTTTTTTCAATACTTACAAACGAAAGGTGTGGATTGGTTGACAGTAGAGTGTGTTTGAGCCCATTAATATCCGCCTTTGAAAATCTTTTATATTTATCAACGCCATAGTCTTTTGAAAGTGATATAAATTCGTTAGCAAAATAACTTCCACTTCCCGTACACTCGATTTTTAATATATAATCATTCATTAAATAAACGTTAAATATAAATAATATTGCCCCAACAACTACGCCAATATGTTTAAAAGCCAATACTAAAGGGGCTAAAAACCCTTTATATTTAACTTTTTTAATATTATAGCACATATTTTTGCAAATAGCAAAAAATTTATGTCTATCGACATAATCAATAGTAATTTTAGCATTTTTATCGTCTATTTGTAAAAATTTATATACGGGAATTTTTTTATTTTCTAGATACCCTAAAAGATACCTTATTTTTTTGCCTTTTATTACGTATTCAGCGTATAAAACACCCTTTTTCATCACTTTTCCCTTTCTTTTTCAATTTTTATAATTTCGCCCGAAATACTAATATCTCGTTCATAATAAGAGACGACTTTTAAGTTTTCGCCAAAAATTTTAAGCATATTATCTTTGACTCTTAGTATAATTTGTTTGTCGCCAATATCGATAATTTTTAAAACACCTTCAACGTAAACGCCACTGTTGCCACACACGGTAATCCTATATAAGCACGGGCAAATACCACCCGTTATTTTAAAAATATTATCAGAAAATCCCATAACTCTACCTATATATTAATATATTATAGTCGTTACATTTACTTGACTAACTTAATAAAAATTGCTATCATTTATTATAATATGAAAAATTTATACGTACCAAAAAATTATAAAAATAAATTAGACCTTATAACCACTCAAGTCGCAATAAAATACGTGAAAGACTCTTTTGAGAAAAATTTAGCCGAAAGTTTAAACTTAACGAGAGTTTCTGCGCCTATTTTAGTATTTTCTGATACTGGCTTAAACGATGATTTAAACGGCGTAGAAAGAGCCGTTAAGTTTGACGTTTTAGGTTTAAACGGAAGATACGCAGAAATCGTTCACTCACTTGCTAAATGGAAAAGAACTGCTCTTAAAAAGTACGGTTTTAAAAAGGGCTTTGGTCTTTATACGGATATGAACGCTATAAGGCGCGACGACTCGATTGATAATATTCACTCAATCTACGTTGACCAATGGGATTGGGAAAAAGTTATTTCTAAAGAAGATAGAACTGTAGATTATTTAAAAGATACGGTAAACACCATAATTTCCGTGCTTTACGAAGTTAACGAAAACACTAAAAAGTTATTCCCTTCACTTACTCTTAGTATTAACAAAGAAGTTAAGTTTATAACAACTTTTGAAGCCGAAAAACTTTACCCAAACCTTACTGCAAAAGAACGCGAAAATGCACTTGCTAAAAAGTACGGCACGGTATTTTTAATGCAAATAGGAAGCAACCTTAGTAGTGGCAAACCTCACGATGGCAGAGCGCCAGACTATGACGATTGGGCGCTTAACGGCGATATATTAATCTATAACGAAGTTTTAGATAGCGCATTTGAAATTTCTAGTATGGGAATAAGGGTAGATGAAAATTCTATTATTTCCCAACTTAAAGAAAGGGGTATGGAAAAACGCCTTGAGTATGATTATCATAAGGCAATAGTTAATAAAGAACTTCCACTTACTATCGGTGGCGGAATAGGTCAATCAAGGCTTTGTATGTTAATACTTCAAAAAGCACACATTGGCGAAGTTCAAGCTTCCCTTTGGCCAGACGGGCTTGAAGAAGAAGCCAGAAAATACGGAATTGAAATTTTATAATAAATTGTTAAGACGGCTTATTAAAGCCGTCTTATTTTATTAAAAATTTAAGAGTTCGGGGAATAATCCCGAACTCTTTTAAGTTTAATTTTAATTACGCACGCTTTTTAAGAAAGAAGAATAAAAGCATTGCAATATTAGATAAAAGTGCAATAGAGCCAATAACCGTAGCAGTTATCGCAAATCCGTTCGACGTATTTTGACCGTCCTTGCCGTTAACTCCGTCAACGCCGTTTGTGCCATTCGTACCGTTAGCACCAACTACTACACCAAGATTAATAAACGTATTATCCGTATAAGTAATTATAAGTTCGCCGTTTTCGTTAACTTCAGCATTTTTAATACCGATACCGTCCTTGCCGTTTTTGCCATTCGTGCCGTTTGTGCCGTCTTGACCATTAGAACCGTCTTGACCATTAAAACCGTCTTGACCGTCGTAAACGGTAAAGGTTGTTATACCATCACTGTTAAGATACGTAATAGAAACTGTAGTTGACTTTTCCGTTTCACTTCTACTAACTATAATATTCGCTATTTTGAGTTCCTCAACTGTAACGTTTTCTACACTATAACCGTCGGCATTAACTTTAATACCTGCGGGTACAAAACACTCTTCATCTGTATCTTTGAGTAAGGTTATCACGTCGTTAAATTCTGAAACAGCAACGGCGTCAGCAATGCTTTCGTACCAAAAAACACCGTTAACACAAGCAACTAAATTAGTTTCAGGCGCAATTCCATCTATATTAGTCCCAAAAAGAGGAGGTTTTTCAAGAATTACGTCGCCAATTTTTACATTAACGTTTTCTAAATTATTGTCCTTTATAACGGTTATAGCATTACCACCGTTACCTCCTTGACAAGCTCCTACAACAAGTCCAACGGTAGTTGCTTCGGGATCAGTTGCCGTTACTGATACGTTATTTGCAGAACAATTAGTAATTGAATTGCCGTAATGACCGATACCAGAAATACCTGCAACTCTGTCTACGCCTATAATTGCAACGTTAGTTACGCTACAATTAGTCATCGTTTGACTTCCTTCACCACGGAATCCCCAAATACCACCAATATACGAACCGTTATTTCCTTTAATATATGAACCATCGTTTCCTATTACGTGGCAATTGTCCACTTTACTTATATAACCATTACCACCGATACCTCCTGCATACCACCACGCATCAATCGCAATATCACCTTTAACGGTAACGTTTTCAACGGATTTTCCCGTATATGGATAACCTACAACAGCACCTACATAAAGACTTCCCGTAATATCTACGTTTTCAATAGTGAAATTTTTAATAGTTGCCGGATTTTTAGTATTACCGAACAAGCCTATGCCGTTATTTTCTGCGCTGTTTACCGTAGTTTTAGTTATTTTTAAGTTCTTAATAGTAAAATTACCACCGTCAAAATTACCTAAAAAACTTTTACCTAAATATCCGATAGGCGTCCATTCTTCATTATTAAGATCGATATTATCAGTCAATTTGACGTATTTACCATTATAATCGTTACCATTATTAACGTCATTACGGAAAAATTCAAGTTCTTCTAAGTTACTAATAAGATAAGGATTATCATTAGTTCCCTCTCCTGTCAATGAAACGACAGAACTTTCTGCTTGTGCAACCGTAGCCGAGATGCTTGTAAATCCCAAACAAGCAAGAGACATAACGAGCGCAACAAACAACGTGTAAATTGCTCTAAAATTAGTTTTACTTTTCATTATAAAACCCTCCTAAAAAAAATTTATCAACAGTTCCCCATATCTAATCTATGCGTTATATAATGTGTCCATTATATGTTTTGTACTTAAATTTGTCAAATAAAAACTGCACGATAATATATTTTTACAAAATAAAAATCCCTACTTAAAAATAAAGTAGGGAAAATTAATCGTTATTTAATTTATTGCTAGCATTTAGAAGAAGTCTTTTTATTAAAATAGAATATTAAAGCAAGAATTGCCGTTAATACTAACGCTACTATAAGTGCCGATAAAAAGATATTCGCGTTAGGAATAAACGAAGTAGTGCCGTCGTTATTGGGTACTTTTTCGGCGTTTTTTAATACCATTGCGCCGATACTAGGACCGATAACGCCTGGGATTAATACTTGCGCAAAAATTCTTAAACCTTGAAACATTCCCGCTTTATTTTCTGGCGTATGATTTCTAATAGTTGCGCCAAACACTGCCATGCCACCTAAATAGCCACACATCATAAGAAGCGAACCTATAAACACGAGTGCAGTGCTTGTGAAGAAATACAAAATTATATAACCGGCACAAAGTATTGCAATCGCTCCAAAAATGGATTTTTCAAAAGCAATTTTATCAAAAAGCCTACCGTAAAACACCGTAAATACCGATGCTAAAATAATTGCAGGTGCCATAATTAAAACGTAGTTTGCCATTTTTAAAGTTTCTGTATAATAAAGTATTAAATACGGCATAAATATTTGAATAGATATTCCAAATACGGCAAAAGCGAGCAGATTGAAGTAAAGCATTTTATTTTCTTTGACAACGCTCGGTTTAAAGCCGTAAAAAATATTAGCAAAATAATTACTGTTCTCGTTAACTTTTACAGTTTTTTCTTCTATTAAGAAAAAACCTATAACGCCCATTAATATAACGAGCGCACCGAGTATTACGAAAATGGTTATCCAACTTGACTCTAGAGATAAATCAAAAGACATAAATCCCCCAAACACCACGAGTATTGCAACAAGTGGCATCATAGAGTTAATACCTTCGGCCTTACCCCTATTAGACATATCAGTTTCGTCGGTGAGCCAAGCGTTAAAAGCGGCGTCGTTAGCAGTTGAGCCAAAAAACGTCATAACAACGTCCATAATAATAACTAAAGTTATACAAATTGCGCTAACCGAACTAGTTACGCCAAAAATTGAACTTATTAAGTCCTCTCTTATTAGTGCAAACGCTAAAATAGTGATACCCCAAGCGATATAACCACCTGCCATAAACACCTTTCTTTTGCCAAGTTTGTCGGAAAGAGCGCCCATAAATAGAGTGGTAACGGTTGCCGATACGGCAGAAAGCGCAACCATTAACGAAATATCTTCTGCGGATGCGTTAAACATTTCGTAAATAAATACGTTAAAGTACATATTTTCAACAACCCACGCAACCTGCCCAACTAAACTAAATATTACAAGGACTACCCAAAAATTTCTATTCTTTTTCATAATTTCTCCTTTAAATATATTTAACTTATTAAAGGATATTTATTCTTAAAGTCTATAAATATCTGATGGGTTTACGTCTATTTTAGAATTTTCTTTAACTAAGTTATACGCTTTATCAATATCGTCAACGCTTAAAATCATAAGTGCTTTACCCTTTTCGTGAGAAACGCAAGCATACATATATTTAACGTCAACGTGATTTTCAGAAAGAATTTTAAGCGAGTTATAAAAACCACCTGGAACGTCGTCGATAGCAACGGCTAAAACTTCAGTTACTTTACAAATAATCCCCGCTTCGTTTAACGCTTCTTTTGCTTTGTGTGGGTCGCTAACTATCATTCTAAGCACGCCGTAGTCTTCAGTATCAGCAAGTGATAATGCTGAAATATCAATATTATTTTTTGCTAAAATTTCAGAAATAGCAAGCAATCTTCCCGTTTTGTTTTCTACGAAAATTGAAATTTGTTCTACTTTCATATATTTCTCCTTAATATTAAAGTTTACGCAAATCTAATACACGTTTTGCCTTTCCTTCACTTCTTGGAATACTCTTTGGATTAACAAGATGAACTTTAACGCCAAGACCTAACGCTGAACGGAGTTTTTCAGTAATTTCCTTTTCAACTTTAGAAATACTCTTAACGTCGTCGGTAAACATTGTTTCACTCATTTCAACGTCTAATTCAAAAGTATCGGTATTGTTTACCCTGTCAACCTTTATTAAATAGTTAGGAGTGATGTTTCCTCCTTCTAAACTTAATAATACTTCTTCAATTTGTGAAGGGAATACGTTAACGCCTCTAACAATAAGCATATCGTCGCTTCTTCCGTTAGGTTTTCTCATTCTAACGTGAGTTCTGCCACATTTACAAGGCTCGAAGTTAAGTGAACAAATATCTCTCGTTCTATATCTTATTATTGGGAATCCTTCTTTAGTTATCGTAGTAAATACGAGTTCTCCCCATTCGCCTTCCGGCAATACTTCTAAAGTTTCGGGGTCTATAATTTCAGGAATAAAATGGTCTTCCCATACGTGCATACCCGATTGATATTCACATTCACAAGAAACGCCCGGTCCTAAAATTTCAGAGAGCCCGTAAATATCGTATGCTTTAATGCCGAGTTTACTTTCTATTTCGTGGCGCATACTTTCGCTCCAAGGCTCTGCACCGAAAATACCTACTTTTAAAGAAAGTTGGTCTTTAACACCCATTTTTTCAATTTCTTCGCCAAGATACATAGCGTATGACGGTGTACAGCAAATAGCCGTAGCCTTAAAGTCTATCATCGTTTGAATTTGAAGAGCAGTATTACCTGACGACATTGGAATAACCGTAGCCCCGATTTTTTCAACACCTGCGTGTAAGCCAAAACCACCCGTAAATAAGCCGTAACCAAAAGATACTTGGAAAATATCTTTATTAGTTATGCCTATTGCAGTGAGCATTCTAGCAATACAGTCTGACCACATATCAAGGTCTTTATCGGTATAGCCTACTACTATTCTTTTCCCAGTCGTACCACTAGAAGCGTGTACGCGCCTAATATTTTCAAGTGGTTCTGCAAAAAGCCCGTAAGGATAATAATCTCTTAAATCGCTTTTATATGAAAAGGGAAGTTTAGATAAATCTTCAACACCTTTTATATCTTCAGGTTTTAAACCTTTCTCATCCATGCGCAAGCGGAAGCATTCAACTTTATCGTACATTCTTTTAACTTGCCATTTAAGCCTTTCACTTTGAAGTTTTTTTAGTTCTTCACGAGGCATTTTTTCTATTTCTGGATTACGCATTAGTTTTCTCCTTAATTTTTTTCCTGTTATTTAAACTTAAAAATATACCGAGCGCTACGGATAACGCCGCCGCCATCATTACCTGATATTGTGGCGGCAACAAAAAGGTTACAGTGTGTGCCGGAATCCAAAAAAATGGAACGGTTTTTAAAATAGTAAAACCTAAAAAGGCTGACCAATCAATCCCTTTCATTACGCTATTTATTGTAATTTTTTCTTTATTTGCGCTAAGTTCAAGCATTTTATCGGTAATTTTGTGAACTGCCATAAAAGTAGGTCCAAAAGTAGTATTCATAATTAAACTTGTGAAAAACGCTCGTAAAAAGTTACTGCTTCCACCTAAAAGCGTACCACTAGCCATCATCGTAGCAACGGCGTTAGAATAAACCTTCATCATAAAGGTAATCCACATACCGATAAAGCCCCAAATTATGAATCTTAAAACTATTTTTACGGGAATAGTTTTATTAACGCTTATAATATAGCTTGCTATAAGTTCACCAGCCGTTGCAAGCAAACTAAACTTTATAAAACCCATAATATAAGCGTAGTTTGAAGATAAATACTCGAATTTTTCTCTCGTTACGGGAATAACGAGTACAGCAACGAAAAGTATAATTGAAAATATTACGTACGCGTAAACTATAATTTTTTTTGTTCTTTCCTTTTTTTCCATAGTATTTCTATCCTTTAAAGTTATATCCTAGTTCAAACGCCTTTAAGTTCATTTCTAAAAACTTAGGAGGAACGGTTTCGTTAATTACTTTAATAAACGTTTCTTTAGATATATCCATACTTTTTGCAAGTACGCCGATAAGAACTACGTTAACTGCCTTAGGCGAGCCTGCTTTTAAACTTAACTCAAGTGCGTCTAAAGAAATTGTTTCTGCTTTACTAGATAAATTTTCTACAATGCCATCAGGGTAAGTAGTTGCACCCGTAATTACCGGCATTGGCGAAATTTTTCTATCGTTTAATATAATTTTGCCACCTTTTTTAAGGAAAGGTAACGCCCTTATTGCTTCAAGCCTTTCAAAAGCAAGGATTATATCCGCTTCCCCTTTGTCAATTATAGGAGAATAAACTTTTTCACCGTATTTAACGTAAGTTACAACGCTTCCACCACGTTGGCTCATTCCGTGCACTTCAGAAACCTTAACGTCATACCCTTCACTTATTACGGCGTTTCCAAGTATTCTACTTGCAAGAAGAGTGCCTTGACCACCAACGCCAACTATCATTATGTTCTTAGTCATATTACTCCCCCTTTACGATTGCATTAAACGGACATACTTTTACGCATAATCCACAACCGTTACATTGCGTTTCATCAATTTTTGCCTTTCCGTTTTCAAACACGATTGCCGGGCAACCAAGTGTCATACACATCTTACAAGAACGGCATTTTTCACTATCCACTTTAAATTTTCCGTCGTATTTAACGGTTTTTAAAAGAGCACAAGGTCTTTGAGCGATGATAACTGAAGGCTCGTCAGCCTCAAGTTCTTCTTTAACGGCTTTTTCAAAGCCTTTAATATCGAACGGGTCTTCTACCCTTACCCTATCAACGCCTACGGCTTTACATAACGCCACCAAATCAACTTGCTTAGTTGGTTCTTTTCTTATAGTTAAGCCTGTAGTTGGATTGTCTTGATGCCCAGTCATACCCGTTATAGAGTTGTCTAAAATAATTACGGTGTTGCTGCCTTTATTATAAACTATATCAATAAGCCCAGTTATACCTGAGTGAATAAACGTAGAATCGCCTATTACTGATACGAGTTTTTTATTAAACTCTTTACCCCTTGCTTTTGCCATACCGTGAGCAGCACTAACCGACGCGCCCATACAAATGGTCGTATCAACGCTAGATAGTGGTGCAACTGCGCCTAAAGTATAACAGCCGATATCGCCCGATACGGTAACGCCGAGTTTATGTAAAACGTAGAAAGTTCCCCTATGTGGACAACCTGCGCACATAACCGGAGGACGTTTTGGAAGTTCTTCGGGAATAAAACTATCTACTTCTTCCTTTAATATAACCTTTTTAATTAGGTTTTGACTGTATTCGCCAAGTAATGAAAATTCTTCCTTGCCCTTAACCTTTATTCCAAGTGCTTTTACGTGCTCTTCAATAAATGGGTCAAGTTCTTCAATAATATAAAGTTCATCTAGATTTTTAGCAAAATCTTCAATAAGTTTTATGGAAAGTGGATAAACCATACCGAGTTTTAAGTAGTTAACTTTATCTTGAAGTGCTTCTTTAGCGTAAACGTAAGAAATACCCGAAGTTATAACGCCAATTTTACTACCGTTATTTTCAATAGTATTTAATGAAGTAGTTTCAGCGTATTCTACTAACGCTTCTTGCCTTTTTTCAACTACTACGTGCCTTGCTATTGCATTTGCAGGCATCATTACGTTCTTTTGTATATTTTTTTCGTAAGGTTTAAGTTCAACCGTTTCAGGCTCGCATAATTCCACCATGCTTTGAGAGTGAGAAACTCTAGTTGAAAGTCTAATAAATACGGGCGTGTCGTACTTTTCGCTTAAAGAAAACGCAAGTTTAGTATATTCTTTACACTCGCTAGAGTCAGACGGCTCGAGCATTGGAATTTTACTTGCCTTTGCATAATGGCGAGAGTCTTGCTCGTTTTGAGAAGAGTGCATACCAGGGTCGTCGGCAACGGCTAAAACTAAACCACCGTTTGCACCTATATAACTAACGGTAAACACAGGGTCTGCCATAACGTTTAAACCTACGTGTTTCATACAAGTCATAGCCCTTGCGCCCGCTATAGACGCACCTATTGCCGTTTCGCAAGCAACCTTTTCATTAGGCGCCCACTCTACGAAAATATTATCGTATTCAGTTATGCACTCGGTTATTTCCGTACTTGGCGTTCCTGGGTATGAAGATACGACTTTAACACCCGCTTCATACGCACCGCGCGCAACTGCCATGTTTCCTATCATTAATTTTTTCATTTTGTCACCTTTAGGCAAGTCAATATAATCCGAATCTTGATTTTGACTTGCAAATTCCTATTTATTCTTTGTTAAATCCCTAGGCAATAGTTAGGCATGTCAATACAATTCAAACCTTGATTTTGACTTGCAAATTCCTATTTATTCTTTGTTAAATCCCTAGGCAATAGCCTAAACTATTTCGTTTTGATTTGCAACGAGTTGGTCTACGCTATACATTTTTCTAAGTTTAGGTTTTTCAATTTTA
This sequence comes from Christensenellaceae bacterium, assembly GCA_045603725.1. Lineage (GTDB taxonomy): Bacteria > Bacillota > Clostridia > Christensenellales > Borkfalkiaceae > HGM11412. Next base: position 34,842 of record JAZUMP010000014.1, read on the forward strand.
CCCGTT